>NZ_JAHSQD010000134.1 GCF_020103755.1 Streptomyces sp. LS1784
GGCGGGCGCGGGCTGCGCGGGATCGGGGAGCGGGCGGCGGCGCTGCACGGCGGCAGCACGGCGGGGCCGGGCGAGGACGGAACGACGTGGCGGCTGGCCGTCTGGCTGCCGGTGGGAGGGGCGGCGTGAACGAGGACGTGAGCCCGGGCGTGGGCGAAGGTGCGAGCCCGGGCGTGAACGAAGAGAAGATGTGAGCCGAGGCGTGGACGAGGATGTGAGCCCGGGCGTGAACGAAGGCGTGGACCAGGGCGGCGTGCAGCAGGGTACCGACGGCATCCGGGTGGTGATCGCGGACGACGAGCGGCTGGTCCGACTGGGCCTGCGGGTGGTGATCGACAGCGAGCCGGACCTCACCGTGGTCGGCGAGGCCGCCGACGGCGCCGAGGTCGTCCCACTGGTGCGCGAACTACGCCCGGACGTGGTGCTGATGGACGTCCGGATGCCCGGCATCGACGGCATCCGGGCCACCGAACAACTGGTCAACGGGATGGACGCGCCGCCGCGCATCCTGGTGGTCACCACCTTCGAGCACGACGATCACGTGTACGACGCGCTGCGCGCCGGCGCCGCCGGGTTCCTGCTGAAGCGGGCCCGGGCGGAGGAGATGGTGCAGGC
The DNA here is from genome assembly GCF_020103755.1 of Streptomyces sp. LS1784. Lineage (GTDB taxonomy): Bacteria > Actinomycetota > Actinomycetes > Streptomycetales > Streptomycetaceae > Kitasatospora. The sequence continues at coordinate 616 of NZ_JAHSQD010000134.1, forward strand.
GGTGCGGCTGGTCGCGCGCGGCGACTCGCTGCTGTTCCCGGCGGCCGTCCGCGAACTCGCCCTGCGCCACGGTGCGGACCGGCGCCGGGAGACCGGGTCGGCGGACCGGGGGCCGATCGGGCGGCTGACCGAACGGGAGGGGCAGGTGCTGCGGCTGATGGCCACCGGACTCAACAACGGCGAGATCGCGCGGCAGCTGGTGGTGAGCCAGGAGACGGTGAAGACGCACGTCGGCAGCGTGCTGGCCAAGCTGGGCGCGCGGGACCGCACCCAGGCGGTCATCGCCGCGTACGAGTCGGGCTTCGTGCTGCCGGGCTGACAGCCGCACCGGCCCCGCCGTGGTTCCCGACGGGCTGGACCGGCTCGGGACGCGGATACCGGCTCGGGACGCGGATCGCGGGCGGGACGCGGATACCGGCTCGGGACGCGGACCGCGGGCGGGACGCGGATACCGGCTCGGGACGCGGACCGCGGGCGGGACGCGGATACCGGGAAGGACGTGATCGCGGGCGGGCTGCGGCCGGGGCCGAAGGACCAGCCCCGCAGGGGACCGCCGCGGCGGTCGGCCTCAGATCCGCCAGTCGCGGATCCGGTCGGCCGCCGCGTACACGTCCGCCCGGCCCTCCGCTATGCCGCGGGCCAGCTCCACCAGCGCCCCGTACGGCGGGTCGATCCCCTCCCCGGCCGCGTGCATGTACGCGGCCGTCGTCATGCAGGCGTACAGGTTGTTGCGCACCGGCAGCGGGCGCAGCAGCACGATGGTGTGCATCAGGGTGGCCGCGCACCAGGCCGGGTCCGCGTCGTGGCCGAGCTGCGCGGTGTTCACCCGGTGCCGGGCGACGGCGGCCTGCAGCGCCGAGTAGTCCCGCACGCTGAGGTCCTCCGGGGAGGCCAGCTCCTGGACGTCGAGCAGCCAGCGCAGGTCGACGTGGAGCAGCGCCACTCCCCCGCCCCTCATCGCGTCGCGCCCCCGCCCCTCACGCCGCGGGTGCGTCCTCGGGGAACGCGGCGTCGAACTCGGCCCGGTGCGCCTTCCAGAACGCCACCGCGTGGTCCACGAAGACCCGCCGCTGCTGCTCCCGCACGCTCAGGTCGTGGACGTACGCCTTCACGGTCTTGCCGTCCGCGGCGGCGGCCTCGCGGATCGCGGCGAGTTCGTGCTCCGTGTACTCGATGTTGAGCGCAGGCATGCTGCCGATGCTACTGGAGCCAAGGACAGTTGGGGCCACGGGTGACGGACTTTCACCCACCGTCAAAACGGTTGTTGTCGAGAGCGCCAGGGACCATTCCGCCCGACTCCGGATGGTCCCGGAGGAGGAAGCGGGTGCGGCACGGGGGATGACGCCCGGGCGATGGGGCCGGCCGTAACGTCGGGAGGGAGCGGTGGCGGAGGGGTTCCGCGGGGGAGACCGGGGTTCGGCGGAGGCCGGAGATGACACAGAGGAGTATCGGCAGGGCGGCGGCCGCGGCGGTGGCGCTCGCGATGGCGGTGGGGTTGGCGGCACCGGGGGCGGCCGCGGCCCGGGGAGGGCGGGCGAACCCGCTGGAGGGGGTCTGGCGGACGGAGGGCTACGGCCTGCTGATCGCGGTCTCCGGGGGCCGGCTCACCACGTACGACGTGACGGCGCACAGCTGCGTGCCGGGGTGGGTCACCGGGACGCGGACCGGTCCGCCCGGCCCGGACGGCACCACCCGCTACGGCGTGGGCAACCTCGCCCTGACGCTCACCCCCGAGGGCCGGAACCGGGCCGTGGAGCGCGAGGAGGGCGGGGTCGGCAGCAAGGCGCTCAGCCGGCTGGACGCCCTGCCGCCGCTGTGCGCCGCGCCGGCCCCGAACGACCCGCTCGCGGTCTTCGACCGGTTCTGGGAGAACTTCGAGGAGAACTACCCCTTCTTCGCCGCCAAGGGGATCGACTGGCACGCCGCCCGGGACGAGAAGCGGCGCACGATCACCCCGACGACGACGGCCGACCAGTTGCAGGCCGTCCTCGTGGACATGCTCCGCCCGCTCGGCGACGCGCACACCGGACTGGCCCGGGTGGTCGACGGGCAGCCCAGGGAGGTCTTCGGCGGGCAGCGGCCGGGGTCGACCGTGCGGACCGAGGAACTGACCGCGCGGGCCCGGCAGGCCTCGGCCGCCCAGCTCACCGGCCCGGAGCAGGTCTTCGCCGGAGGCCGGCTCGGGGTGGGCCGACTCCCCGACGGCCTCGGCTACCTCCGGGTGAGCAGCTTCGACGACTACACGGACGGCGACCAGCAGAGCCAGGTCGACGAACTGGACCGGGCGCTGGACGCCCTGCTGGACGCCCGGAACCGACCCACCGGTCTGGTCGTCGACGTGCGGCTGAACGGCGGCGGCTCGGACGCGCTCGGGCTGCACATCGCCGCCCGGCTCACCGATCGCCCCTACGTCGCCTACCGGAAGGTGGCACGCAACGACCCGGCCGATCCGACGAGGTTCACCCGGCCCGAGCCGGTGGTCGTGCGGCCCTCGGCGGGACGGCACTTCACCGGGCCGGTGGCGGTGCTCACCTCCTCGATCTCGACCAGCGCGGCCGAGACCTTCACCCAGGCCATGATGGGCCGGTCCCCGCAGGTGCTCCGGGTCGGTGAGAACACCCAGGGCGTCTTCTCCGACATCCTGATCAAGACGCTCTCGCCGGACTTCATGGCCGTCCTGCCGAACGAGAAGTACCTCACCCGGGACGGCAGCACCTTCGACGGACCGGGCATCCCGCCGAACGTCCGCACCCCGGTGTTCACCGCCGACGAGCTGGCCGCGCTCAGGGACTCGGCCCTGAGCACGGCCCGCCGGATGCTCGTCGAGGATGCCCGGGGCGAGCAGGACGCCCAGGACGCCCAGGACCGGCAGAGTCGGCAGGATCAGCAGCGGTAGGCGCTACATCGGCTCCACCGCCCGCAGTTCGCCGTCCAGCTCCAGCCACCGGGTGAGGCCCAGGCCGCGCAGGAACGGCAGGTCGTGGCTGGCCACGATCAGCGCGCCCCGGTAGGCGGCGAGCGCCTGGGTGAGCTGGCGGACGCTGGCGAGGTCCAGGTTGTTGGTCGGCTCGTCGAGCAGCAGCAGCTGCGGCGGCGGGTCGGCCAGCAGCAGGGCGGCCAGCGTCGCGCGGAACCGCTCGCCGCCGGAGAGGGTGGCGGCGGGCTGGTCGGCCCGGGCGCCGCGGAACAGGAAGCGGGCGAGCCGGGCACGGACCGCGTTGTCCCCGGCGGCGGGGGCGAACAGCTTGACGTTCTCCACGACGGAGCGCTCGTCGTCCAGCAGGTCGAGCCGCTGCGGGAGGTGCCGCAGCGGCACCGGGGTGATGACCTCCCCTTCCAGCGGGGCGAGTTCGCCCGCGATGGTGCGCAGCAGGGTGGACTTGCCGGCGCCGTTGCGGCCGACCAGGGCGATCCGCTCGGGCCCGCGCAGGTCGAGGTCGGCGGTGGTGCCGTAGGGCAGCCGGACCTTGTCCAGGGTGAGCACCGTGCGGCCGGCCGGGACGGCGGTGCGCGGCAGGTCGATCCGGATCTCCGCGTCGTCCCGGACGGCCTCCTCGGCCGCGCTGAGCCGCGCCTTGGCCTCCTCCAGGCGCTCGGTGTGCATGCCCTGGAGCCGGCCGGCCGTCTCCTGGCCCTTGCGCTTGAGCATCCCGGCGAAGATGTGCGGGTCGTTGCGGGTGACCGAGCGCTTCTTGCCGTACGCGGCGCTGCGATCCAGCCGGACGCGGGCGTCGGCCAAGTCCCGCTTCTGGCGCTGGACGTCGGCCTCGGCGTTGCGCAGCAGCCGCTCGGCCGTCTCCTGCTGGGCCGCGAGGGTGCGTTCGTAGTCCTCGAAGTTGCCGCCGTACCAGGTGACTTCGCCGCCCCGAAGGTCGGCGATCTGGTCGACGTGCCGGAGCAGTTCGCGGTCGTGGCTGACGATCAGCATCACGCCGTTCCAGCCGGCCACCGTCTCGTAGAGCCGCTCGCGGGCGGCCCGGTCGAGGTTGTTGGTGGGCTCGTCGAGCAGCAGGACGTCGGGGCGGGCCATCAGCAGGGCGGCCAGCCGCAGCAGCACCGCCTCGCCGCCGGAGAGTTCGCCGGTGGTGCGGTCGAGGCCGAGGCGGTGCAGGCCGAGCCGGTCGAGGGTGGCGCGGGCGCGCTCCTCGACGTCCCAGTCGTCGCCGATCGCGTCGAAGTGGCGCTGGTCGGTGTCGCCGGACTCGATGGCGTGCAGGGCCTCGCGGGCGCCGCGGATGCCGAGCGCCTCGTCCACCCGCAGGGTCGTGTCGAGCGTCAATCCCTGCGGAAGGTAGCCGAGTTCGCCGTCGACGCGGATGGTGCCGCCGGTGGGGGTGAGCTCGCCGGCGATCAGCCGCATCAGGGTGGACTTGCCGGCGCCGTTGAGCCCGATCAGGCCGGTGCGGCCGGGGCCGACGGCGAGCTGGAAGCCGTCCAGGACGGGCTTGCCGTCGGGCCACTCGAACGAGAGCTCGGTGCAGAGGACGGCGGTGGTGGTGGGTTGGTGTGCCATACAGGCCTCCCGGGGTGGTTGCCGAAGGGGTGGTGAGCAACACGGGGAGACACCGCGGGTGCGGAACCGGGTACGGCCGGAGGGAACGAAGGGGTGGCGTCACGCAGAGGAGCGCCACGGGCCGTGACTGAGGTCGCACACTCGCGCACCGCGCAACGGCAACAGGGCCTGCGCGGCGGGGGCGGTGTCCCGGGACCTCAGTAGAGCAACGGCCTTCTCCTTGTCTGGCTGATGACCCGGACCACGGTAGGCAGCCCGTACGAGGCGTGCAACCGATTTACCGGGCGCCGGGCCCGCCGAGCCCCCAGCCGCCGCGGCGGAGGCCCGGTGCCGATCCCGTGCCGATCCGGTGACGGTCTCGCCCCGGTCCGGTGACAGCCCCGTCCCGGTCCGGGGCGGATGTCAGGAGTTCCCGGGCCGCATGGCAGACTCCTCACCTGCCATGCCGGCGGCCGAGTGGGGCCGCACCCGGGGAACGGGCCGCATGGCGGTAGTCAACAGGGGGATTTGAACTCATGTCACCGATATCCCGGCCCGGCCGTGCCGTCCTGGGCGCCTCCGTCGCCGCGCTGACCATGGTGGTCGCCACCGCGTGCGGCCCCGACAACGCCGACCCGGCCGTGACCGCGGCTCCCGGCGTCACGGCCGACGCCTCCGGCAAGCCGGGCGCGGCTCCGATCAAGCTTCCGACGCTCGAAGAGCTGAAGACCTGGAAGCTCGAGGACTGGGACAAGTGGGCCCAGGCGAACGTCATCACCCCGGCCGTCAAGGGCTACTGGACCCTGCAGAAGCTGCTGGAGGCCAAGCCGAAGCCGCTGCCGCAGCCCGCCCCGGACGCGTCCCAGCCGCCCGCGCAGCCCACCGGCGCCGCACCGACCACCGGCGCGCCCGCCACCGGCCAGCCCACCGCGAAGCCCACCGCCGCCCAGCCGGGCGGCGGCGCGGACCAGCTGCCCGCCATGGTCCCGGCCAAGCCCGTGGCGCACCCGTTCCCGAAGAACATGCACGTCAACGGCAAGATCTTCTTCAAGGACGGCAACGAGGACTACGTGTGCTCCGGCACCGTCGTCTCCGACCCGGCCAACCCGGGCAAGAGCAACCTGGTGTGGACCGCCAGCCACTGCCTGCACGGCGGCAAGGGCAACAAGTACTACACCGACATCACCTTCGCCCCGGCCTTCAACAGCAACGGCGTGCTGAGCAACGGCAACAAGCAGGCCAAGCTGGAGGACGCCGAGCCGTACGGCGAGTGGACGGCCACCTCCGGCATGGTCTCGCCGCAGTGGACCGCCGAGGCCGACCCGGAGAAGGGCGGTCCGTGGAGCCAGTACGACTTCGGCATCATCAAGGTCGCCAACCCCAACCCGGGCGGCAAGTCGCTGGAGGAGACCGTCGGCGGCTCCGTCCCGCTCTGGTTCAACGCCCCGCGTGACCAGGTCGGCGCCGTCAGCAACTACGGCTTCCCGGAGGGCAAGCCCTTCGACGGCGTGGAGCTGGAGCACTGCGACGGCGGCAAGCCGTCCCAGAAGACCGGCGACCCGAGCCGCCCGGCGATGCTGCTGATCGGCTGCAACATGACCGGCGGCAGCAGCGGCGGCGGCTGGTACGCGACCAAGGACGGCAAGCCGGCCCTGGTCAGCGACACCTCCATCGGCAACGGCGCGAACACCTACGAGGCCGGTCCGTACCTGGAGGACGTGGCCCAGCACATGTTCGAGTACTTCTCGAAGAAGGCCAAGTGATCCACGGGTGATCCGCAGGTAGTCCCGGGGCCGCGGCTGCGACAGCCGCGGCCCCCGCTTTTTCCGCCGACCGGGCCTCTCCTCCTACAATCGGCCCCATCATGAGCGCGACACTCGTAGTCAAGGACCTCAGCGCCGGCCACGGCGAACGCACCCTCTTCTCCGGCCTGGACCTGGTGGTCGCCCCCGGCGACGTGATCGGCCTGGTCGGCGTGAACGGCGCCGGCAAGTCGACCCTGCTGCGGCTGCTGGCCGGCCTGGACACCCCCGAGGGCGGCTCGCTGCGGCTCAGCCCGGCGAGCGCCAACGTCGGCCACCTGCCGCAGGAGCCGGAGCGGCGCGAGGGCGAGTCGGTGCGCGACTTCCTGGCCCGCCGCACCGGTGTGGCGGCCGCGCAGGCCGCGCTGGACGAGGCCACCGAGGGCCTGGTCGAGGGCCGGGCGGGCGCCGACGACGCGTACGCCGCCGGCCTGGAGCGCTGGCTGGACCTCGGCGGCGCCGACCTGGAGGAGCGCGCCGAGGAGGTCGCCGACTCGCTCGGGCTGAAGGTCTCGCTGGACCTGCCGATGACCGCCCTGTCCGGCGGCCAGGCCGCCCGGGCCGGCCTCGCCTCGCTGCTGCTCTCCCGCTACGACGTCTTCCTGCTCGACGAGCCCACCAACGACCTCGACCTGGACGGCCTGGAGCGGCTGGAGTCCTTCGTCAAGGGCCTGCGCACGGGCACCGTGCTGATCAGCCACGACCGCGAGTTCCTGGCCCGCACCGTGACCAAGGTGCTGGAGCTGGACCTGCACCAGCAGCAGGTCAACCTGTACGGCGGCGGCTACGAGGCGTACCTGGAGGAGCGGACGGTGGCCCGTCGGCACGCCCGCGAGGAGTACGAGGATTACGCCGACACCAAGGCCTCGCTGGAGACCCGGGCGCGGATGCAGCGCGGCTGGATGGAGCACGGCGTGCGCAACGCCCGCCGCAAGTCCTCCGACAACGACAAGATCGGGCGCGCGATGCGTGCCGAGTCCACCGAGAAGCAGGCCTCCAAGGCCCGGCAGACCCAGCGGATGATCGAGCGGCTGGAGGTGGTCGAGGAGCCGCGCAAGGAGTGGGAGCTGCGGATGGAGATCGCCACCGCGCCGCGCTCCGGCTCGGTGGTCGCCACCCTGCGCGGGGCGAGCGCCCGGCGCGGCGACTTCGCCTTCGGCCCGGTGGACCTCCAGATCGACTGGGCCGACCGGGTCGCCATCACCGGCGCCAACGGCGCGGGCAAGTCCACGCTGCTGGCGGCCCTGCTCGGCCGGCTCGAACTCGACGGCGGCAGCGCCTCGCTGGGCTCCGGCGTGGTGGTCGGCGAGGTGGACCAGGCGCGCGGACTGTTCCTCGGCGAGGAGCCGCTGGTGGAGGCCTTCGCCGCCGCCGTTCCGGAGCTCTCGCCGGAGGACGTGCGCACCCTGCTGGCCAAGTTCGGCCTCAAGGCGGTGCACGTGCTGCGCCCGGCCGGCACCCTCTCCCCCGGCGAGCGCACCCGGGCCGCGCTGGCGCTGCTGCAGGCCCGCGGGGTCAACCTGCTGGTGCTGGACGAGCCCACCAACCACCTGGACCTGCCCGCGATCGAGCAGCTGGAGTCCGCGCTCGGCTCGTACACCGGCACCCTGCTGCTGGTCACCCACGACCGGCGGATGCTGGACACGGTGGCGGTGAACCGGCGGATCGAGGTCCGGGACGGGCGGGCGCACGAGCTGTAGCCCTCCACTGAACCGCGATTGGTCTCTACCTCTTCCCGGAGGGACCGTCATGTGCTGTGCTGTCCGCCATGGTTGACAGCACAGACAGCGCCGTGGCGGGGACGCCCCACCCGACCGTCCCGCTCGCCCCCATGACGGTGCCCGCCCACGAGGCCGAGGCCCGCAGCAGGTCCTTCCACGACGTGATGGCGCAGCGCCGGACCGTCCGCGACTACTCCACCCGCCCGATCCCGGACGGGGTCGTCGAGTGGGCGGTCCGCACGGCGGGCACCGCGCCCAGCGGCGCGCACGTCCAGCCCTGGCGGTTCGTGGTGATCACCGACCCGGAGCGCAAGCGGCGGCTGCGCGAGGCCGCCGAGGCCGAGGAGCGCGAGTTCTACGGCCACCGGGCCTCGGCGGAGTGGCTGGCCGCACTCGCCCCGATCGGCACCGACTGGCGCAAGCCGTTCCTGGAGGACGCGCCGGCCGTGATCGTGGTGTTCGAGGTGCACAAGGGCCCCGACTCGCCGCGCCCGTACTACACCAAGGAGTCGGTGGGGATCGCGGTCGGGCTGCTGCTGGCCACGCTGCACCAGGCCGGGCTGGCCACGCTCACCCACACCCCGAGCCCGATGAAGTTCCTCAACGAGGTGTGCGACCGTCCGGCGGAGGAACGCGCCGCGTACGTGATCCCGGTCGGCTACCCGGCCGAGGGGGCGCGCGTGCCGGACCTGCGGCGCAAGGAGCTCGACGAGGTGATGGTCCGGCTCTGACGCGCCGGGGCGCGGCCGGGCGCGCCCGCCGCCGGAGGGATATCGGATGGTGACAGGTCCTGGCCAAGGACATAATCGCCGTCATGAGCCCAGCACAGCCACGGTCCTGTGGTCTCGCCCCGCCGGCGGTGGAGGTGACCGCCGGACGGCCGCCGGAACGGCTGCGACTGCCCGGCGGCCTCTGGCTGCGACGCCGCCGCAGCACCCACACGGAGGCACTGAACCGGGCCGTCCGCGCCAACCTGGACCACCTGCGGCCCTGGATGGAGTGGGCGGCCGAGGCCCCCTCCCGGGCGCAGACCGCCGAGCTGACCCGGGCCGGCGCCGCCGCCTGGGAGGCCGGCACCGACTTCATGTACCTGGCCTGCCTGGACACCGAACCCGGCGGCGTGATCGGCGCCTTCGGCCTGCACGGCCGGATCGGCCCGGGCGCGCTGGAGATCGGCTACTGGGTCGCCGCCGGGCACGTCGGCCGCGGCATCGCCACCGCCGCGGCCGGGGCGCTGACCGAGGCCGCGCTGGCGCTGCCCGGGATCACCCGGGTGGAGATCCGCTGCGACCAGGCGAACGGCGCCAGCGCGGCCGTCCCGCGCAAGCTCGGCTACCGGCTGGAGCGGATCGCCGAGGCCGCCGTCCGGGCTCCGGGCGAGACCGGACGGCAGCTGGTGTGGGTGTTGGAGCGCTGACTCCGCCACCGCACCGTCAGTAGCGCTCGCCGGTCGCGGCCGGCAGCGCGTCCAGCTCGGCCAGGTCCGCCGCCGAGAGCTCGATCCCGGCCGCGCCCACGTTGTCCACGAGGTAGCGCGGCGTCCTGGTGCCCGGGATCGGGAAGACGTACCGGCCCTGCGCCAGCACCCAGGCCAGCGCGACCTGCGCGGGGCTGGCGCCGATCCGCTCGGCGACCGCCCCGACCGCCCCGACCAGCTCCAGGTTGGCCTTCAGCGCGTCCTGCTGGAAGCGCGGCAGCCGGCGGCGGAAGTCGTCGGCGGGCAGCTCGTCGAAGGACGTGATGCCGCCGGTCAGGAAGCCGCGGCCGAGCGGCGAGAACGGCAGGAAGGCGATGCCCTGCTCCTCGGTGTACGGCAGCACCTCGGCCAGCACGTCCCGGGTCCACAGCGACAGCTCGGACTGCACCGAGGCCACCGGGTGCACGGCCTGCGCCCGCTTGATCTCCTCCAGCGTCGCCTCGGAGAGCCCGATGCTCCGGGCCTTGCCCGCCGCGACGACCTCGGCGAACGCGCCCCAGGTCTCCTCGATCGGGACGTCCGGGTCGACCCGGTGCAGCTGGTAGAGGTCGACGTGGTCGGTGCCCAGCCGGCGCAGGCTCTCGTCGATCGAGCGGCGCACGTGCTCGGGCCGGCCGTTGCGCTCCTGCTGGCCCCCGCCGCCCGGCACGATGCCCACCTTGGTGGCCAGGAAGGCGCGCTCCCGGTACGGGCCGGCCAGCGCGGCCCCGACCACCTCCTCGTTGGTGTACGGGCCGTACATGTCGGCGGTGTCGATCAGGCCGACGCCGAGGTCCAGTGCCTGCCGGATCACCCGGACCGAGTTCTCGTCGTCCCGGTTCTGCACGTCGTAGGCCCAGGTCATGCCCATGCAGCCGAGACCGATGACGCCGATCTCGGGGCCGCTGGTACCGAACGAGGCGTTGCGCATGGCGGTGCTCCCATCTGGGTTCCGCGGCTTCCGTGGTGGTTGCCGCAGTGGTTCGCGTGGTGGTGCGTGGTCAACGCCTTCAGCTTTCACCTTGGAGTGCACTCAAGGTCAAGTCCCTTCGGATCCACTCCCGGAAGCCCGTGGCCGGGGCGTACGGTCCGGTGATCGACGACGTGCAGGTCAAGGAGTGCAAGGCCTGCTGCGGCTGACCGGGCTGTCCAAGTGCACCAACATCCCTCAGCAGCCGTACGAGTTCGCGAGGATCCTCGGCCAGTACGCGGGCTGAGCCCATCGCCTACCGCCCACCGGCGGAAATTGGCATCTCATCGTCCCGGACCGTCCGTTACAGTCCCTCCCACCTGTACGGCACGAGGGGGCGGACATGACGGTCCGGGACGACCACATCCAGTTGAGCACGACCACTCCGGCCTGCGAGGACGCGGCCTGCACGGCGCACGTCAGCGCCGAGGAACTGGCCGCGTTCAGCCGCACCCTCGGCCGGCTTCGGGCCCTGCCCGCCCACGACCGCACCCGGCTGCACGCCGAGCGGCAGCTCAGCTCCTTCGTCATGGAGAGCCGCAAGCGCCGCCGCCAGGAGGCCCGGCAGACCCTCCGGCAGGCCGACGCCGAGCTGCTCGCCACCACCGCGACCGGCAGCCGGACCCGCCGCGAGGACGCGCCCCTGACCGCGGCGGACGAGCCGGCCGGCGAGCTGCGGATACCGCGCAAGTGCTACGTCTGCAAGCAGGCCTACCGCCGGGTCGACGGCTTCTACCACATGCTCTGCGCGGACTGCGCGGCCGACAACACCGCCCGCCGCGGTCTCCGGACCGACCTGCGCGGGCGCCGGGCGCTGCTCACCGGCGGGCGGGTGAAGATCGGTTTCCAGCTGGCCCTGATGATGCTGCGCGACGGGGCCGAGCTGATCGTCACCAGCCGCTTCCCGCAGGACACCGTCCGCCGCTTCCGCGCCGCCGAGGGCAGCGCGCAGTGGTGGGACCGGCTGACGGTGTTCGCCATCGACCTCCGCGACCCGCGCCAGGTGCTCGGCCTGACCGAGCGGTTGTGCGCCGACGGGCGCCCGCTCGACATCCTGGTCAACAACGCCGCGCAGACCCTGCGCCGCCCGCCCGGGTCGTACGCGCTGCTGGCCGCGGGCGAGCAGGACGCCCTGCCCGCCGCCGACCGCCGGGCGATCAGCCACGCCCCCGGGTTCCGCCCGGCCACCGGCCTCACCCGACTTCCTTCGGGAGCCGGGTCGTTGCTGGACTTCACGGACGAGGCCGGGCTGCTGCCCGACCTCGCCCCCGCCAACTCCTGGTCCGCCACGCTGGGTTCGCTCGACCCGGCGGAGGTGCTGGAGACCCAGCTGGTCAACGCGCTGGCCCCCGCCCTGCTCTGCGACCGGCTGCTGCCCCTGCTGCTGGCCTCGCCGCACCCCGCCCGTTACATCGTCAACGTCACCGCGGTGGAGGGCCGGTTCGCCGTCCGCAACAAGACCGCCCGGCATCCGCACACCAACATGGCGAAGGCCGCGCTCAACATGCTCACCCGCACCAGCGCGGCCGAACTCGCCACCCGGGGCGTGCACATGTGCGCCGTCGACACCGGCTGGATCACCGACGAGAACCCGGCCCCGAAGAAGGCCCGACTCGCCGCCCAGGGGTTCCGCACCCCGCTCGACATCGTGGACGGCGCGGCCCGGGTCTACGACCCGATCGTCCGCGGCGAGGCCGGGGACCCGGTGTCGGGGGTGTTCCTCAAGGACTACCGGGTGGCGGAGTGGTGACGGCTCACGTGTCGTAGCAGCCGCACCAGGGGGCGTCGAAGCCGAGGCCGTCCGGGTACAGCTCGAAGTGGACCCGCTCGTCCTCCTCCTCCACCTCGTCCTCCTCGTAGTCCTCGCGGACCAGGCCGAACAGCTCGCCGTCGACGTGCACGGCGAACGGGGCGATCGCGATGTCCCCGTACTCCCGACCGGGCAGGGCGTCGAGCCACTCCGCCAGCAGTCGCCTGGCCTCCGCCGCCTCGCCCGTGGAGCGTATCCGCGAGTCGAGGTGGCGGCCGGTGACGTCGAAACGGTGCAGGGCGGCGTAGTACCGGCCATCACCGAGGCAGAGAGCCGAGGCGAAGAACTGGCCGCCCTGCCAGCGACCGATGGTGTCGGTGCGGTAGTCGGGCCGGTGGCTGACGGGGATGACGTCGGGAGCGTTCACGGTCGAACCATAGGAGTGACCTGCGACAGTGCCCGGGTCAGCGCCCGGGTCAGCGCCCGGGTCAGCGCCCGGGTCAGCGCCCGGGTCAGCGCCCGGGTCAGCGCCCGGGTCAGCGCCCGGGTCAGCGCCCGGTGGGCAGGTTGGCCCCACCGGTGCAGTCGAACACCACACCCGTGACGAAGCTGTTGGCGGCCAGCATGTGGATCGCCCGGGCGACGTCCTCCGCGCGGCCGACCCGGCCGACCGGGGTGGTGGCGGCGAGGCCCTCGAACAGCGCGGCCCGCTGCTCGGCCGGGACGCGGTCCCACCACGGGGTGTCGATCACGCCAGGCGAGACGGCGTTGACCCGCAGCGGGGCGAGCTCGACGGCCAGCGGAGGGACCATCGCCTCCAGGGCGCCGTTGATGGCGGCCAGTCCGGCGGTGCCGGGGATGGCGGCACGGGCCGAGGCGGCGGTGATCAGGGTGACCGAGCCGTCCTCGCGCAGGTGCGGCAGCGCCGCCTGGAGGACGCGCACCTGCGGCCAGAACTTGGCGTCGAAGCCGGTCGCGAGGTCGGCCAGGTCGAGCCCGGCGAAGGGGCCGGCGCCGGCCGCGCCGCTGACCGCGACGACCAGGTGGTCCACGGTGCCGGCCGCGGCGAAGAAGTCGGCGAGGGCGGCCGGGTCGGCCGCGTCCAGCCGGTGACCGGTGGTCTTGCCGCCCATCCGGGAGACGGCGGCGTCCAGCCGGTCGCGGTCGCGGCCGGTGACCACGACCTCGGCGCCGTCCGCGGCGAAGGCGGTGGCGGCCGCCTCGCCGATGCCCGAGCTGCCGCCCATCACGACGACGCGCTGTCCGGCGAAGAGGTTTGACGCAGTGCTCATGGTGGTGGGGCCCTTCAACTTGTCGAGACCGCAGGTTCCGACAATGATGTTTGTCGAGACTGCTAGTCTTGTCAAGCGGGGGCAGGAGGAGAGGGAACACGATGAGCGAGACCAAGGGCGCCGAGGCCTCCCCGGCCGTACGCCCGCACACCGGACGCCGCCGCAACGAGGCCGCCCACCGGGCGATCCTCGACGCCGCGCTGCGCCTGCTCGCCGAGTCCGACGGCACACCCGTCACCATCGACGCCATCGCCCGCACGGCCGGCGTCGGCAAGCAGACCGTCTACCGCTGGTGGCCCTCCAAGGGCGCCGTGCTGCTCGACGCCCTCACCGACCGCGCCGACCAGGACGTCCACGGCCCCGGCACCGGCGACCTGCGCACCGACCTGCGGGCCTTCATCGCCACCACCTTCGAGGCGGCCCAACGCGACACCACCGCCTCCGCGCTGCGCACCGTCGCCCGCGAGGCCGCCCGTGACCCGCACCTCGCCGAGCTGATGCGGAGCTTCACCGCCGCCCGCCGCACCGCGCTGCGCGAACTCCTCGCCAAGGGGCGCGAGCGCGGCGAGCTGGCCGGGGACGCCGACCTGGACCTCATCGCGGACCAGGTCTACGGGGTCTTCTGGTACCGCTTCCTGCTCGGGCACGGCGCGCTCGACGCGGACACCGCGGAGCGGCTCGCCGACTCGCTGACCACGGGCAACGGCGGCCACTGAGCACACCCCTGCGTTGCGCGGGAAGCCGGACCGGCCGGCGGGCCCCGCCACCCCCGGGGCCGGCGCACCCCGGGCGCCGGGCCCCCCTGCGTGGCCCGGGACCCCGCCCCGGCCGGCTTCCCGCGCAACGCAGGGGACGGACTCACGCGGCGACCGGGCGCCGACGGCGGTGGTAGGCCCAGGCGAGCGCGAGGGTGGCGGGGCCCCAGAAGATCGCCGTCGAGGTGCAGATCCGCCCCAGGGCCATCCACCAGCCGTTGCTGTAGCCGACCTCCTTGAACACCCCCAGCCAGGCGAGGGGCATGCCGTCAAAGAGGGCCACCAGGACCAGACCCCCGAGCACGGCCGGGACGACCGCCGCGAGCGGCGGCACCCGGCGCCCGCGCAGAACGGGCACCCAGCGCGGGAACACCTCGCCCCAGCCGCTGACCAGCCCCAGGGTCAGGATCGTCAGCGCCTCGGTGACCACGCTCAGGCCGATCACGTACGGGGCGAACCACCAGACGTAGGCCGCGGCGTTCGGGTCGACAGTGCCCATCCGGAAGTCGAACGCGAACGGCAGCCGCCACAGGCAGTGCGGCAGCACGACGAACGGGAGGGCCTTGGCGAGCCGCAGGGCCCACCGGGGAACGGGGCGTTCGGTGTCGCCCACCGGGATGTTCTTCAGCATGCGTCCACGGTCGCGGACACCACCCCCGCCCCACGTCCACCGTGCGGCCCCATCGCCTCCCCCGCACGAGCCAACCGCTCGTCATCCCCGCGGCCGAGACGGACCGTCAGCCCTTGGCCCCCAGGCCGAAGGAGGACGTCAGCAGCCCGAGGGCGTACGGGCTCTCGGCGCCGTCCAGCGCGGTCGGGTCGACCGAGTACACGACCGTGCGGGCGAGGTCGCGGGTGGCGAAGACGCCACTGGTGGAGCCGGGCCGGGAACCGGTCTTGCCCCAGGCCACGATGCCGCCGGCCGCAAGGCGTTCGAGGCCCATGCTCATGCACGCCGTGCCGTCCGGGCAGTGGCTGCTGCCCGGGGCGACGGGCACGTCCGGGACGGTGAAGAGCTTCTCCTGCTCGGCCGGCGGGAGGAGGCGGCCCCGGAACAGCGCGGTCATGAAGCGGTCCAGGTCGGGCGCGCTGGAGATCATGCCGCCCTCGGCCCAGGGCCACGGGCTCTGCTCGGTCACGTCCGCCCGGTGCGAGCCGCCGCCGGTGTCCGGGACGGTCAGGTACGGGCGGGTCGCCGGGTGCCGCAGCTGCGGGTCACCGGCGTCCGGGAGGGAGGTGTCGTGCAGGCCGAGCGGGCGGATGATCCGGTCGCGCAGCTCGTCGGCGTAGCGGTGGCCGGTGACCTTCTCGACGACCAGCCCGGCGACGAAGGTGTTCATGCCGTTGTACTGCTGGGCGGTGCCGGGGTCGAAGGCCAAGGGCTGGCCGGCCATCGTGGCGGTGATCTTCTCCGGGGTGGGCGCGTCGAGCCGGTGCTCGGCGAACCAGCCGGTGGTGCCGTCGCCCCAGAACGTGTTGGAGCCGCCGGGCAGCCCGCTGGTGTGGTCGAGCAGCTGCCCCACCGTGACCGACGGGAAGGGGAAGTCCGGGAGGTACTGCCGGACGCTGCCGTCGAGGTCGATCCGGCCCTCGGCGGCGAGTTGGAGGACGACGGTGGCGGTGAAGACCTTCGAGATCGACCCGATCCGGAACCTGCCGTGCGGGTCCACCGCCGTCCCGGCCTCCGCCGAGCTGCCCTCGAACCTCCCCGCGGAACCGGTGACCCGCACGAACCCGGCGGAGACGTCGGCGGCGGGCCGCCGGGCGAGGGCGGAACGGATCGCCGCCGGGTCCAGCGGCGGCAGTGCGGACGGGTTCGCCGACACTGCGGCGGCGGGGGTGGCGGCGGGCGCC
>NZ_JAHSQD010000135.1 GCF_020103755.1 Streptomyces sp. LS1784
GCGCGGCCCGCCGCAGCGCCGCCAGGGTGGGCGCGTCGAGGCTGCCGGTACGGCGCAGGAAGCCGTCCGAGGCGGGCGCCGAGCGGCTGGCGAGGCTGACGGGATCCGGCCGGCCGGCCAGCCGGGCCGCCCAGAACTCCCGGTCCTGTCCGGGCTGTTCCGACGCGCGGTAGGCGGCGTCGTGCGCCAGTAGGAGGCTCAGCGGCCCGAAGGCCGGCCCTGCCCCGCCCCTGCCCTCGACCAGTCCGGTGTAGGTCTTGGCGACGCGGCGCGCGATGAGCGACATGCTGAAGCCGTCGACCACGATGTGGTGGACGCGCTGGTACCAGAGGAAGCGGTCCGGCGCGATGGCGAACAGGGCCTGGCGGAACAGCGGGTCCCTGGTGAGCCCGACCGGGGTGGACAGGTCGGCGTGCATCCAGCGCTCGGCCGCCCGCAGCGGATCCGGTGTCGATGTGAGGTCGACGTGGTGCATCGACCAGTCGGGCGACGGGGTGACGACCTGCCGGGGGCCCTCGGCGCCCTCGGTGAGGCGGACGCGCAGGGACTCGGTCTCGTCCACCACGCGCCGCACGGCCGTCTCGAACAGCTCCGGGTCGATCGGCCCGGGGATGTCCACGTACTCGCCGGTGTTGTAGGCCGGGCTGCCGGGCCGCAGGTGGTGGGCGAACCAGATGCCGGACTGCGCCGATGACAGCGGCAACTCGTGTCCGTCGCTCATCCGAGCTCCTCCAGGATGGCCGACAGCGCGTCGGCGAAGGGTCCGACGTACGGCGGCGACAGCATGTCGTGGTGGTTGCCGGGGACCTCGACCACGCTCAACGCCCCCCGGGTGCGGTCCCGCCACCGGGCGGGGACCACGACCGGGCCGGCGAGTTCGGGGTGGGTCTGCGCGCTCGTGAACAGGTGGATCGGTGTCCGCAGCCGCGCCGCCGACCGGTAGCGCCGGGCGGCGCCGCCGTTGGTGGTGAAGACCCGTGCCATGCGCCGCAGTTGTTCGGTGCGCACGCGCGGGGGAAGGCGCTCACGGTCGTGCGCGTCGTGGAGCAGCAGGGAGAGGGCGTCCTGCTCGTCGAGCTCGTGGAGGTCCCCGCCTGACCCGTCGGTGGATCCACCGGTGGGCGCGGGCGCTCCGACGTCGATGATCCCGAGGAATCCCGGGGGGTTCCCCTGCTCCTCCAGCAGGCGGGCCATCTCGAAGGCGACCAGCCCGCCGAAGGACCAGCCGGCCAGCAGGTACGGGCCGTCGGGCAGGACGGACCGCAGCTCCCGCAGGTAGCGCCGCGCCTGCTCCTCGACGGTGGCCAGGGGCGGCTCGTCGGTGTTGTAGCCGACGGCCTCCAGGCCGTAGACGGGCCGGGCGCCGGCGAGGGGTTCGGCGTGCTGTTCGGTGAGGTGCTCGGCGAGGCGCTCGGTGAGGTGCTCGGTGAGACGCTCGGTGAGGTGTCCGGCCAGGTGGAGGAAGGAGCACACGTCGCCGCTCTGCGGGTGCACCAGGATCAGCGGCGCCCTGCGGCGGTCCCCTTCGGCCAGCGGAACGACCAGCCGGCGCAGGGCCCGCGACGCGTTGGGCAGTTCCGCGCACAGCCCCTCGACGGTGGGGTGGCGGAACACCGTGTTCAGCGGCACGGTGACCCCCCACTCCCGCCGGATCGCCTCCACGAGCTCGACCGCCCTGAGGGAGTGCCCGCCCAGCGCGAAGAAGTCGTCCCGGACGCCGACCTTCGGGGTGCCCAGCACGCGCTCCCAGATCCTGGTCATCAGGAGTTCCGGCAGGTCCCGCGGCGGTAGCGCACCGGCCTCGTGGCCGTGGCGGGCGGGTTCGGGCAGGGCCCCGCGGTCCACCTTGCCGTTCGTGGTCAGGGGGATCCGGTCGAGCGCGGTCAGCGTCGTGGGCACCATGAACTCGGGCAGGGTCTCGCGCAGGGAGCGCCGCAGGACCGTCAGGTCACCGGGGCGGTCCTGCCACACCAGGTAGCCGGCCAGTTCGGCGTCCGTCCCGCCGCCCCGCACCGTCACCGCGGCCCTGGCGACACCGGGCTGGGCGCACAGCGCGGCCTCGATCTCGCCCAGCTCGATGCGGTACCCCCGGATCTTCACCTGCTCGTCGGTGCGGCCGAGGAAGACGAGACTGCCGTCCGGCAGGTACCGCGCCAGGTCGCCGGTCCGGTACAGCCGGCCGCCGGCCGGGCCGAACGGGTCGGGCACGAAGCGCTCGGCGGTCAGCCCCGGCCGGTTGGCGTACCCGCGGGTGACGCCGACCCCGCCGATGTGGATCTCCCCCGGGACGCCGACGGGCACCGGGGCGCCGGCCGGGTCCAGCAGGTAGATCCGGAGGTTGCCGAGCGGCCGGCCGATCGGCACGGACCCTCCCGGCCGGGTCAGGTCCCGGTCGGCGTCCACGCGCCGGGTGACACAGCCGACGGACGCCTCGGTGGGACCGTAGCCGTTCCACAGCGTGGAGACCCGGTCGAGGAGCCGCCGGGCCAGGGCGGGCTGCAGCGGTTCGCCCACGCAGATCGCCTGGAACCGGCCGCCCTGCCAGCCGCCGTCCAGCAGCAGCAGCCAGGTGGCCGGTGTGGCCATGAGCGTGGTGACGCCGAACTGGCGCATCATCTCCGTCAGGCGCGGGCCGTCGACCGCGACCTCCGACGGGGCGATCACCACGGCGGCACCCCAGGCCAGCGGCATGAGCACCTGGGGGACGATGACGTCGAAGGAGATCGAGGCCACCGAGGCGACGACGTCGGCCCCGCCGAGGTCCAGCTGTCGGCCGCGGACCACCAGGTAGTTGACCACGCCCGCGTGCGGAACCAGCACGGCCTTGGGGCGGCCGGTCGAACCGGAGGTGTAGATCGAGTACGCCAGGTTGGCGGGCGTCGCGAGCGGTGGCAGCCGGTCTTCGGGCAGGGCCGCGACGAGCGGGGCCTCGGCGTCCAGCCACACCGTCTCGGCGCCGTGCCGCGGCAGCCGGTCGGCCAGGGAGCGCTGGGTGAGCAGCAGCGGCACGTCGGCGTCGGCAAGCATGAACGACATGCGCTGCGCCGGGAGGTCCGGGTCCAGCGGCAGGTAGGCGGCACCCGACTTGAGGACGGCCAGCAGGGCCACGACCAGGTCCGCCGAGCGCGGCAGGCAGACGCCGACCAGGCGTTCCGGCCGTGCTCCCCGGGCTCGCAGGTACCGGGCCAACCGGTTGGCCCGGCGGTCGAGTTCCCGGTAGGTCAGCCGCTCGGTTCCGCAGCGGACCGCCACCGCGTCGGGGGTCAGCCGGGCCCGCTCCTCGACCAGCTCGTGCACGCAGAGGTCGGTGGGGAAGGGTTCGTCGGTGGCGTTGGCGGCCACCAGCAGCGCTTCGCGCTCGGCCTCGGTGAGCAGGTCCAGGCGTGAGACGGGACGGTCGGGATCGCCGGCCGCGGCGTCCAGCAGCCGGAGGTAGTGGCCGACCAGGCGCTCCACGCTCGCGCGGTCGAACAGACCGGTGTCGAAGGCCACGGTCCCGGTCGTGCCGGTCGCCCCGGCAGCCCCGTCCGTGCCGGTCGGCCGGTCGGCTATCACCAGGCTGAGGTCGACCTTCGCCGTGCCGTTGTCGACCTCCATCTGTTCGACCTCCGTCCCCACCAGCCGGAGGG
This sequence comes from Streptomyces sp. LS1784, assembly GCF_020103755.1. Lineage (GTDB taxonomy): Bacteria > Actinomycetota > Actinomycetes > Streptomycetales > Streptomycetaceae > Kitasatospora. Next base: position 3,630 of record NZ_JAHSQD010000135.1, read on the forward strand.
AGGCGGTCGGGTCGGACAGGCCGGCGAACATCACCTGGAACAGTGGGTTGCGGTCGAGGCCGCGGGCCGGCCGCAGCTCCTGCACCAGCCGTTCGAACGGCACGTCCTGGTGCGCGTAGGCGTCCAGGGCGGTCCGGCGGACCCGGTCGAGCAGCTCGGCGAAGCTCGGGTCGTCCGCGAGGTCGGTGCGGAGGACCACGGTGTTGATGAACGAGCCCACCAGCGGGTCGAGTTCCGGACGGGTGCGGCCCGCGACCGGCGTGCCGACCGCCACGTCGGACTGCCCGCTGTAGCGGGCGAGCAGGGCCTGGAACGCGGCGAGCAGCGTCATGAACATCGTCGCGCCGTGCCGCCGGCCCAGCAGCCGCAAGCGCCCGGCCAGCTCCTCGGGCACCGTGAAGGTGATCCGCTCGCCCCGGCCCGCGCGGACCGGTCCGCGCGGACGGTCGGTGGGTAGGTCCAGCGGCGACAGCCCGGACAACTGTGCGCTCCAGTAGTCCAGTTGGCGCTGCAGGCGGTCGCCGGAGAGCCGGGCCCGCTGCCAGTGGGCGAAGTCCGCGTACTGGAGCCGCAAGGGGGGAAGCTCGTGCTCGCGGCCTTCCAGCCGGCTCCGGTACATCGCCGACAGGTCGTCCCACAGCAGCGGCATCGACCAGCCGTCGACCGCGATGTGGTGGACGACCACCACCAGGACGTGCTCGTCCTCGTCGACCCTCAGCAGTGACGCGCGCAGCAGCGGGGCGGTGGCCAGGTCGAAGGGGCGCAGGACCTCGGAGTGGACGAGGTCGAGGGCCAGCCGCGTCCGGCGTTCCGCGGGCTCGGCCCGCAGGTCCGTGACGGGCAGGCCGATCGGCCGGGCCGGCTCCACCGAGGGGACGGGGCGCCCGTCCTCCTCGGGGAAGGCGGTGCGCAGGACTTCGTGGCGCCGCACCAGCTCGGTGAGGCTGTGGCCGAGGGCGGCCACGTCCAGCGGGCCGCGCAGCCGGAAGACCTCGTGGACGTTGTACAGCGCGGGGCCGTCGGACAGCCGCTCGACCAGCCACATGCGTTCCTGGGTGAACGACGTCACCCGCGCACCCGCCGGGCGGGGTGGGACCGCGGCCTCCGGCTCTCCCTCGACGGCCCTGTTCCGGGCCGCGCGGACGCGCTGGTCGAGCAGGGCCCGCGTGGTGGCCGGTGTGGGACCGGTCGGCTGGCCGGGCTCGGGTCGACTGTGCTGTGCCTTCACGGGTGACGGGCCTTTCCGGCGGGGAGCGGTTCCGCCTCGGCGGCGCCGAGGTCCGCCAGCAGCGCCGCGTCGATGCCGCCGGCGAGTTCGGCGACGGTCGGGTGGTAGAAGAGCAGGACGACCGGCAGTTCGAGGTCGAGCGCCCGGCCGAGTCGGGACATGACCTTCGAGGCGAGGAGCGAATGGCCGCCCAGCTCGAAGAAGTCGCTGTGCACGCCGTCCGGGGTGACGCCGAGGACCTCGGCCCAGGTCTCCAGTACGAGGAGCTCGGTCTCGGTCTCGGTCCCGGCGGCGGGAGCGCCGGCCCGGTCGGCATCGGGCCGCGGGGCCGCAGGGCGCACGGCGGGAGCGGCGGGAGCCGCGGGGCTCACCCGGAGGCCGGGAGGGGTCTCCCACGCCGATACCGGCCGTTCGGGAGCAGCGACGAGGTGGTCGAGCAGCGCCCTGAAGCCCTCGGAGAGCTGCCGCACCGTGTCGCGGTCGAAGAGGTCGGCGGCGTAGCGGATGACGCCGGTGAGGCGGTCGCCGCGGTCCGTCAGGGAGACCTCGATGTCGAACTTCGCCACGTCGTTCTGTATCTGATGGTCACTCACCTCCAGTCCCGGAAGGCCGGACGGGAGCGCGGGCGGATCCTCCAGCTGGAACATGACGGTGAACAGCGGGTGTTGGCCGAGGTCGCGTTCGGGCCGCAGCTCCTGCACCAGCTGTTCGAAGGGGACGTCCTGGTGGGCGTACGCGTCCACCGCGCACCGCCGCACCCGGGCGAGCACGTCGGTGAAGCCGGGGTCGCCCGACAGGTCGGCGCGCAGGACGAGCGTGTTGACGAAGAAGCCGACCAGCGGCTCCACCTCGATCCTGGTCCGCCCGGAGATCGGCGTCCCCACCGTCACGTCGGCCTGTCCCGTGCAGCGCGCGAGCAGGACCTGGAAGGCGGCCAGCAGCGTCATGAACGGCGTCACCTCGTGGGCGCGCCCCAGTGCTCGTATCCGGTCGGCGAGTTCCGCGGGGATCTCGATCTCGACCTGGTCGCCCCGGCCTGACCACACCGCGGGGCGCGTCCGATCCGTCGGGAGCACCGACGGGCTCAGGTCGGCCAAGTGCTCGCGCCAGTAGGCGAGTTGTCCTTGCAGTGCCGTTCCGGTCCGGTGGCTCCGCTGCCAGTCCGCGAAATCGGCGTACTGGACGGGCAGGTCCGGCAGGGCGATCGGCCGGCCGTCGACGGCGGCGCCGTATCCGGCGGAGAACTCCTGCCACAGCACCGGCAACGACCAGCCGTCGCAGGCGATGTGATGGATCACCAGGACCAGCAGGTGATCGTCGGAGGCGATGCGGATCAGCCTGGCGCGCAGCTTCGGGGCGGTCCCGAGGTCGAAGGGGGTCGCCAGATCGGCGGCCACCAGCTCCCGGGCCCGCTGCCAGGCCTGCTCGGCCGGGGTGTGCGTCAGATCGGTGACCGTCGGCACGAAGCTCTCGACCGGCTCCGTGACGTGGCACGGGCCGTGCTCGGAGTCGACGATCCTGCCGCGCAACACCTCGTGGCGCCGCACGACTTCGGTCAGCGCCCGGACGAGCGCCTCCTGGTCCAGCCGGCCACGCAGGCGGACCGCGGTCGGGACGTTGTGGTCCGGCCGACCCGGCCGCAGCCGATCGAGGAACCACAGCCGTTGCTGGGCGAAGGACAACAGGGTCGGAGCGTACGCGCTCCGGTCGGAGCCAGGCATGACGGATCCACCTTTCACGGCGATCGGGAACGCTAAATCGCCCCGGAAATCCCCTCGCCGATTCGCTGATTCGCGAACAGTACGGCGGATACTAGGCAGCTCCCGTCTCACTCCGCAAGACAGAGAAGAGGGTCGCAGGCATCAGGACAATCTTTACGCCAGCCCGCGGCAATCCTTATGTAGATTGAACACGCTCGACGGCTAGCATCTGCGCGGCCGACTTCGGCACCCTCTCTGACGTGCCGTCATGGTGCTGATCGAGCACCCTACTTCCGTGGACTGGCAGCACGTGATAATTCTTCTTTCGCCAGGAGGGCGGCCGGATGGGCCCCTTTCGTGTCGGCCCTTCATTGTTCCGAATGAGATCGGTGAACCCGTTGCATGAACTCATCCGTTGTCTATAGAGCCCACCCCGTTGCATGAACTCGGAGACGTCATGATGCAGCAGCAGAGCCTGGTGGGTTCATTCGTCTCGCACGCCACAAGCCACCCCGGTGATCCGGCGCTGGTATGGCACGGAACGGAGACGACCTACCGTGAACTCCACCAGTCGGCGGAGCGGGAGCGCCTCCGGATCGCCCGGCTCGCCCCGGACGGCGACGAACCGCTCGGCATCCTGGCCGCCAAGTCGCCCTCGACGATCGCCCTGGTGCTCGCCTGCCTGCTGGAAGGGCGGCGCTTCCTGCTGCTGCCGGCGCCCACGCCGGAGGGGAGAACCTCTCACGCGTTGGCCGAGCGGGCCGGAATCCGGCACGTCCTGTCACCGGAGGACCCCTGGGCGCCCGGGCCCGGGCCGGACGCCCCGGACGTCCCGGACCGGCCGGCGCAACCGAAGGCGCCGCGCGGTACGGAACCCGCCGACGTCTCCTTCATGTTCACCACCTCCGGTTCCACCGGGCGGCCGAAGATCGTGCCACTGAGCACGGGCGCGGTGGACCGCTTCACCACCTGGGCCGGCGAGCGGTTCGGCATCCGTCGGGGAACGACGGTCCTCAACTACGCCCCGCTCACCTTCGACCTGTGCCTGCTGGACATCTGGACCACGCTCAAGTGCGGCGGCCGCGTCGTCCTGGTCGATCCGGCCCGGGCCACCCACCCGGGCCACCTGCTGGACCTGGTGTCCCGCCACGAGGTCCAACTCGTCCAGGCCGTACCGATGTTCTACCGGCTGCTGGTCGACGCGACCGCGCAGAGCGGCCGGCGGCTCGACACCGTCGAGCACGTCGTCTTCACCGGCGACAGCATGCCCGCCCGCTGCCTGGCCGAGCTTCCGCACCTGTTCCCCGGCGCGCGGCTCCACAACGTCTACGGTTGCACCGAGACCAACGACAGCTTCCTGCACGAGGTCGACGGCACCGAGCCGGCGGACGGCCCGGTGCCGATCGGACGTCCGCTGCCCGGAGTCCACGCGGTGATCGTCGACGCCGACGGCGGGATCGTGAGCGGGCCGGGAACCGGCGAACTGCACGTCGCGACGCCCTTCCAGACCGACGGCTACCTGGACCGGGACCAGGACGCGGACAGGTTCGCGACCCACCACCACGACGGGCAGACGCGGCGCTACTTCCGCAGCGGCGACCTCGTACGGCGTGACCGGGACGGCCGCATCACCCTGGAAGGCCGGAACGACCACCAGGTCAAGGTCCGCGGCACGCGGGTCAACACCCACGAGGTCGAGCAGGTGCTGCTCGACCATCCCGACGTCGTCGAGGCGGCCGTGGTGGCCGTGCCCGACCCGGTGGCCGGTCGCCTGCTGCGGAGCGTGGTCCGCCGCGCCCCGGACAGCCGGCTGAACTCGCTGGCGCTGCGTCGGCACTGCGCACAACGCCTCCCGCTCACCGCCGTCCCCTCGACCCTGCTGATCGTGGACGACCCGCTGCCCAGGACGTCCACCGGAAAGATCGACCGCACGCCCATCGAGCGCGCCTGCTCCCCGTCCCAGCCCACCGAAGGAACGGCCACGTGAAACACACCGCGGTAGTCACCCAGTTCATCATCGAGGAGTTCCTGCCGGACGTCGGCGCGAACGAGCTGGACTCCGACTACGACCTCGTGGACGGCGGGGTCATCGACAGCCTCGGCCTGCTCAAGACGATCGCCTGGCTGGAGGACCGCTTCGACGTGCGCGTCGAGGAGTTCGACCTCGACCCGGACAGCTTCCGCTCCGTCGGCTCGATCAGCAGGTTCATCGACCAGGCCCAGCTGCACCGGACGGACGCCCACTAGTCATGCACGAGGTGCTGCGAGCGCTGATCCGCCGGGACCGCGCCGTCGACCAGGAGCTGTGGGGGTCCTTCTGGGACCAGCTGCGTGACGGCGCCCTCCGCTCCGGCGAGACGGTGGCGCTGCTGTCCTCGCTGTCCACCCGGATGCCCGATCGGGACACGCTGGTCGCGATGCTCCGCTCGCTGGACGAGCGACGGCCGGCCGTCGCCGCGCGGCTGGACGGCACGGCCAACATCGTCGGCACCGGAGGCGGGCCGGCCACGTTCAACATCTCCACGGCGGCGGCGTTCCTTGCCGCGGCCCTGGGCGTCCGCGTCGTCAAGACGGGGTCCCGCGCCTACACGAGCACCTGTGGCTCCCACGACCTGCTCGACCGTCTCGGCATCGAAAGGACCACCTCGTACGAGCGGACCGAGGCCCAGCTGGAACGCTTCGGCATCGCCTTCCCGGGGAACTTCGTCTACCCCCGGGAGGTGGCGCTGCTGGCCCGGAGCATCGTGCCGATGGACCTGCGGATGATCGGCGGGTTCATCAACTCCGTCGGCCCCTTCCTGGCCTCGGTGCCGGTCTCCGCCCAGCTCGTCGGCGTCTCGGACCGTTCGCTGCTGCGGACGCTGGGCCAGGTCGCCGCCACCGTCGCCGAGCGGAGGATCTGGCTGTGCTCCAACGAGCTGGGAATCGACGAGCTCGTCAGCTCCGTCGACAACCTCGTCCTCACCAATGACGGCAGCGACGCGATCCGGCTGCCGACCGAGGCTCCCGGGACCGGCGCGATCGCCGAACTGCGGCCGGCCGCAGGAGGAGAGGACGTGGTCGACCACTTCCTCGGCGTGCTCTCCGGGCAGGGGACGGCTCTCGCGACGCGGACCGTCTGCCTGAACGCCGCCGCACTGGCCGTCGCGAGCGGCCTGATCGGCGGTTGGCCGGAGGCGATCCGGGCGGCCGACGACGCCCTCCGCGGCGGCGCCGCCCGCGAGCTCGTCGACCGCCTGCGTGCGCACCCGGTGCGCCGCGCGGTGGCTACGGTGCGTGCGCGGTGAGCGGGTTCTTCGCCCGCCGGCCACCGGACCGGCCCGGCCTGGCGGTGTTCCTCAACGCCGGAGACCCCCCGCTGCCCGTCCTGGCCGACGTCATACGGATGCTCGACGACTGCCGGGTGGACTGCCTGGAGCTGGCGGTGCCCTTTCCCCACTCGGTCACCGACGGGCCGGTCATCCGCCGATCGGCGCAGCGGGCCCTGGCCGACGGCGTCGGACTCGACGAGGTGCTCGACTTCCTCGGCGGGGTCCTGCCCCGGCTGCGCCACCTGCGGGTGGCGCTGCTGGCCGACTGGAGCCACACGGTCAGGGACCTGACCGTGCCCGGCTTCGTCCGGCGGGTCGCCGACGCGGGCCTCCACGGGCTGCTGGTCCACGGCCTGCCGCCGCGGCTACGGGCCGACTGCCTCGAAGCGGTGCGGGAGGCGGGGCTGCCCCTGGTCGCCACCTGCTACGCCGCGTCGGCGGCCGAGGTGAAGGCCGCGGCCGCCGAGTGCGCCACCGCGTACCTGTACCTGGTGGCCCACTACGGCCGCAGCGGCGGCAGGCTCACGGCCGACCACCAGGAGCTGGCCGCCGCGCTGGCCGCGCTGCGCAGGACAGCCTCCGTACCGATCGCCGTCGGGTTCGGCGTCCGCTCCCGGGCGGACATCGACCTGCTGCACGGCCTCGGCGCCGACGCCGCGGTCGTGGGCAGCGCCGGGGTCGCCCGGATCGAGCACGCCCTCGCCGAAGGGGCCGACGTGGTCGAGGAGTTCCACACCTTCGTACGCACGATTTCGCCGTATTCACCAAGCCGCTAGGAGGCACATCCGATGATCGTCCGACACCTTGCCGAGGTGACGACCGTGGACTGGGGCAACGGGCTCAGCCGCAGGTTCCTGCTCGAATCCGACGGCCTGGGCTACACGATGACGGACACCACCGTCCGCGCCGGCACCAAGTCGCGGCTGGAGTACCGCCGCCACCTGGAGGCCTGCTACTGCATCGAGGGGAAGGGCGAGGTCGTGGACACCGACGGCACGTCCCACCCGCTCGAACCGGGCACGCTGTACGCGCTCGACCGGAACGACGCCCACTTCCTGATCGCGAGCCCGGACGAGGACCTCCGCCTGGTGTGCGTGTTCTCGCCCGCGCTGCGCGGCGACGAACGCCACGACCTGGACTCAGCCGAATTCTCCGAGTACTGACAGGGCCGACGGATGATCAGGTGGAACGCCGACCAGATCGCCCTGGGCGAGGGGATCGCCCAGTGGTGCGAGGAGCTCAGCTCCGGCCATCTCGAAGGGGACGCCGAAGGCGCCTTCCCGTGGGACAAGTGGAAGCTGATCCAGCGGTCCGGAATCCTCGGCCTGCCGTTCGACGAGCAGTGGGGCGGGCTGGGCCAGGACCTGCTCACCACCATGCACGTGCTCGAACGACTCGGCACCGGGTGCCGTGACGGCGGACTGAACTTCTCGGTCGCCACCCACCTGGTCGGCGTCGGAGTCCCGCTGCAACGGTTCGGCTCGCCGGAGCTCAAGGCGCGCCACCTGCCGGGGATCTGCTCGGGAGAGTCGATCGGGGCGCACGCGATCAGCGAGACCGAGAGCGGCTCCGACGCGCTGGCGATGAGGACCACGGCCACCCGCGAGAACGACGGCTTCGTGCTGCGGGGCGGCAAGTCCTTCGTCACCAACGGCCCGGTGGCCGACGTGTTCGTGGTCTACGCGCGCACCCACCCGAACGGCGGCCCGCTCGGCATCACCGCCTTCGTCGTGGAGCGGGACACCCCGGGGCTCGTCATCGGGGCACCCCTCGCCACCATGGGGCTGCGGACCGCGCCGCTGAGCGAACTGCACTTCGACGACTGCAGGATCCCCGCATCCGCCGTGATCGGCCGGGTCGGATCCGGGTTCCTGGTCCTGGACCACGTGATGAAGTGGGAGATCCTCTGCTCCTTCGTCATCAACACCGGGCAGATGCGGTACCGGCTCGACCGCTGCGTCGAGTACGCCAAGGAACGTGTCCAGTTCGGCAAGCCGATCGGCTCGTACCAGTCGATCTCCCACAAGATCGTGGAGATGGGGATCGGCTTGGACACCGCGCGGAAATGGCTCTACGACACGGCGGTTCGGCTGACGGAGGGCGAGAACGTCACGAAGGACATCGCCGTCAGCAAGCTGCTCGCCAGCGAGAGCAACCTCTCCTCCGCACTGGCCGCCGTGCAGATCTTCGGCGGCAGCGGGTACCTGGCCGAGTACGGACTGGAGAAGGACCTGCGCGACGCGGTCGCCGGCCCGATCTACTCGGGTACGTCGGAGATCCAACGCAACCGCATCGCCGTCATGTTGGGGTTGTGACGCCTGATGCTGGTCAAGATCTGCGGAGCCGCCTCGGCTGAGGACGTGGCATCGCTCGACAGTACCGGAGTCGACCTCGTCGGCCTGTGGCACGGCGTTCCAGGGGGTCACGCGGAACTTACGCTCCGTCAACTATCCGTGCTCGCGGCCGCGGTACACCGAACGGCGCGACTGCATCCGGTCCTCGTGACCTTCCTCAAAGACGCCGAGGTACTGCGCGCGGCGACGGCCGCGGCCCGGGTGCGGTGGGTCCAGCTGCACGGCTACCAGCCGCCGGGCCTGGTCCGCGTCCTGAAGAGCACCACGGACCTCAACGTGGTCAAGGTGCTGCACCTCGGTACGGACAACCGCGCGGAGCGGTCCCTGATCGCGGCGTACGAGCGGGCGGGAACGGACCTCTTCCTGCTGGACGCGGTGGCCGGGGACGGCCGGATCGGCAGTACCGGGGGACCGGCGGACTGCGGGGCCGTCATCGAGATCGCGGACCGCCTCTCGCGGCCCTTCCTGCTGGCCGGCGGCATCTCGGCCGACAACCGGGAGGACTACCGGGCGGTGGTGGACCACCCGCTGTTCCTGGGCATCGACGTGGACACGGCGGCCAGGGACCTCGACGGACGGCTGAGCACCGACCGGGTCACGGCCGTGCGGCGCGGCTGGCGAGTGACGGACGGCACCGGGGCGGCCGGATGACGGCCGAGTTCATCGAGGCGCTGCTGGACGCCCGCCGACCGGTGATCATGGAGCTCAAGCGTCAGGACGCCGCAGGGCACGACCTGTTCGGTGACAGATCGGCCGCACGTCTGGTCGCCGACTACCAGGACGTCGGCGCACCCTGCCTGTCCGTGGTGACCGGGCGGTGGTTCGGCGGCACCCGGGACCTGCTGCGCGAGGTCGTGGAAGCGACGGACCTGCCGGTGCTGCAGAAGGACTTCATCACCCGCCGGAGCCAACTGCACCAGGCCCGCGAGAGCGGTGCGTCCGCGATCCTGCTCACCGCCGCGCTGCTGCCGCGCGCCACCCTGGGCCATCTGGTCGACCTCGGCCTGCGCCTGGGCCTGACGCCGTTCGTCGAGGTCACCACCGAGGAGGAGATCAGCCGCGTGCCACGCGCCGAGGAGTGCGTGGTCGCGGTGAACAACAAGGACATCACCACCCGCGAACGCGGCGCGGGCGACCTCGGGCGAAGCTCGACGCTCCTGCCCGCAGTGCTGAGCAGCGGCACCCGCTGTCCGGTGAGTGCCGGGGCCATCCGCTGCCCCGACGACGCCGCCCGCCTGCTCAGGGAGGGCTTCGCCGGTGTGCTCATCGGGACAGGCCTCCTGCGCGCCGCCAGCCTGCCGGAATGGCTGGACGGCCTCGACGCCCGTCTCGACGCCGGCCGCGAACCGGCTCCACCCGTCCGCCGCCCGGCGGACCCCCGACCACCGACATCTGGAGGTAACGGCATGACCAGCGAAGCACCCGAGCAGTGGAAGGTCGTCGTCAACGACGAGGAGCAGTACTCGATCTGGTCCGCCGACCGCGAGTCGCCGGCGGGCTGGCACGAGGTCGGTGTCCGGGGTGCGAAGGACGAATGCCTCGCGCACATCGAACGCGTGTGGACCGACATGCGCCCCCGCAGCCTGCGCCTGCGGTCCGTCCCGGAGGACGGCGCGCGATGAACCGGACACTCGCACCGCACGGTGCGCGCCGGGTGACCGAACCCATGCTCTCCACCACCCTGAACCTCCCGCGGTGCCAGGCCCGAGGCTGGGTCGTCGTCGACTCCATGGTCGACGGCCTGGCCATGGGCGGCACCAGAATGACCCGGACCGTGACCGAGCAGGAGCTGACCGGGCTCGCCAGGGCGATGACCCACAAGCTGGCGTTGGTCGGCCTGCCCATCGGTGGCGCCAAGGCCGGCATCGCACCCGATCCGGGCGCCACCGTCGAGCGGCAGGCGGTGATGCGGGGGTTCGGCCGTGCCGCGGCCCCGCTGCTGCACGGCGGTGTGTACCTGGGGTGCGACCAGGGCACCACCTACGCCGACCGGCAGCTGGCCTTCGAGGCCGCCGGGTACGACGTCACCCGCCGCCCCGGCACCACCCGCCTCACGGTCGGCTGGGCCGAACTGTGGGACCACATGGCCGACATCACCGGCTTCGGCGTGGCCGTCGCGGTGCTCGGCGCCCTACGGGCCTCCGGTGCGCGGACCCCGCAGCGCATCGCGATCCAGGGCTTCGGCACCGTCGGGCGCGCGGTGGCCGGTCACCTGGCCGCCCACGGCCACCGGGTGGTGGCCGTGGCCGACGTCCAGGGCACCATCGAGGACCACCGCGGACTGCCCGTCGCCGAACTCGCCGCCCTCACCAGCAGCGACGGCACGATCGACCGGAGCCGACTGCCCGCCCGGGTCACGGTCCACGGGCCAGGGCAGGCATGGCTGCACATCGACGCCGACGTGCTGGTGCTGGCGGCATCCGCCTCCGCGGTCGACGAGGAGGCGGTGCCGGCAGTCCGGGCCCGCCTGGTAGTCGAGGGCGGAAACCTGAGCTGCACCGCACCGGCCCGCCGGTTGCTGCGCGAGGCCGGCCACACCGTCCTGCCGGACGTGGTCGTCAACGTCGGCGGAGCGGCGGCAACCGGGTGCGTGCTCGCCGGGCTGGCCCCGTCCGACCTGCCGCTCCCGCACCTGTCCGAGTGGCTGCGCGAGTGGGTCTCCAGCAGGATCGCCAGGAACTGCGAGCTGGTGCAGGAGCTGAGCGCCTCGGGAAGCGCCGATCCGGTGGCGCAGCTCCTCGGTTCGCGCGGAGCCCCGGCCGGTGCCTCCGAACCGGGAGTGCCGGCCGAGCGGTGATCCGGCTGGACGATTCGCCCTCATGACGGGCGGCGCACCGGCCGACCGGGCCCTCGGGCGGCCGTGCCCGCCGACTTCCACGGCCGTGGGCGGGACGGCCCGGCTGCCCGAGAGCCCGTGGGGGCCGGTCGGCTGGGGCACCGTCGAGCGCCAGGACGGAAAGCCCGGCCGGTTCGTCGCGGGTGCCCTCGGCCGGCCCCGGACCTTCGCCACCGCCGATCTCGCCCTGGACGTCCTTGGCCGGGCCGGCCGCCACCGCGCCGCCGGCCGACCCGTGGCTTCGGTCGCTTCGGTCGCTTCAGTCGCTGCGGCCGGGTTGTCCGGCGAGGTGTCGGTGTCCGTGCCGGCGCCGGGATGGACCGCCGGCTGGCCCGGCGTCGGACGGCTTTCCGTGGTCCCGCGACGACGTCCGCCAGGAATTGGGTCGACCGGGCTGCCGGGCGGCATCGCACGGATATCCGGCAGTCGCTGTTCAGGTGACATCAACTCATGGTTCGTCAACAAAGCGGCGATTCGCCGGACGGCCTGCTCGGCTGGATCCTCAAGCGCTGGTCCGCCTGGAGCGGCCGCAACGCCGACTTCGAAGCCGAATGGCCCGCCGACGACATCCTCACCTTCGTCACCATCTACTGGGTCAACCAGGCGATCGGCTCCTCGATCCGCGCCTACAAGAACGCCAGCCTCTACCCGCCGGTGCCCGTCGACGACCGCGAACCCTACGTCCGGGCCCCGGCCGGCTTCACCTTCCTGCTCGGCGACTCCTCGCCCGGCGCCGAGACGCCCGAGGAGCGCGTGGAGATCTTCAGGAGCGGCGGCGCGCGGTTCTGCGCCGACATCCGCGACGTGAACGTCCACCGGGCGGCCACATCGGCCGGTACGAGAATCCCGAGGCCTGGATCCACGGCGACACCTTCCGCCCACTGCGCTGACTCTTCGAGCCCAAGGGCTGGTGCGCCCTGCGCAGCCGCCGAGGCGCCGCCACCGGGGAGCCGTCGTTTCACCGCGACCGTTACCGAGGCCGGAATCCCGTCGAGTAAGGCTTGCCTTGCCACGGGGTCTGGCCTGCCCCTAGGCTGAAGTCCTCAGAGGAGCTGAGGACCTGAGGACTAGGACTACTTGGGGAGAGTGATCATGTCTGACCTCCATGACCTGACGCTGGCCGAACAGGCCGCGGCGGTCCGCGAGCGCACCGTCTCACCGACCGAACTGGTCGACCACCACCTGCGCCGGATCGAGGAACTGGACGGCGTGCTGGGCGCCTACCGCACGGTCGATGCGCCCGGCGCCCACCGCGCCGCCCGTGCGGCCGAGGCCCGGCTGGCCACCGCCGGGAGGGGGGACGACGCCGGGCTGCCGCCGCTGCTCGGCGTGCCGCTGTCGGTGAAGGACACCTGGCCGGTCGAAGGACTGCCGTTCACCGCGGGCTCCGCCGCCTTCGACGACCGCACCGCTGCGGCGGACGCCGCCGTGGTCGGCGCCCTCCGGGCGGCGGGCGGCGTGCTGCTGGGTACCACCACGGCCGCCGAGTTCGGCTGCTCCTCCTACACGGAGACGGCCCACGCCACCGCACGCAGCCCCTACGACCCCAGCCGCGGCGCCGGGGGTTCCAGCGGCGGGGCGGCTGCTTCGGTCGCGGCCGGACTGGCCGCCGGGGCCCTGGGCAGCGATGGCGG
>NZ_JAHSQD010000136.1 GCF_020103755.1 Streptomyces sp. LS1784
CGAGCGGAGGCCGGGGCGGGCAGCAGCGAGTAGGAGCCGGCCGCCAGCCGGACCCGGTGCGGGGGGCGGCGGCGCTGGCGCTGGGCGGCGAGGTGGGCGCGGACCAGCTGGTCGCGGTCCTGGGCGGAGAGCCGGTCCGCGGGGCCGGCGATCACCGCGCCGGTCGGGGTGAGCACCCAGCAGTCCAGGTCGAGGTCGCCGCCGAGCAGGTCCAGCACCGCGTCCAGTCCGCCGCCGCCGGCCGCCGAGACCAGCAGGCGGTGCCGGTCGACCAGGGCGGCGAGGTCGGCCGCGCGGTCGGCGGAGACCTGGCGGCCGATGAACTCGGTCACGGTGCCGAAGGCGATGTCGTCGGGGACGGCGAGCAGCGGCATCCGGTGCCGGCGACAGGCCTCGACCAGGTCCTCGGGCACCGGGCCGACCTCGGCCTCGCCGGCGGCCAGGGCGACCGCGCCGCCGGCCGCGAGGGTGCGGACGAAGCGCTCGGAGTCGGCCGGGACGGTGCGCCAGAGCATGCCGGTGAGCACCAGTTCGCCGCCGTGCAGGTAGCGGCCCGGGTCCTGGAGGTCCGTCGTCATCACACCGCTGACCTGCCGGTCCAGCTCTTCCTCGGCCGCGAGCAGGCGCAGTCGCGGGGCGCCGGGGGCGAGCAGGTCACGGACGCGCATCCGCGGACTCCTTAACGGGGCTGGGGGGGGAGGGATGAAGGGGTAACGATAGGGCCTGGCCGAACGGGTGTGCGCGCGGGCCCGTAGCCCGCGCGTCACGGCCGGATTACGGTCGTAGGTAGCACCCGGTGAACACCTGGGCTGCGAGATTCTCCTCCTTAGAGGAACGTACAGGATGCCGGGCGGGCTCACAGCCGGGGCTTCATGCCATCGGTGACTGCCAGTGGGCCGCGTCACAGCGGTTCACTGGGCGACACGCCGCCGGACACCCGGCGGGCGACGACTTGAGGAGACACCCGCATGGAGTTTCTTCGGCCCGCCACCTGGGACGAGGCGCTCGCGGCGAAGGCCGAGTACCCGACCGCGCTGCCCGTCTCGGGCGGCACGGACGTCATGGTCGAACTGAACTTCGACGTGCACCGGCCATCCGCCATTCTCGACCTGAACCGCATCGCCGAACTCGCCGAATGGTCGAACGACGGCAGCGTCGTCAGGCTCGGCGCCGCGGTCCCGTACGCCCGGATCATCGCGGAGCTGTCCGCTCCGCTGCCCGGGCTGGCGCTGGCGGCCCGCACCGTCGGCTCGCCGCAGATCCGCAACCGCGGCAGCGTCGGCGGCAACCTCGGGGCGGCCTCTCCGGCCGGCGACTCGCACCCGGCGCTGCTGGCGGCCGGGCGGGACGTGTTCGTCGAGGCGGTCTCGGTGCGCGGCACCCGGCTGATTCCGATCGACGACTTCTACGTCGGGGTGAAGCGCAACAGCCTGGAGGCCGACGAGCTGATCCGGACCGTGCACATCCCGGTGGCGGACGGACCGCAGCAGTTCTCGAAGATCGGCACCCGCAACGCCATGGTGATCGCGGTCTGCGCGTTCGGCTTCGCCCTGCACCCCCGGAACGGAACCGTCGGCACCGGCATCGGCTCGGCCGCCCCCACGCCGCGGCGCGCCGTCGAGGCCGAGGAGTACCTCCAGAACGTGCTCGCCGAGCGCGGCCTGTGGGAGTCCGGGGAGCTGCTGGGCACCGAGGTGGTCCAGCGCTTCGGCGAGCTGGTGAAGGCCGCGGCCTCGCCGATCGACGACGTCCGGGGCACCGCCGACTACCGCCGGCACGCGCTCGCCGTGATGGCCCGCCGCACCCTCACCTGGACCTGGACCGACTACAGCAAGCAGATCAGGAGCGCGGCATGAGGGTCACTTTCACCGCCAACGGCAGGCCGGTCGAGGCCGACGACGTGTGGGAGGGCGAGAGCCTGCTGTACGTGCTGCGCGAGCGGGTCGGCCTGCCGGGCTCGAAGAACGCCTGCGAGCAGGGCGAGTGCGGCTCCTGCACGGTCTACCTGGACGGCGTCCCGGTCTGCTCCTGCCTGGTCGCGGCCGGCCAGGTGCAGGACCGCGAGGTGCGCACGGTCGAGGGCCTGAGCACGGAGGACGGCGAACTGGGCCTGGTCCAGCAGGCGTTCGTCGACGCCGGCGCCGTCCAGTGCGGCTTCTGCACCCCCGGCCTGCTGGTGCAGACCGACGCGCTGCTGGAGGACGACCCGCAGCCGAGCGACGACGACATCCGCGAGGCGCTGTCCGGCAACCTGTGCCGCTGCACCGGCTACGAGAAGATCATGGACGCGGTGCGGCTGGCTTCGGCCCGCAAGTGCGCGGGGAAGGCCGGTGCGGCGTGAACGAGCGGACCATCCAGCGGACCATCCAGGGGCAGAAGAACCTCCAGAACATCAACCAGGCGTCCAAGGACGGCATCGGCGGCTCGCCGCTGCGCCCGGACGGCAACCTGAAGGTCCGGGGCGAGTTCGCCTACTCCTCCGACCTGTGGCACGAGGACATGCTCTGGGGCACGGCACTGCGCTCGCCGCACCCCCGGGCGAACATCCTCTCGGTGGACATCTCCGAGGCGCTCAAGGTGCCCGGGGTGCACGCGGTGCTGACGCACGAGGACATCCCCGGTTCCAAGTACTACGGCCTGGAGATCCAGGACCAGCCGGCCCTGGCCATCGACAGGATCCGGTACCACGGCGAGGCGATCGCGCTGGTGGCCGCCGACCATCCGGAGACGGCCCGCCGCGCGGTGAAGAAGATCGCGGTCGAGTACGAGGTGCTCACCCCGATCGTCACCGAGGAGCAGTGCCTCGACCCGGAGACGCACGGGTACGTGCACGAGCCGCACGAGTACAAGTCCCATGCGCACGGCAACATCTGCCACGAGCAGAAGCTCGTCTCCGGCCTGGGCGTGACCGACGAGGTGCGGGCGCTGGCGGACGTGATCGTCAGCGGCGACTACGAGGTCGGCATGCAGGACCAGGCCTTCCTCGGCCCGGAGTCCGGCCTCGCGGTGCCCGCCGAGGACGGCGGCATCGACCTCTACGTCGCCACCCAGTGGCTGCACGTCGACCGCCAGCAGATGGCGCCGGTGCTCGACCTGCCGGAGGAGAAGATCCGGCTCACCCTGGCCGGCGTCGGCGGCGCGTTCGGCGGCCGCGAGGACCTGTCGATGCAGATCCACGCCTGCCTGCTGGCCCTGCACACCGGCAAGCCGGTCAAGATCGTCTACTCCCGGGACGAGTCCTTCTTCGGCCACGTGCACCGCCACCCGGCGCGGATGCACTACGAGCACGGCGCGACCCGGGACGGCAGGCTGGTCTTCGCCGACTGCCGGATCGTCCTGGACGGCGGCGCGTACGCCTCCGCCTCCCCCGCCGTGGTCGGCAACGCGGCCTCGCTCGGGCACGGCCCGTACGTGATCCCGAACGTGCGGATGCACGCCATCGCGCTGTACAGCAACAACCCGTCCTGCGGGGCGATGCGCGGCTTCGGCGCGGTGCAGGCGGCGTTCGGCTACGAGTCGCAGATGGACAAGCTGGCCGCCGAACTGGGCATGGACCCGGTGGAGTTGCGGCAGCTCAACGCGATGTCCGAAGGCGACTTCATGCCCACCGGCCAGCAGATCGACTCGCCCGCGCCGGTGGCCGAACTGCTCCGGCGGGCCAAGGAGATGCCGCTGCCGCCGCCGCTGGACACCGAGCACCCGGACCTGCGCCGGCTGCCCGGCGCGCTGTCCAACACCTCGCACGGCGAGGGGATCGTGCGCGGCGTCGGCTACTCGGTCGGCATCAAGAACGTCGGCTTCTCCGAGGGCTTCGACGACTACTCCACCGCCCGGGTGCGGCTGGAGGTGATCGGCGGCGAACCGGTCGCCGTGGTGCACACCGCGATGGCCGAGGTCGGCCAGGGCGGCGTCACCGTGCACGCCCAGATCGCCCGCACCGAGCTGGGCGTCGAGCAGGTCACCATCCATCCGGCCAACACCGAGGTGGGGTCGGCCGGTTCGACCTCCGCCTCGCGCCAGACGTACATGACCGGCGGCGCGGTGAAGCTGGCCGCCGAGGCGGTGCGCCGGGAGCTGCTCGACAGGGGCCGTCGGCGCTACGGCTGGACCCACGACGACCTGGCGCTGGCCGGCGGCAAGGTGGTCTCGAAGAGCGCCGGGGTGCTGGTCTCCATGGCCGACCTGCTCGGCGACGAGGCCGTCGACCTCACCCGCGAGCACCACCACCGGCCCACCCAGCCCTTCGACAAGGAGACCGGTCAGGGCTTCGGCCACGTCCAGTACAGCTTCTGCGCCAACCGTGCGGTGGTGGACGTGGACGTGGAGCTCGGCCTGGTCAAGGTGGTCGAGCTCACCGCCGTCCAGGACGTCGGCAAGGCGCTCAACCCGCTCTCCGTGGTCGGCCAGATCCAGGGCGGCTGCACCCAGGCCCTGGGCCTCGCGGTGATGGAGGAGATCATCGTGCGGGACGGCAAGGTGCGCAACGCCTCCTTCACCGACTACCTGATCCCCACCATCCTGGACACCCCGCCGATCCCGGTGGAGGTGCTCGAACTGCCCGACCCCAACGCGCCGTACGGGCTGCGCGGGGTCGGCGAGGCGCCGACAGTCTCGGCGACGCCGTCCATCGTGGCCGCCATCCGCAACGCCACCGGGCTGGCGCTCAACCGGATCCCGGTCCGGCCGGAGCACCTGACCACCGAACAGCCGGGCTGAGCGCCGAACCGCCGGGAACAGCCTGCCCGTCGGCACTCCCCCGGGGCGGTGACCGTCCTCCCCGCCGCCCCGGGGCACCCCCACCCCCACCTCCGCTGCCCTGCCCGCGCCGGGGTTCGCAGCGGTGCGCACCACGCTCGGATGCACCGCCGGCACTCCCCTCGTCTCGCGAGTGCCCCCAGTGAGTCGATACGTCCCCCTACGCCGCTTCGTTGACCGGCAGTCAGGTCGGCTCGCCCACCCCAACCCCCTTTGACACTTGGGAGTGGACATGACCAGGATCCCCACGGAGCCCGGCACCACCGAAGACAGACCCGTCGAGGACGACACCCACCCGTCGCCCCCGGCACCACGCCCCACCGGCGCACTGGACGCCTACTTCAAGATCTCGGCCCGGGGATCGACCCTCGCCGACGAACTGCGCGGTGGGCTCACCACCTTCATGGCGATGGCGTACATCATCCTGCTCAACCCGCTCATCCTGAGCGGCGCGGACGTCACCGGCGTCAAGCTGGACCACGCCGCGCTGACCACCGCCACCGCGCTGGCCGCCGCCGTCACCACCGTCCTGATGGGCCTGGTCGGCAATGTGCCGCTCGCCCTCGCCGCCGGGCTCTCGGTCTCCGGCGCGGTCTCCGCGCTGGTCGTCCCGCACACCACCTGGCCGCAGGCCATGGGCCTGTGCGTGATCTACGGCCTGCTGATCGTGCTGCTGGTGGTCTCCGGACTGCGCGAAAGGATCATGAACGGCATCCCGCTGCCACTCAAGCACGCCATCACCATCGGCATCGGCCTGTTCGTCACGGTGATCGGCCTCTACAAGGCCGGGTTCATGCACACCGGTGGTCCCACCCCGCTCTCGCTCGGCCCGACCGGCGAGCTGGCCGGCTGGCCGGTGCTGGTCTTCTGCGTCACCCTGCTGACGATCTTCGTGCTGATGGCGCGCGGCGTCCGCGGCGCGATCCTGATCGGCATCGCCGGCGGCACCGTGCTCGCGATGATCGTCAACAAGGCCGCGCACGTGCCGGCCGAGGCCTGGAAGAACTCGGTGCCGGTCTGGCCCGGCAGCCCGGTCTCCGCACCCGACTTCAGCCTGTTCGGCGACATCGACCTGT
Organism: Streptomyces sp. LS1784; assembly: GCF_020103755.1. Taxonomy (GTDB): domain Bacteria; phylum Actinomycetota; class Actinomycetes; order Streptomycetales; family Streptomycetaceae; genus Kitasatospora. The sequence goes on from NZ_JAHSQD010000136.1 coordinate 5,832, forward strand.
TCGGCGCGTTCGGCGGCCGCGGCATGGGCGCGATCAGCGCCTCGGTCGCGGTGTTCACCCTGGTGCTGGCCGGCTTCTTCGACGCGATGGCCACCATCATCGGCGTCGGCACCGAGGCCGGACTGGCCGACCGGCGGGGCCGGATGCCCGGGCTGTCCAAGGCGCTGTTCATCGACGGCGCGGGCGGCGCGGTCGGCGGCCTGGCGGGCGCCTCCGGGCAGACCGTCTTCGTCGAGTCCGCCACCGGCGTCGGCGACGGCGCCCGCACCGGGCTCGCCTCCACCGTCACCGGCGCCCTGTTCGCGCTGATGCTGTTCTTCTCGCCGATCGCCGGGATCGTCCCGGTCGAGGTGGCCTCGGCCGCCCTGGTGGTGATCGGCTCGATGATGATGAGCCAGGCCCGGCACATCGACTGGTCCGACCGGGAGGTGGCCGTCCCGGCCTTCCTCACCTGCGCGCTGATGCCGTTCACGTACAGCATCACCGCGGGCGTCGCGGCCGGCGTCATCTCGTACACCGCCATCAAGGCCGGGCTGGGGCGCCCGCGCGAGCCCGGGCCGCTGATGTGGATCCTCACCGCGGTGTTCGTGGTGTACTTCGCGATCACCCCGATCAAGTCCTGGCTGGGCGTGCACTAGCCGTCCGCACCGCCGGCCGGGCGCCGCCGCCGGCCGGGCGCCGCCGCACTGGGCACTACCGCCGCCGTACGGGATCGTTTCCCGTACGGCGGCGCCTCCCGCTACTGTCGAAACCGTGTAAGGAGCCTCCCTATGCAGGACATCGCCGAGCAGCTGCGGGCCTGGCACGCGTCCGGGCGCTCCTTCGCCGTGGCCACCGTGGTCGGCGTCTCCGGCAGCGCTCCGCGCGACCCCGGGGCGGCGCTGGCCGTGGACGCGGACGGCGAGGCGGTCGGCAGCATCTCCGGCGGATGCGTCGAGGGCGCGGTGTACGAGCTGTGCCAGGCCGCGATCGCGAGCGGCCGGCCGGTGCTGGAACGCTTCGGGTACAGCGACGAGGACGCCTTCGCGGTGGGTCTGACCTGCGGCGGCGTCCTGGACGTGTTCGTCCAGCCGGTGGTGCCGGGGGCCGACGCCGGGCTGGACGCCGGGATCGCGCACATCGCGGCCGGCACGCCGGTGGCGCTGGTGCGGGTGATCGCCGGGCCGGGCCGGATGGTCGGGGCCACGCTGGCCGTCACCGCCGACGGCGTCGCCGGCGTGCTCTCGCCGACGCCCTCGACGGTCGGCGGGCTGGAGCGGGCGATCGTCGCGCAGGCCCGGGCGATGCTGGAGGCCGGACGCACCGGCCGGCTCGTGCTCGGCCTGGACGGACGCCTCTGCGACGAGCACCGGCAGGGCACCGTCACCTGCTTCGTCGAATCGTACGTGCCCGCGCCGCGGATGCTGGTGTTCGGGGCGATCGACTTCGCGGCCGCGGTGGTGCGGATCGGAAAGTTCCTGGGCTACCACGTGACCGTCTGCGACGCCCGGCCGGTCTTCGCCACCGCCCGCCGCTTCCCCGAGGCCGACGAGGTGGCGGTCGACTGGCCGCACCGCTACCTGGACTCCCAGCTCGGCCGGATCGACGGGCGGACCGTGCTCTGCGTGCTCACGCACGACGCCAAGTTCGACATCCCGCTGCTGGAACGCGCCCTGCGGCTGCCGGTCGGCTACGTCGGCGCGATGGGCTCGCGCCGCACCCACCGGGACCGCGCGGCCCGGCTGCGCGAGGCGGGGCTCACCGAGGCCGAACTGGCCCGGCTGCGCTCCCCGATCGGGCTGGACCTCGGCTCGCGGACCCCGGAGGAGACGGCGGTCTCGGTCGCCGCCGAGATCATCGCCCACCGACGCGGCGGCAGCTGCCTGCCGCTGAGTGCCTCGGACGGGCCGATCCACCACGACGTGTCGCGAACGGCGACGGAGGGTGACACGGCGGGCGGCCCGACGCCCCGTACCCACGCGGCCTGAGCCGCACACGGCTCCGGCGCCGCTCACGTTGCGTGGCCACCGGCGCGACGGGCGGCCGGAGGTGCGGACCCGCCCCGAGCCCGGGGAAGGAGCAGGGATCACGCGTGCCCTGCCGGAGGTCGCCACCGGGGCCCGGGCGACGGCCTCGGTCAGGCGGTCAGTCGGTCAGTCGGTCAGTCGGTCAGTCGGTCAGCGCCAGCTTCACGCCGAAGCCCACCACGACCGCGCCGGTCACCCGGTCCATCAGCCGCCGGGCGGCCGGCCGGCGCAGCCAGCCGCGCAGCACCTGGGCGAAGCCCACCAGGACGGTCGACCAGAGCAGGCCCTCCACGACGTGTACGCAGGTCAGCGCCACACCGGCGACGAAGTGCGGGGCGCCGGCCGGGATGAACTGCGGCAGCACGGCCACGTAGAAGACCCCGACCTTGGGGTTCAGCAGGTTGGTCAGCGTGCCCCGCCGCCAGCCGTGCGCGAACCCGCCGTCCTCCGGCTCCTCCTCGGCCGCCGCCTCGCCGCCCCGCTTGCGCAGCATCCCGATGCCCATCCACACCAGGTACGCGGCGCCCGCCCAGCGCAGGATCTCGTACGCCACCTGCGAGGCGGTCAGCAGCGCCGTCACCCCGGCCGAGGTCAGCGTCCCCCAGAGCAGTGTCCCGGTCTGGATCCCCAGCACGACCCCCCACGCCTGCCGTCGGCGCCCCAGGGCCGAGGTCCGCAGGATCAGCGCGGTGTCGAGCCCGGGCGTGAGCGTGAGCAGCCCCACGACAAGGGCGAAGGACCACAGGGCCGTCGTCATCTCCATGGGCCTCGATGCTCTCACAGCCCCGGGCGGCGCTGCGGGCCACCCGGGGCGTATCTGCCGGCGACCGGGTCAGGTGACGTTGAGGCGGGCGGCGAGGCGGAGGAGGCCGGGGCTGAGCCGGGAGAGCAGTCGGGCGGCCTTGGCCTCGGGGGTGACGGGGACCACGGGCCTGCCGGTGCGGACCGCGGTGAGGATGGCGGTGGCGACCTTCTCCGGCGGGAAGCCGCGGCGGGCGTAGAGCTTCGCGGCGCGGGCCTGCTTGGCGGCCTGTTCGGTGGAGGTGGTGGCGGAGAAGGTGGAGGTGCGGGTGATGTTGGTGTTGACGATGCCGGGGCAGATGGTGGAGACGCCGATGCCGTGGCCGACCAACTCGGCGCGCAGGCAGTCGGAGAGCATGAACACCGCGGCCTTGCTGGTGGCGTAGGCGGTGAGCGCCTTGGAGGGCAGGTAGGCCGCGGCGGAGGAGACGTTGACGATGTGGCCGCCCTGGCCGCGGTCGGCCATCAGGGTGCCGAAGGCGCGGCAGCCGTGGATCACGCCCCAGAGGTTGACGTCCAGGACCCGCTGCCACTCCTTCTCGGTGGTCTGCAGGAACGTCCCGGAGTGGCCGATGCCCGCGTTGTTGACCATCACGTCGGGCACCCCGTACTCGGCGGCGACGGTCTGTGCGAAGGCGTCCATCGCGGCGCCGTCGGAGACGTCCACCCGGTGGGCGTGTGCCTTCGGACCGATCAGCGAGGCCAGCTCGGCGGTGCGCTCGGCAGCCGCGAGGTCGAGGTCGCAGACCACCACCCGGGCACCGTCCTCGGCGAAGGCGAGCGCGGTGGCCCGGCCGATGCCGCTGCCGCCGCCGGTGACCACGACCAGCCGGCCGTCGCCCTCGGCCGGTCGGGACCGCCCCTCGTCGATGCGGGCGGTGAACTCGCGGACCAGTCCGGCCACGGTGGCTCCCTTCTCCAGCAGCGCCGACCAGTGGCCGGCGTGCAGCGTCCTGCGGGTCAGGTCGCTCACCCAGCGCTCCAGTCCCTCGGAGAGGTAGGTGCCGACGTACCGGTCCCGGGTGAGGGTGATCAGCTGGACCGGCACCTCGGTCCGCCGTTCGCGCGGACGGCCCAGGGTGGGGCGGAAGTTGGCCCGGTACAGCTCGATGCCGCGGACCGCGTCGCGGCGCAGGGTGGGCTGCGGGTGGTCGGCGCGCGGGGTGACGTGCTCCAGGTCGCGCAGCACCCGCGGCCAGGCCCGGGCCAGGCCGAGGCGCCAGATGCCGGGGGCGAGGTAGGGCAGGTGGAAGGCGGTGATGTACCAGGAGTGCAGGCCCTGGTGCAGCAGCTGCCCCAGGTGGCGCGGGGTGGGGCGGCGCAGCCGGTGGCGCAGCCAGTGGCCCATGTGGTCCAGGCTGGGGCCGGACAGGGTGGTGTACGAGGCGATCCGGCGCTCGGCGCCGGGTGCGGTGACGGCCTCCCAGGACTGGATCGAGCCCCAGTCGTGGGCGAGCAGGTGCACCGGGCGGTCCGGGCTGACGGCGTCGGCGACGGCGAACAGGTCCTCGGCGAGCTGCTCCAGGCGGTAGCCGGACCGGTCGGCGGGGGCGGCCGACTCGCCGGCGCCGCGCACGTCGTAGCGGACCACGTGGTGGTCGCGGGCGAGGTCGGCGGCGATGTCGTCCCAGACGGCGTGGGAGTCGGGGTAGCCGTGCACAAGGAGGACGGTGGGGGCGCCCGGGTCGCCCTGCTCGAAGACGGCGAGCGCGAGGCCGCCGGAGTGGACGGTGCGGCGGCGGACCGGGGGCGCCGCCGGGCGCTTCGTCCGGCTGGTCGTCGGGTGCGTCATCGGGTGGCCTCCAGGGTGGTCGGCTCGGCAGCGGTCGGCTCGGTGGCGGCCCGCTCGGTGGTCGGCTCGACGGCAGTCTGCCCGGTGGCGGTCTGCTCGGCGGTGGTCGGCTCGACGGTGGTCGGCTCGACGGCAGTCTGCCCGGCGGTGGCGGTCCAACGGCGGACGTGCGGCAGGTCGTCGTCGAGCCAGTAGGCGTCGTCCTCGGTGACCACCAGCAGCTCCTCGAACTTGATGCCCACGCCGCGGAAGCCGATGTGCGGCTCGACCGCCCACAGGCCCGGGGTGGGCGCGTGCCGGGAGGAGCGACCGTCCGCCCAGAGCGGCGAACGGCCGTGCAGGCGTTCGGAGATGAGCTCGCGGCCGAGGGTCTGGAGGGTGCGCACGCCGAAGCCGAAGACGTTCACCCCGGCCGGGCCGCGCGCGGTGTTGCGGGTGACCTGATGGCCGATCACCCGGCCCGGGTAGACCTGGTGGCGGTTGTCGTAGCCGTGCGCGGCGAGCTGGGCGTCCACCGCGGCGTACACCTCGGCGAGCGGCTTGCGGGCCCGCACCTCGACGAGGATCAGCTCGCGGTAGACCTTCAGGTCGGCGGCCAGGCGGTCCCAGACCCGGTTCTCGCCGACCTTGCCGCCGTAGCCGATGTCGGCGGTGTAGCCGTCCACCACGGGCGCGCAGTCCAGTACGTACGGCATGCCCTCCTCCAGCCGTCGGTTGCCGGCGAAGAACTGCAGCGGGGTGCGGAAGTGCCGGAACGCCGTCCGGTCGCCGAACCAGGCGAAGGGGACGTGGAAGAAGTCCTGGACCCCGGCGGCGACCAGGCGGCGGCGCAGCTCGGCAGTGGCCTGCCGCTCGGTGACGCCGGGTTCGATCCAGGCGGCGACCTGTTCGGCGCAGTCGTAGGCGAGCTGCTGGGTCTCGCGGAAGCGGGCGAGGTCGCGCTCGGTGTAGCGGAAGGCGGGGGTCGCTTTCGCCATGGCAGGACTCCTTCTAGAGGTCGAGCACGAGGGTCTCGCCCTCGGCGGCCCGGGAGACACAGGGCAGCAGGGCGCCGGCGGCACGCTGCTCGGGGGTGAGGCGGCGGTCCCGGTGGTCGGGCGAGCCGGCCAGCACGCGGACCTCGCAGGTGCCGCAGAAGCCCTGGTGGCAGGAGTACGGGAGGTCCGGTCGGGTCTCGCGCAGCACGTCCAGGGCGGAACGGTCGGCGGGGACGTCGAGGGTGGGGCCTTCGGTGCCGAGGCGGACGGTGAACGGCTCACCGCCGGTGACCGGGGCGGCGCCGAAGCGCTCGAAGTGCAGGGAGGCGGCCGGGGAACCGTCCAGGGCACGCTGCACGGCGGCGAGCATCGGGGCCGGCCCGCAGCAGTAGACGGCGGCGCCACGCGGGGCGAGGGCGAGCAGCTCCGGGCCGGTGGGGACGCCGCCGTGCTCGTCGTCGGTGCGCAGCACCACCCGGTGCGGGTCGAGGGCGCGCAGCTCGTCCGTGTACGGGAGGGTGTCGGCGCTGCGGCCGACGTGCACCAGGCGCCAGTCCAGGCCGTGCCGCTGCGCCTCGCGGGCCATCGGGAGCAGCGGGGTGATGCCGATGCCGCCTGCCAGCAGGAGGACGGCGGGCTCGGCGCAGAAGGCGAAGCCGTTGCGCGGGCGGCGGGCGGTGAGCCGGGTGCCGGGGTACAGCGCGTCGTGGACCTCGACGGACCCGCCGCCGCCCTCGGGCAGCCGCCGGACGGCGATGGAGTAGGCGGTGCGGTCGGCCGGGTCGCCGCTGAGGGAGTAGTGGCGCTCGCGGCCGGAGGGCAGGGCGAGGCGCAGGTGGGCGCCGGGCTGCCAGCCGGGCAGCGGGCCGCCGGAGGGGTCGACGAGTATCAACTCGATGACGTCGGCGGTCAGTTGGCGGCGCTCGGCGACGACCAGCCGGAGCGGCTGAGTGGGGCGGCTGAGCGGCCGGCGGGGGTTGCGGCGCAGCAGCGGGCCGCCGAGGGCCGGGGAGTACCGGTCGCCGAAGGCGGTGAGCCATCGGATGAAGCCGTCGGCGCGGGGGCGGCCGTAGAGGTCGGGGGGTGGGGTGAGCAGGTCCATCCGGCGGGATCCTTGGGCGTCGGGAGAGGGCGGGCGGCGGGTGGCGGGGAGCGGGTGACAGGTTTCAGACGTCAGACTTCGGAGTCCGGCGAACAGAGTTCAGCGAACAGATAACGTTTTCTGTTCGCTGAACTCTGAACTCCAAACTCTGAACTCTGAACCCCGTCACCCGTCAGCCGCGCCCGGCGGCCGCACGGGCGGCCGGGGAGGTGGCGAGGTAGCCCAGCGCCTGGCTGGACGAGCCCTCCTGGGTCGGGTGGTAGCCCGGCCGCAGGTAGCGCAGCCCGGAGCGGATCGACTTGACCGGGTCCGGCAGCAGTCCGCGCCTGGCGATCCGGCCCGCCTCCCGCCAGGTGGGCTTGAGCCGCCCCTTCAGGGTGGGGTCGGCGGCGAGCAGGAAGCGGGCGCCGCGCACCCAGAGGTGGACCAGCAGCGGCCCGGAGAACACCATCCCGCGCACCCGGCGCAGGTAGCCCGGGTCCAGGTGCACCATCAGGTCGTAGGCGACACTGCGGTGCTCGACCTCCTCCGCGCCGTGCCAGCGCAGCAGGTCCAGCATGGTCGGGTCGGCCTTGGCCCGGTCCAGGCCCGGGGAGTTGAGCGCCCAGTTGCCGAGGAAGGCGGTGAAGTGCTCGATTGCCGCGATGAAGGCGACCCGCTCGATGAGGTTCTCCCGTCGCCGGGCCGGCGTCAGCCCCGGCTTGTCGCCGAGGACGCGCCGGAACAGCCAGGAGATCTGCCGGACGTACGGCCGCGGGTCGAGCCCCTGGCCGAGCAGGTGGTCCAGGACCTCCTGGTGCGCCTCGGCGTGAATGGCCTCCTGCCCGATGAACCCAAGGACCTCCTCGCGCAGTTGCTCGTCCCGGATGAGCGGCAGCGCCTCCTTGAACACCTTGACGAACCACCGCTCCCCCTCCGGCAGCAGCAGGTGCAGCACGTTGATGACGTGGGTGGCCATCGGCTCGTCAGGGATCCAGTGCAGCGGCAGCTGGGCCCATTCGAAGTGGACGTCCCGGGGCTCCAGGACGAGGCCGTCGTGCACGCGCGCCGCGGGGGCGGCGAGGGCGGGGACGGGGGCGGAACGGGGCATGGCAGGCCCTCCTGACCTGGGGGCGGCGGCTCGGCTCAGGGAAACGTACTCGCGGGTAGCCCCCGGGACAAGGGCCTCGGCGAGTCTTATCGACATCGAGTCTAATAAGTGCCGCACACCGGCGGCCACCGCGGGAAACGCGCGAAGCCCCGCCGACTTCCCGGCAGGGCTTCCTCGAACTCATGTGCGCGGTCGTCGGCCGGCCGTCAGACCGCCATCGCCAGCATCAGCGGCGCCGCCCGGGCCGCGAGCAGCTCCGCGGCGGCCTTCAGTTTGTGGATGTTGTCCACCGGCATCGAGGTGGCCAGGCAGCCGACCGTGCTGCCCGCCGTGATCGGCACGGCCGCGCACACCGTGCCCAGCGCGTACTCCTGGATGTCCAGCACCGGCACCGTGGCCGGCTGTCGCTCCAGCCGGTGCATCAGCTGGTCGGCGTCGGTGACGGTGTGGGAGGTGAGCCGGGCGACCGGGTGCCGGGAGAGGTGGTCGCGCCGGCCGTCCGCGTCCAGCTGGCTGAGCAGGCACTTGCCGATCGCGCTGGCGTGCGCGGTGGCCCGGAAGTCCACCCATTCCTGCACGGCCGGCGCGCAGTCGGCGGCCGAGACCGCCTCCACCGTCAACTCACCGTCGTGGTACCGGCTGAAGTACACCGCGGCACCCAACTCGTCCCGGAGTTCGGCGAGCTTGCGGTCGAGTCGGGCCTTCACCAGCTGCTCCCGGTTGTGCTGGCCGAGCAGGGCGAAGGTGCCGCCCAGCAGCCAACCCCCGTCCTGACACTGGAGGTAGCCCTCGACCTCCAGGATCTCGGCGAGCCGACGCACGGTCGGAAGCCCGAGCGAGGTCTCCCTGGCGAGGGACACCAGGGTGGCGCCGTCGGGGTGGCGGTCGACCGCCTCCAGCAGTCTGAGGGCGTGCTGGAGGGAGGTGAGCGGGCCCATCAGACCCTGGTCCAGCGCGGCGTGACGACCCGGGGCTGGTGTCGACATGTCGTCCCCTTCCGATGTCCCCCCACGGAGCGACCGCGGGCACCCACCAGCGTATCGACCCAGCGGCTCCGACGGCTGCCGTCCGTACATATCCGTGGACGTTCCGTGCAGAAGCCGCCGGGCCGTTGACGGACTGCGAGTCCCTCGACGGCAGGACCCCGCCGTTCTGGACCGCCATGGTCCGGGGGGCGAACCAGCCGGTCGCCGCGCGCGGGTACGTCCGGTTCCCGGACGGCCGGGCCCGGACGATCACCGCCGGAACCGGCTGACGTCGGCGACACCACGACGGGCCCCGTCCCACTGCCCCGGTGGAAGGGCCCGTCGTGCGGGAGGTGTCAGCTCTCGTCGCCCGCCCGCAGCTTGGCGACGGCGGCGGCCAGCCGGGCGCCGTACTCCTCGTCCGCAGCGTGGAAGTGGGCGAGGTTCTTCTCCACCACGTCGTCACGCGAGACCTGCGCCAGGAAGCCCGCGATGTTGTCGATCAGGCGGGTCCTCTCACCTGCGGACATCAGCCGGTACAGCTCGCCGGCCTGGAAGAAGTCGTCGTCCTTGGTGTGCGCCGGGGTGGTGTAGGTGCCGGTGTGGCCCGCCACCGCGACCGGCGTGGCCAGTACGTCGCCGGTCTGGGCAGGGCCGTCGTACGAGTTGGGCTCGTAGTTCTTGCCGCGACCGGCGCTGTTGGCGGCCATGTAGCCGTCCCGGCCGTAGTTGGCGGCCTCGGTGGCGCGCGGGGCGTTCACCGGCAGCTGGGTGTGGTTGACGCCGAGGCGGTAGCGCTGGGCGTCCGCGTAGGCGAACAGGCGGCCCTGGAGCATCTTGTCCGGGGACGGGCCGGTGCCGGGCACGAAGTTGTTCGGCGAGAACGCGGCCTGCTCGACCTCGGCGAAGACGTTCTCCGGGTTCCTGTTGAGTACCAGGCGGCCGACCTTGACCAGCGGGTAGTCGATGTGCGGCCACACCTTGGTGAGGTCGAAGGGGTTGAAGCGGTAGTCCGCGGCCTCGGCGACCGGCATCAGCTGGACGTAGAGGGTCCAGGACGGGAACACCCCGCGCTCGATGGCCTGGTGGAGGTCGCGCTGGTGCGAGTCGGCGTCTCCGCCGACCGTCTCGGCGGCCTGGGCGCCGTCCAGGCAGCGGATGCCCTGGTTGGTCTTGAAGTGGTACTTCACCCAGTACGCGTCGCCGTCGGCGTTGACCCACTGGTAGGTGTGCGAGCCGTAGCCGTTCATGTGGCGGTACGAGGCGGGGATGCCGCGGTCGCCGAACAGCCAGGTGATCTGGTGGGTCGAGGCCGGCGAGTGGGCCCAGAAGTCCCAGACGTTGTCCGCCTCCTGCACGCCGGTGTACGGGTCGCGCTTCTGCGAGTGGATGAAGTCGGGAAACTTGATCGGGTCCTTGATGAAGAACACCGGGGTGTTGTTGCCGACGAGGTCGTAGTTGCCCTCCTCGGTGTAGAACTTCACCGCGAACCCGCGCGGGTCGCGCACCGCGTCGCTCGCGCCCAGGTTGCCGGCCACGGTGGAGAAGCGCAGGAAGACCTCGGTGCGCTTGCCGACCTCGGAGAGGAAGCCCGCCCGGGTGTACCGCGCGACCTCGTCGGTGACCTCGAAGTAGCCGTACGCACCGGAGCCGCGGGCGTGCACCACGCGCTCCGGGATGCGCTCGCGGTTGAACCGGGCCAGCTTCTCCAGCAGCTGCTGGTCCTGGATCAGCAGCGGGCCGTACTCGCCGGCCGATGCCGAGTTCTGGTTGTCGGCGACCGGGGCGCCGGACTCCGTGGTCAGGATCTTGGACATGGAGGGTCCTTCAGGTGTCGATAACGGCGGTGCGTGGAGAGTGATGTGACGTGACGTGACGTGACGTGACGTCAAATTCGGCACCGAGGAGCGCCGAGGAGCGCCGAGGAGATGGCGGTGGCGGCCGGTCAGTTGCCGAACAGGCTCCGGACGACGGTCTCGGCCGCGGCCGGCCCGGCCGCCGGGCGGGCGGCGGTCAGCGCGGCGGCCTCGTCGGCGCCGAGCCCGGCCC
>NZ_JAHSQD010000137.1 GCF_020103755.1 Streptomyces sp. LS1784
GCCGGCGGCCGGGCCGCCGCGGGGCAGCCAGAGCGAGAGCGCGCCGGGTACTGCGGCGAGCGGCCAGAGCCGGCGGACCCGGGCGAGGCCGGGCTCGCCGACCAGGGCGAGGCCGAGCGGGACGACGGCGCCCATGCCGAGCAGGATCAGCAGGTCGACCAGTTCCGTGGTGCCCTTCCCCATGGCGGACACGCCCCCTTGAACGCGTTCAAATAGCTTTCGCCGCCGACTCTACGCGGCCGACTTGAACGCGTTCAACTCGCCCTCCCGATGCTGCCCGCCCCGGCTGGCCTGGTGTTCACGGTGGGTGCGGCGCACTCTGGAGGAGTAACCGATGGAGGTGATCCGCCATGAAGACTCTGGTCGGTTGGCACATCGAGATGGAGTTCCGCGAGGAGGGGCCGCGGACCAGCGCCGCCGCGCTGCTGCGCCTCGGCGATGGGAGCGAGCTGCGCGCCCACGGCTACAGCAGCCGTCACCCCGCCGACCCGGAACAGCTGCGGGTCGGCGAGGAGATCGCGGGGGCCCGCGCGCTCAACGAGCTCGCCTCGCAGCTGCTCACCAAGGCCCACGGCGAGATCCAGGAGGTCAGTCCGGTCCCGACCCACCCGCTGTCGTGACCTCCTGGCGACCGGGCGACGGTCCGGGAGCGGCTCCGGAGTCGGCCCCGGGCGCAAGCTCCGGAGCCGCCCCGGAGGTGGCTCCGGAAACGCCGAGTGCCGGAGCCGCCCGTTCCGGGGCCCCGGCGCTCGACAGGGATTGACGGTCCGTCAGTTGGCGCAGTAGGTGGCCGGCGGCTGCCACTCCGGGCCGACCAGTCGCTGTTCCAGCTCGTCCGGTGTGATCCGGATGCCGACCGTCCCGGCGAGCCCCACCCGGAACCGGCTGCGGGCCAGCGCGATCAGCGCCGTCAGTCCGTACTTGTTGATCAGCGAGGTGCGGTAGCGCGCGGTGTCGTCGGCGTCGCAGAGCCGCGCCCGCGCCGGGACCTGCCGGCCGGTGGGGCGTCCGTGGGCGTCGCAGGGGCCGATCAGTACCCGGGGATGGCGGCGGATCCGTTCGGCCTCGCCGGAGTGGGCCGGGGTCCAGACCCCGAGGGCCGTGCCGTCCGGCACCACCCAGAGCTGCGACTCCATCCGGCTGCCGTCCTCGCCGAAGGTGGTGAGCAGGAGGTACCTGCTGTCGGCGAGCCGGTCGGTTCGGTGGTGCACCTGTCCTCCCTGTGCCATCGGGGGGTGCGGGTCAGTGCCCGTGGCCCTCGGTGATCTCGCGGAACTCCTCGGCGGTGGGCTTGGGGATCCGGCCGTTCTCGCCGTGGAACCCGCGGGAGAGCCGGGTCCGGGTGCGGGTGAGCGCCCCCGCCGGGCGGGCCACTCCATTCTCGTCCACCGGGGCGGGCAGTTCGAGGGGGCAGGGCTGTTCGTGCGCCGTGAGCCGGTGCAGTTCCTGTGGCGAGAGCCGGGCGTGCACCTCGGCGAACTCGCCGTGCGGCAGGCGCTTGATGACGCCGGTCTCGCGCCCGTGCAGCACCTTGTCGCGGTCCCGGCGCTGGAGGCCGAGGCACCAGCGCTTGGTGATGACGAAGACGACCACCGGGACGACGAAGAAGCCGACCCGGGCGGCGTACGTGATGGCGTTGAGCGACAGGTGCAGGTGGGTGGCGATGAGGTCGTTGCCGCCGGCCACCAGTGCCACCAGGTACAGGCTGATCCAGGCGGCGCCGAGTGCGGTGCGGACGGGCGCGTTGCGCGGCCGGTCGAGCAGGTGGTGCTCCCGCTTGTCGTCGGTCACCCAGCCCTCCACGAACGGGTGGACGGCGATGGCGCCCAGGATCAGCGGGAACAGCGTGAACGGGATGAGCACCCCGAGGTTGAGGGTGTGCCCCCACAGTCCGACCTCCCAGCCGGGCATGATCCGGATCAGGCCCTCGGCGAACCCCATGTACCAGTCCGGTTGGGCGTCGGTGGACACCTGGTCCGGGCGGTACGGGCCGTACGCCCAGATCGGATTGACGGTCGCGACCGCCGCCACCAGCGCGATGATGCCGAAGACCAGGAAGAAGAACCCGCCGGCCTTGGCCGTGTAGACCGGCATCAGCGGTGTGCCGACGACGTTCTTCTCGGTCCTGCCCGGGCCCGCCCACTGGGTGTGCTTGTGGTAGAAGACCAGGATCAGGTGCGCCACCAGCAGGCCGAGCATGATGCCCGGGATCAGCAGCACGTGGATGGTGAAGAACCGCGGCACGATGTCGTGGCCGGGGAACTCCCCGCCGAACAGGAACATCTGGATGTACGTGCCGACCAGTGGCACGGCGAGGATCGCGCCCTCGATGAACCGGATGCCGGTGCCCGACAGCAGGTCGTCCGGCAGGGAGTAGCCGAAGAAGCCGTCCAGCATGCCGAGGAAGAGCAGCAGGAAGCCGAAGACCCAGTTGATCTCGCGCGGCCTGCGGAACGCGCCGGTGAAGAACACCCGCATCATGTGGACGAACATGGCCGCGACGAAGAGGATCGCCGCCCAGTGGTGGATCTGCCGGATCAGCAGGCCGCCGCGGACCTCGAAGCTGATGTCCACGGTGGAGGCGTAGGCCTCCGACATCGGAACGCCCCTGAGCGGCACGTACGAGCCGGCGTAGACCACCTCGCCCATGCCGGGCTTGAAGAACAGCGTCAGCCAGACACCGGTCAGGATGATGATCAGGAAGGTGTAGAGGCAGATCTCGCCCAGCATGAAGGACCAGTGGTCCGGGAAGATCTTCCGCAGGTTCGCCCTGGCCAGGGAGTAGATCCCCAGCCGGCCGTCCGCCCAGTCGGCGGCCCGCTGCCCCCGCCCAGGGCTCTGATTCCGGGTCATGTGCACCCACCTCGGTCCGAAGGAAACGGGGAGGAGTCCCCGATTCGCACTGGGGCCCACCATAATCGGGGAGCGATCCCCGCTTCTACCCCGGGGGGTCCCTTCCGCGCGGCCCCTTCGGGCCGGAAACGGCGAGCGGCCCGCCCGGTGCCGTGAAGGACACCGGACGGGCCGCGTACGCACCCGAGCAACCCCAAGGGCGTCAGTGCACCAGCACCGGCACCTCGTTCTCCTCCGCCGCGCCCGTGTCCGAGCCCGCCGCGGCACCCGGCCGGCCGGCGTTGACGAAGGTGAAGGCGACCGCGGCCGCCGCCACCAGGATCCCGAAGGACACCCAGATCGCGGTGGTGAAGCCGTGCACCATGCCCTGGAACTGCACGGCCTTGGCGGCCGCCGGAGAGGTGGCGGCGGCGCCGGCGTGCGAGGTCAGCCAGCTGGTGGTCGCGCTCGCCGCGATGGTGTTCAGCAGCGCGGTGCCGATGGCGCCGCCGACCTGCTGCGAGGTGTTGACCATCGCCGAGGCCACACCCGCGTCGCGCGGCTGGACGCCGTGCGTGGCGAGGCTCATGGCCGGCATGAACGCGGTACCCATGCCGAGGCCCATCAGGACCAGGCCGGGCAGGATCAGCGCCGGGTAGGAGGTGTCCAGGCCGATGTGGGACAGCAGGAACATGCCGGTCGAGGCGACCAGGAAGCCCGGCGCCATCAGGTAGCGGGCCGGGACCCGGGTCATCAGCCGGGCGCCGATCTGGGTCGAGCCGGTGATCATGCCCGCCACCATCGGCAGGAAGGCCACACCGGTCAGCACCGGGCTGTAACCGAGCACGATCTGGAGGTAGTAGGTCAGGAAGAGGAACAGACCGAACATGCCGACCACGGCCATGCCCAGCGACAGGTACACCCCGCCGCGGTTGCGGTCGAGCACCACGCGCAGCGGCAGCAGCGGGGCCTTGACCCGGCGCTCCACCACGACGAAGGCGGACAGCAGCACGGCGGCCGCGACGAACAGCCCCACGGTGCTGCCGGACGACCAGCCGTCGGACTCGGCGCGGGTGAAGCCGTAGACCAGCGAGACCAGGCCGGCGGTCACCAGCAGCACGCCGGGGACGTCCAGCCGGTTGCGGTTGCGGCCCTCGGCGGGCTCGCGGATCACCAGCACGGCGCCCGCGGCGGCCACGATGGCGAACGGGATGTTGACGAAGAAGGTCCAGCGCCAGTTCATGTACTCGGTGAGCAGGCCGCCGAGGATCAGACCGATGGCGCCACCGCCACCGGCGATCGCACCGTAGATGCCGAAGGCCTTGGCGCGCTCCCTGGCCTCGGTGAAGGTCACCGCGAGCAGCGACAGCGCGGCCGGCGCGAGCAGCGCGCCGAACACGCCCTGGAGGGCGCGGGCGCCGAGCAGCATCGCGGTGTTGGCCGCGGCGCCACCGAGCGCGGAGGCGAGGGCGAAGCCGGTCAGGCCGACGATGAAGGTCCGCTTGCGGCCCCAGAGGTCCGCGATCCGGCCGCCGAACAGCAGCAGGCCGCCGAAGGCCAGCGCGTAGGCGGTGATCACCCACTGGCGGTTGCCGTCGGAGATGCCCAGGTCGCGCTGTGCGGACGGCAGGGCGATGTTCACGATGGTCGCGTCGAGGACGACCATCAGCTGGGCGAGGCCGATGAATATCAGCGCCTTCCAGCGCCGGGGATCGGGCAGCGTCGCCGGTCGGGCGTCGGTTTGAGGCATGGGGGTACTCACTTCACGGTGCGTGTGGTGTGCGTGAACGGTCGAGTGCCGTACGGGAGCGGTGGGTTGCCGTACGGAGAGCGTGCGGTCGGAGGGCGTGCCGCGGCGCGGCAGCGCGTCGCCGGACGGTCGGTAGTGGTGGTCGGTCAGTTCCGGGGCTGGAAGTCCTCGAAGGTCGCGGCCCGGCCGGGCAGGGCCGAACGGGCCGGCGCGCGCAGGCCGTCCAGGAAGATCTGCAGGTGCCGGTGGACGAACTCGTCGAGCAGTCGGCAGGAGGTGTTCGGCAGTGGCCGGGTCAGCTGGCTCATCGCGATGAACAGGTCACCGTGGTCGACGTCCGACCGCAGCTCGCCCGCGGCCCGGGCGCGCTCCATCAGCCCGCCCACGGCGGCCTGCAGGCGTTCCCGGATCTCGGTCAACTCCGGGTCGTACGGGTCGACATGGTTGCTGAACAAGGTGCAGAGGCCGCCGACCTTCTCCCCGACGGACGCGTGCGCGAACCGCTGGAGGGCGTCGAACGGGCCGCCGCCGTCAGGAGCGTCCGCCTCCGCCGTCGCCGTCTCGGCGAGCGCCAGGACGCGGTTCTTGACGAGCACCGCCACCTCGCGGATCAGCGCCACCCGGTCCGGGAAGTTCCGGTACAGGGTGGCGTTGCCGACCCCCGCCCGCTTCGCGATCTCGTCCAGCGGCGCATCCGCACCGTGCTCGACGAACGCGTCCCGGGCCGCCAGCACGATCCGCTCCCGGTTCCGGCTCGCGTCCGCACGCAGCTTCGGCGTGTGCGCGCTCCCCGCGGGACGGACCGGCTCGGCGGTGGTGGTCACGGCGACTGCTCCTCATCAGGATACCGGGGAAATTCTCCCCGGTTCTGCCAACGTACTCGGAAACGGGGAATCCGTCCCCGGAATTTCCTCTCCGGAGGTGACCCGCGTCACGTCGGCCGGTCGGTGGCCGGATTCCACTGTCGCCAGGACCCGGCTCGACGGCGTCCGCCACGAGACCGTCCGGACCCTCCCCTTCGGCAAGGTCGTCCGCCTCCCCGACCCCGTGGGCATCTTGCCGGACACCGATCGGGAACCGGGTGCGCTGATCCCGGGCATGGCTTCCCCGGGCGGTGCGGGTGGCGGCCTAGGCTGTGGGCGTCCCGGGCGGCCGGTGGGCCGTGGGAGTCGGGAGGGGCCCGGCGGCCGGGTGGGCGAGGAGGTTCGCGATGGGCAGCGGTGAGATGGCCGCCAAGGTGCGCTGTGTGGCGGCCGTGCCGTGCTGGGTGAGCCTGATGGCCCGGGACCTGGGGGATGCCGAGGAGTTCTACGGGCCGCTGCTCGGCTGGGAGTTCGAGCCCGGGCCGGACCGCTTCGGGCCGTACGTGCACGCGGTGACCGGCGGGGAGGCGGTGGCCGGGCTGGGCGTCGCCGGCTTCGGGGCGGTCCCGCTCGCGTGGACCAGCTACTTCGGCACGGAGAGCGCCGACGCCGCCGCCGACGCGGTGCGTGAGCGCGGTGCCACCCTGGCGGTCGGCCCGTTGGCCTTCGACGCCGGGCGGGTGGCCTTCGCGGCGGACCCGGTGGGCGCGGTGTTCGGCATCTGGGAGGGCCCGCCGGGCCGGGCCCGGAAGCTGGACCTGCCCGGGGCGCCGGTCTGGATCGAGCTGCGCACCCCGGACCCGTTCGCGGCGGCGCTGTTCTACGGCGAGGTGTTCCGCTGGGACGGCCGGGACCCGGAGCGCTTCGACGTCCGCTGGGAACACGACCGGGTGGTGCTGCGCGCCGAGGGCCACAGCGTCGCGGCGCTGGCCAGGGAGCAGGCGGGCGGCCCGGCCGGGATGCCGCCGCACTGGGAGGTGTCCTTCGCCGTCCCGGACGCCGACCGGGCGCTGGCCCGGGCCGTGGAGCTGGGCGGCGGGGCGATCGGGCCGGCCTTCGACTCCCCGTACGGGCGGGTGGCGCGGCTGCGGGACCGCGAGGGCGCCCGGTTCGCCGTGATCAGCCCGAAGGACTGAGCGGGCCCGCGGCGTTCTAGGGGGCGTCCAGCTCCGCCCGATCCGCCCGCAGCCGGTCGCCCAGTGCGGCGCGGGCAGCGGCGGGCAGGGTCTTGCGGGTGGCCGGGAAGAGCTGCTCCTCCTCGTCGCGCAGGTGCCGCCGCAGGGTTTCGGCGAGGCCGTGCAGCAGGGTGTCGAAGGCCGGGTCGGCCGGTCCGAGCCCCTGGAGGTCGGCCAGGTACTGCCCGATCGCCAGGTGGTCCTGGATGCTGCGGAACACCAGGGCCCCGCCGTCGGGCACGTCGTGCTGCACCGCCGGGAAGAGGTGCTCCTCCTCGGCGGCGCAGTGGGTGAACAGCAGGTCGGTCAGCCGGGAGACCAGCTCGCTGCGCCCGGGGTCGTCGGCCGGTGCGGCCTCGATCCGGTCGAGCAGCTCGACGGCCGCCCGGTGGTCGGCGGTGAACTCGCCGAGGATGTCAGGCCTGCGGCTCATGGCCCGCCCGCCTCTCGCACGGAAGACTTCCCCCGGCTTCCAGTATCCGGCACCGGGAGGCGCGTCCGGTCACCCTCCGTCCCGCCGCCCGGTGAGGGCGAGCAGCCGGGTCTGCGGGGCGGCGTCCTCGGGCACCGGCAGCGGCGGGTCGAAGAGCCCGCTGCCGGAGAGGTCCCCGTACGTGGCGAACTCGCCGAGCGCGAACTCGACGAGCCCGGCCGGAAGCCGGGTGCGCCGTCCGATGCCCTCGGCGAGGTCCCAGGAGTGGATCACCAGGTCGGTGGTGAGCTGGTCCAGGTAGGACTGGCCGGAGACGTCCCCGTAGGAGAGGTGGACGGTCAGCTCGGTGGCGCCCGGGACGGCCCAGGCCTCCCGGGCAGCCCCGGCGGCGTCGGTCCAGGCGGTGGCCGGGTCGTCGCCGAGCACGTCGCCGTCGAAGCGTTCGCCGACCTCGCCGATGGTGGCGCCCATCAGAAGTTCGGGCACCCAGAGCTGCTCGCCGGTGAGGTGGTTGACCAGGTCACGGACGGACCAGTCGCCGCACGGGGTGGGGGAGTCCCACTGGCCGGGGGTGATCAGCCGGACGCGCTCGCCGAAGGCGTCCAGCGCCTCGGGGTACGGGGTGCCGGTCCGCGACTCCCGTCGGTGTTGCCTGCGTTGAGCCATGCCTCCACCCTCCCCGGCCCGGGCGGGGCCCGCGAGTCGCCGACGGTCCGTCAGTTGTTCAAATTCGAACTTCGAGGTACGGTCGGGAGAGCGGCAGGTTCAAATTTGAACAATGGCGCTGGGTGACGACCCGTGCCCGCCGCACCACCACGACCCGTGACCACGTCCGGCCGCGCCGGACGACGACCGAACCCCGATCGATGGAGACGCGCATGCCGAGCAGCAGCCCGAGCACGACCGCCGCCACCAGCACCGTCAGCCCGGCCCAGGGCACCTCCGGGCCCGCGACGACCTCCCCGCACGCCTATGACGCCGGACTCCTGCTCCTGCGCCTGGTCCTCGGCCTGACCATGGCCGCGCACGGCAGCCAGAAACTGTTCGGCTGGTTCGGCGGCGGCGGGATCGACGGCACCGGTCAGTTCTTCACCATGAGCGGCTACCCGGCCGGCCATGCCATGGCCGTGGTGGCGGGCCTCACCGAGACGCTGGGCGGACTCGCCCTCGCCGTCGGTCTGTTGACCCCGCTCGCGGGCGCCGCGATCGTCGGCACGATGGTCAACGCGATAGCCGTCACCTGGGGCGGCGGCTTCTTCGCCCCGAAGGGCAGCGAGTACGAGCTGCTGCTGACCGCCGGCGCCGCCGCGCTCGCCCTGACCGGCCCCGGCCGCTACGCCGTGGATCGCTTCCTGCCGGTGCTGCGGGCGCACCGCCTGGCGTACGGCGTGGCCGCCGTCGTGGTCGGGCTGGTGACGGCGGGCGTGATCCTGCTGCTCCGCAAGTAGCCGCTCGGGGGCAGCCGGAGAACACCCGGAATTCCCCCGTTCCGTCAGTGGAAAGGGCATGGTGACGACCCGTCGCCATGCCCTTCACGCTCTTGCGAATGAGTGGACCTCGGGTAAAGGTCTTCACAATGTTGTGTGATGTGTGCAATGGTACATGTCATATCCCCACTGAATCCACGGCGGACCCGCCCCACGCGGTGCTGCTGCGGACGGTCCTCGCTCCACCGCAGGCCGCGCCCCCGACCGCGGCCGTCGACGGCCCGGAGGCCCCCACGTGAATGGCCGACGCTTACTGCGAGTACCGCAGTTGGCAAGACTGTTGACGCTCGTTCTGACCCTCGTCCTGGCGATCGGCATGTTCGCCCCGCTCGGCCAGGCCGCCCCCGCCGCTCCCACCCCCGGCGGCAGGACCCCCACCGGCACCCCCACCGGCACGCCTGCCGGCACGGCGCCCGCCCACCTGGCGCCGCCGCCCGCCATCGGCGTGGACCGCATCGACACGGCCCCGGCGAGGCCGGACGGAAAGAAGCAGATCGGCCCGGAGGACCTGGTGCCCCAGTCGCCGACGGCCCCGTTCACCGGCCTGCCGACGGTCGAGCAGCCGCAGGCCAAGGCCTTCGGCCTGGGTGCGGCGGCCGCCGCGCAGCCCTGCAACGTCGGTGACTTCACCGGCCGGACCGGCAGCGCCCTGGTCCAGCAGATCAAGTCCGTCGACCTCCAGTGCATCAACTCGCTGTTCGTGATCGGCCGCGGCGACGCCGCCAGCGCGTTCCGCGAGTCGCAGATGATCACCGTGGCGTACGCGGTGCGCGACGCCGCGAACGGCTACCAGGGCAACAACAGCGCGTCGATCTCGCAGCTGATGCTGTTCCTCCAGGCCGGCTACTTCGTGCACTACACCTACCCCGACGTGGTGGGCTCCTACGGCGACAGCCTGAAGGCCGCCGGCCGCTCCGCGCTGGACGCGTTCTTCGCCAACCCCCGCTCGCGGGACGTCACGGCGGACAACGCCGGCCCGCTGGCCCGGGCGACCACGCTGATCGACAGCATCAAGGACAGCGGCCGCTACCTGCCGGTCATCAAGCGCCTGCTGGCCGACTACGACAGCACCACCTGGAACCCGACCGGCATGGTGTGGGGCCTGACCCCGGTGCTCACCGCGCTGTTCGCCGGTCACTGGGAGGCCGACTACCTCCCCGCCGTGCTGGCCGACCCGACCGTGCTGGACACCCTGTTCACCTTCATCTCCCGCAACCACGACCTGCTCGGTGGCGACTACGGGCAGATGATCTACGAGTCGGTCAACGAGCTGGGCCGCTTCATGCAGTACCCGGAGCTGCTGTCCAGGCTGCGCCCGTACATCCGGACGCTGGCCGAGCAGTCCGCGCCGAGCGGGCCCACCCTGTACCAGCGTGGCGCCGCGGCGCTCGCGGTGAGGTTCTACGACGCCGCCAACTGCTCGTACTACGGCACCTGTGACGACCCGGCGAAGTTCAAGGCCGCCAACCTGACGGTGAAGTACTCCTGCAGCCCGAGCATCAAGATCATCGCTCAGGCGCTGGACAACGCCCGGCTGGGCACCGCCTGCACCAGCCTGACCGGCCAGGACGCGTTCTTCCACGCGGAGGCCAAGGACGGCGGCCCGGTCAAGGACGACAACAACACGACGATCGAGGTCGTGGTCTTCCACTCCGACCTCGACTACAAGGTGCTCGCGGCGGTCATCTACGGCATCAGGACCGACAACGGCGGCATGTACCTGGAGGGCGACCCGGCGACGGTCGGCAACCAGCCGCGCTTCCTCTGCTACGAGAACAAGCGGGTCCGCCCGTCCTTCGAGATCTGGAACCTCAACCACGAGTACACCCACTACCTCGACGGCCGGTTCGACGTGTACGGCGACTACGACGCCGGCCAGGTCCTCCCGATCGACTGGTGGGTCGAGGGCTTCGCGGAGTTCGTCTCCTACTCGTACCGTAAGGTCGTCAACGACGGTGCCATCGCGGTGGCCTCGCAGCACACCTACAAGCTGAGCGAACTCTTCGACACCGTCTACGCCACCAGCAGCCAGGACCGGGTCTACCGCTGGGGCTACCTGGCCGTGCGCTACATGCTGGAGCAGCACCGCTCCGACACGGACGCGGTCCTCGCCAAGTACCGGGCCGGCGACTGGGACGGTGCCCGCACCATCCTGAAGACCACCATCGGCACCCGCTACGACGCCGACTTCGACAGCTGGCTGACCAGGTGCGCCGCCGGCGCCTGCGCCGCCGACACCCCGGGCGAGCCGCAGCTGCCGGAGTGCACCGGCACCGACACCAGGCAGCTGGACGCCGGCTGCGTGCGCAGCAGCGTCGCGGCGACCACCGGCAACTACGCGCACTTCTACGTCTGGGTGCCGCAGGGCACCAAGCAGCTGAAGGTCTCCAGCAAGGGCGGCACCGGCAACGGTGACCTCTACTACAACCCGGGCAGCTGGGCGTACACCAACTCCTACGTCACGCGCTCGGCCGGTCCGGACAACTGGGAGACGCTGACCGTCAGCAACCCGCCGGCGGGCTACGTCTTCTTCAGCCTCTACGCCCAGCAGGGCTTCAGCGGGGTGAGCGTCACGAGCGAATTCTGAGCCGAATCCGGCAGACCGGACAGGTGACCGCCTCGGGCGGAGCGCTACGGCGCCCCGCCCGGGGCAGGTCTGTCGGCGGACCGTCATCACGGTTCCCGACCTGATTCCCCGCAAACTGCGCACAACGCCCCGGGTTCCCAAGGCCATGTGAGATGTGCCATGGTACATGTCACATCCCCCACCGTGCCCGACGGAACCGCCGCCCCCACGCGGCGCCGTCACCAACGGTCCTCGACACCCCCACCGGCCGCGGCCCCACGTCGCGGTCGACGACGGCCCGGAGGCCCCCACGTGAGTCCTTCACGTCTGCTGCGACTCCCGCAGCTGGCACGCTTGTTGACGCTCGTCCTGTCCCTGTTCCTGGCGGTCGGCCTGTTCGCCCCGCAGTCCCAGGCCGCCCCCGCCACCCCCACCCCGGGCGGCACGCCCGCGCCCGTCCCGACCGGGCCGGCCCCGCAGCCCGCCATCGGCGCCACCGAACGAGCCGACAGCGGGCAGCAGTTGGCCTCGGCGGACCAGCGCGCCCCGCTCCCGGTCGACACCCGGCCGGCCGAGGTCCGGCCGACCGCCAAGGCTTTGAGCCTCGGCGCGGCGGCCGAAAAGCCCTGTACCGTCGGCGACTTCTCCGGCCGGACCGGCAGTGACCTGGTCCAGCACATCAAGGACGCCGACATCCAGTGCATCAACAGCCTGTTCCAGCTCACCGGCGGCGACGCGCGGGGCGCGTTCCGCGAGGAGCAGATGAGCACGGTGGCCTACGCGCTGCGCGACGCGTCGGCCAACTACCCCGGCGACAACTCCACCTCCGTCGAGCAGTTGGTGCTCTACCTGCGCGCCGGCTACTTCGTGCAGTGGTACCACAAGGAGGACGTCGGCGAGTACGGCGCCGGCCTCAAGACCGCGATCCAGTCCGGCCTGGACGCCTTCTTCAACAGCGCGCACTCGCGTGACGTCGCCTCGGGCAACGGGCCCATCCTGGGCGAGGCGGTCACCCTGATCGACAGCGCGCAGGAGAACGTCCGCTACCTGCCGGTGGTCAAGCGGCTGCTGGGCGACTACAAGGCCGACACCTGGAACCCGGCCGGCATGGCCTGGGCGGTCAACCCGGTGTTCACCGTGCTGTTCCGCGGCCACCAGGTGCCCGGCTTCGACGCGGCCGTCGAGGCCGACCCGAGCGTGCTGGACTCGCTGTCCGACTTCGCGGCCCGCAACAACGGCCTGCTCGGCGACACCTACGGCGTGCTGGTCTACAACGCGACCAAGGAGCTGACCCGCTTCCTGAAGGACACGGCCCTCCAGGCCAAGGTCCGTCCGCTCGCCAAGGGGCTGGTCGACAAGTCCGAGCCGAAGGGCCGCACCGTCTACCAGTGGGCCGCGGTCGCCGAGGGCGTCGACTACTACGACGCCGGCAACTGCTCGTACTACGGCACCTGCAACAAGGCCGACCAGCTCAAGGCCGGCGTGCTGACGGTGAACTACACCTGCAGCCCGAGCATCAAGCTGATCGCCCAGGCGCTGGACAACACCCAGCTGGGCACCGCCTGCACCAGCCTGACCGGCCAGGACGCGTTCTTCCACTCGGTGGCCAAGGACAGCGGACCGGTCAAGGACGACAACAACAACACGATCGAGGTCGTGGTCTTCCACTCCTCGCTCGACTACCAGGTGCTGGCCGCCGCGATCTACGGCATCGACACCAACAACGGCGGCATGTACCTGGAGGGCCAGCCGGCCACGGCCGGCAACCAGCCGCGCTTCCTCTGCTACGAGGCCGAGTGGGCCCGTCCGTCCTTCGAGATCTGGAACCTCAACCACGAGTACACCCACTACCTCGACGGCCGGTTCGACATGTACGGCGACTTCAACGCCGGCATGACCACCCCGACCGTCTGGTGGGTCGAGGGCTTCGCGGAGTACGTCTCCTACTCGTACCGCAAGGCCAACAACGACGGTGCCATCGCGGCCGCCGCCCGGCACACCTACAAGCTGAGCGACCTGTTCGACACCGCCTACGGTGACCAGGACCGGGTCTACCGCTGGGGCTACCTGGCCGTGCGCTACATGCTGGAGCAGCACCGCTCCGACACGGACGCGGTCCTCGCCAAGTACCGGGCCGGCGACTGGGCCGGTGCCCGCACCATCCTGAAGACCACCATCGGCACCCGTTACGACGCCGACTTCGACAGCTGGCTGACCAGGTGCGCGGCCGGTGCCTGCGCCACCGACGGCGGCGGCACGCCCACCACGCCGCAGCTGCCGGAGTGCACCGGCACCGACACCCGGCAGCTGGACGCCAACTGCACCCGCAGCAACGTCGCGGCCACCACGGGCAACTACGCGCACTTCTACCTGCTGGTGCCGGCCGGCACCAAGCAGGTGAAGATCACCACCAGCGGCGGCACCGGCAACGGCGACCTCTACTACAACCCGACCGGCTGGGCGTACACCGACAGCACCACCGCGCGGTCGACCAACCCGGACAACTCCGAGACGCTGACCGTGACGAACCCGCCGGCGGGCTACGTCTTCTTCAGCCTCTACGCCCAGCAGGGCTTCAGCGGGGTGAGCGTCACGAGCGAAATCTGAGCCGGGAACGGCCAACGGACAGGTGACCGCCCCGGGCGGAGCGCTACGGCGCCCCGCCCGGGGCGGGTCCGTTCCGCCGGGAACCGGGCCCCTACGCCCCGACCTGCACCAGCGCCAGGGTGATGTTGTCCGGTCCGCCGGCCTCGATCGCGGCCTTCCACAGTTCGAACGCCGCCTTGCCGTCCGAGCGGTCCGCCTCCTCGGACGACCGCTCCAGCAGCCCGGCCAGCTCCTCCTCGGGCACCGGGTCGGTCAGGCCGTCGCTGCACACCAGGTACCGGTCCCCGGCGGCCAGCGGTGCGGCCCGGACGTGCGGTTCGACGAAGGTGAGCCCG
Organism: Streptomyces sp. LS1784; assembly: GCF_020103755.1. GTDB lineage: Bacteria > Actinomycetota > Actinomycetes > Streptomycetales > Streptomycetaceae > Kitasatospora. Next base: position 14,049 of record NZ_JAHSQD010000137.1, read on the forward strand.
AGCGAGCCGCCCAGGGTCTGGGTGACCACCGAGGTGGTGCGCTGTCCGGGCGACAGCGGCGGGCTGTCGTCCACGCTCACCCGGCGCAGCCCGTCCGCGGTGATCCGGTAGACCCGGCTGTCGCCGACGTTGAACGTCACCACCCGCTCGGGCAGCAGCACCAGTCCGGCGACGGTGGTGCCCATCGCGGCGAACTCCGGCTCCCCGGCGGCGGCCGCGTAGACGGCCCGGTTGCAGGCCTGGAGCTCGTCGCGGACGGCCTCCTCGCTGTCCAGCGCGCCCCCGTCGGCGGCGAGCCGCCGGGCGACCAGGGCGCTGGCCACCTCGCCGCCGGGGTGGCCGCCCAGACCGTCGGAGACCGCGACCACGCACGGCGGGCCGAGCGGGAAGAGCAGGGTCTGCGGGTTGGTGGTCACGGTGGCGCAGAGCGTCCACGGCCCGACCGTGAGGCTGTCCTCGTTGTGCTCGCGCACCAGGCCCTCGTGGCTCAGCGCGCTCACCGCGATGTACGGACCCATCGTCCGCCGCCCTTCCGGAGCCTTCCCTTGCCCGCCCGTGCTCTTCATTGTCCTCGCAGGGAACGGGAGGCGGCCAGGGGGAATATCCGCCCCTGCCCGAGTGCTAGAGTGGTTGAAAGTTGGACTACCTGGGATCTGGTGAGCAGCATGCAGTTCGGAATCTTCTCCGTCGGCGACGTGACGACCGACCCCACCACCGGCCGCACTCCGACCGAGCACGAGCGGATCAAGGCCATGGTGGCCATCGCCCGCAAGGCCGAGGAGGTCGGCCTGGACGTCTTCGCCATGGGCGAGCACCACAACCCGCCGTTCGTCCCGTCCTCGCCGACGACCATGCTCGGCTACATCGCCGCGCAGACCGACCGCATCATCCTGTCCACCTCGACCACGCTGATCACCACCAACGACCCGGTGAAGATCGCCGAGGACTACGCGATGCTCCAGCACCTGGCGGAGGGCCGGGTGGACGTCATGATGGGCCGCGGCAACACCGGCCCGGTCTACCCGTGGTTCGGCAAGGACATCCGCCAGGGCATCCCGCTCGCGATCGAGAACTACGCGCTGCTGCACCAGCTGTGGCGCGAGGAGGTCGTGGACTGGCAGGGCCGCTTCCGCACCCCGCTCCAGGGCTTCACCTCCACGCCACGCCCGCTGGACGACGTCCCGCCGTTCGTCTGGCACGGCTCGATCCGCAGCCCGGAGATCGCCGAGCAGGCCGCCTACTACGGTGACGGCTTCTTCGCGAACAACATCTTCTGGCCCAAGGAGCACTTCCAGAAGCTGATCGAGCTCTACCGCGAGCGCTTCGCCCACTACGGCCACGGCACGCCCGAGCAGGCGATCGTCGGCCTCGGCGGGCAGGTGTTCATGCGCAAGAACTCCCAGGACGCGGTGCGCGAGTTCCGTCCGTACTTCGACAACGCCCCGGTGTACGGGCACGGGCCCTCGCTGGAGGAGTTCACCGAGCAGACCCCGCTGACCGTGGGCAGCCCGCAGGAGGTCATCGAGAAGACCCTGACCTTCCGCGAGACCTTCGGCGACTACCAGCGCCAGCTGTTCCTGATGGACCACGCCGGCCTGCCGCTGAAGACGGTGCTGGAGCAGCTGGACCTGCTCGGCGAGGAGGTCGTGCCGGTGCTGCGCGAGGAGTTCGCCAAGGGCCGACCGGCCGGAGTGCCGGACGGGCCGACCCACGCCGCGCTGGTCGCGGCCCGGAGCGAGAAGGCCGTGGAGGTGGCCAAGTGACCGCGTTCAAGCTGGTGGTGGTGAGTGCCGGGCTGAGCAAGCCGTCCTCGACGCGCCTGCTGGCGGACCGGCTCGCCGACTCGACCGTGCGCCGACTCGCCCCGGAGGGGCGGGAGGTGGACGTCACCGTGGTCGAACTGCGGGACCTGGCGGTGGAGATAGCCAACAACTTCGTCACCGGCTTCCCCGGTGCCGGGCTGCGCGCGGCGATCGAGGCGGTGACGGAGGCGGACGCCCTGATCGCGGTGACGCCGATCTTCACGGCCTCGTACAGCGGTCTGTTCAAGTCCTTCTTCGACGTGATCGACAACGACGCGCTCACCGGCAAGCCGGTGCTGATCGCCGCCACCGGCGGCACGGCCCGGCACTCGCTCGCCCTGGAGCACGCCGTCCGACCGCTGTTCAGCTACCTGCGTGCGGTGGTGCTGCCGACCGCCGTCTACGCGGCCACCGACGACTGGGGCACGGCGGGGGACGGGCTCACCGACGGCCTGCCGCGCCGGATCGACCGGGCGGCCGGCGAGCTGGCGGCCCTGCTGGCCGGGCGCGGCCCGGCGGCG
>NZ_JAHSQD010000138.1 GCF_020103755.1 Streptomyces sp. LS1784
TCAAGGTCGGGCTGGTGCTGCCGGGGGGCAGCACCGAGCTCGCCCCGGCGCTCGCCGCCGCCGCGCCGTTCGAGCTGGCCGGCGTCGAACTGGCCACCCGGGACGTCGCCGAGGCGGTGGCCGCGCTGGACCGGCTGCTGCCGCCGAACGTCCCGGCCGCCGTCGAACTGCCGCGCGAACTCCTGCGCGGGGACGGACTGGATGCCGTCCTGGACGCGCTGGTGGACAGCCCGTACCGGGCGAAGTTCCGCACCGGCGGGCTGGTCGCCGAGGCGTTCCCGGACGAGGACGAGCTGGCCGCCTTCCTGACCGGCTGCGCGCGGCGCGGACTGCCGTACAAGTGCACGGCCGGGTTGCACAACGCCGTCCGGCACACCGACCCGGAGACCGGCTTCGAGCACCACGGCTTCCTGAACGTGCTGCTGGCCGCGCAGGAGACCGACCGGGCCGCGGCCGCGGCGGTGCTGGCGGAGCGCGACGGCGAGGTACTGGCCAAGGCGGTACGTGCACTGACGGACCGCCAGGTTACGGTGATCCGCAACTCGTTCACCGCGTTCGGCACCTGTAGCATCGCCGAACCCCTGGGCGACCTGGCCGCGCTCGGCCTGCTGTCGTCGCCCAGTCCACTGCACCAGGAGGACCGTTGACCACCCCCCGCAGCTGGCTCACCAGCGCCCAGGATTCGCCGTTCGGCGTGCACAACCTGCCGTACGGCGTCTTCACCGCCGCCGACCAGCCCGGCCGGCGCCGGATCGGCGTGCGCGTCGGGGACTTCGTGCTGGACGCCGGGGCGGCCGCCCGCGCGGCCGGCGCTCCCTCGGTGCTGCTGGACGCGGACTCGCTCAACCCGCTGATGGCTGCGGGGCGTCCGGCCTGGACCCGGGTGCGGGCCGACCTCACCACCTGGCTCACCGACGAGTCCTTCCGCGAGGTGCTGTCGCCGGCGCTGCTGCCGACCGGCGAGGTCGAGCTGCACCTGCCGTTCGAGGTCGCCGACTACGTCGACTTCTACGCCTCGGAGCACCACGCCACCAACCTGGGCCGGATCTTCCGCCCGGGCTCGGAGCCGCTCACCCCCAACTGGAAGCATCTGCCGATCGGTTACCACGGGCGGGCGGGCACGGTCGTGGTCTCCGGCACCCCCGTGGTGCGGCCGCACGGGCAGCGCAAGGCACCCACCGACGCCGCGCCGACCTTCGGCCCGTCGCGCCGGCTGGACATCGAGGCCGAGGTCGGCTTCGTCGTCGGCACGCCGTCGGCGCTGGGCCGGCCGGTCCCGCTGGACGACTTCCGCGAGCACGTCTTCGGCGTCTGCCTGCTCAACGACTGGTCGGCGCGAGACATCCAGGCCTGGGAGTACGTACCGCTCGGCCCGTTCCTCGGCAAGTCCTTCGCGACCTCGGTCTCGCCGTGGATCGTCCCGCTGGAGGCGCTGGAGCACGCCCGGGTCACGCCGCCGGCGCGCGACGTCGAGCCGCTGGCGTACCTGGACGACCGGGGCGGCGAGCCGTGGGGCCTGGACCTGGCGATGGAGGTCCGGCTGAACGGGCACCCGGTCTCCCGGCCGCCGTTCGCCACCATGTACTGGACGGCGCAGCAGCAGCTGACCCACATGACCGTCAACGGCGCTTCGCTGCGCACCGGCGACCTGTTCGCCTCGGGGACGGTCAGCGGGCCGGAGCGGGACACCAGGGGTGCGCTGATCGAGCTGACCTGGAACGGCGAGGAGCCGTTGAAGCTCCCGGACGGGACGACCCGGACCTTCCTGGAGGACGGCGACGAGGTGACCATCACCGCCACCGCACCCGGGCCGGACGGCACCGTGGTCGGGTTCGGCGAGGTCTCGGGGCGCGTGCGGGGCTGAGGGATCGCTCGTAGCGGACAGCCCGCGGACAGCGAACGGCGAACAGATAACAGCAAACGGATGACAGCTGACAGATTTCATCTTCTGTCAGCTGTCATCCGTTGGGCCCGTCGCTGTCCTCAGCCCCGCCCCGCGCCTACAGCCCCGACCCACCCGTGGCGTCGACCACCCGCCCGGTCACCCAGCGCGCGTCGTCGGAGGCGAGGAACGCGACGACGTCCGCGATGTCCTCCGGTTGCCCGACCCGACCGAGTGCGGCGGCCGAGGCCGCGTACGCCTCCGCCTCCGCGTTGCCGCGCAGCCAGCCCGCGTTGACGTCGGTGTCCACGAAGCCGGGCGCGACGGAGTTCACGGTGATCCCGCGCGGGCCGAGCTGCTTGGCAAGGTTGAGGGTGAAGGTGTCCAGCGCCCCCTTGGTCGCGCCGTAGGCGATGATCTCAGGCATCGCCAGCCGGGCGACGCCGCTGGAGATGTTGATGATCCGGCCGCCGTCCCGCAGCCGCCCCAGGCCGTGCTGCACCACGAAGAACGGCGCCCGGACATTGACCGCGAACACCCTGTCGAACTCCTCCTCGGTCAGCGTTTCGAGGTCCGAACTGCGCCCGATCCCGGCGTTGTTCACGATGATGTCCACCCCGCCGTCCGGCGCGTGCGCCCCGATCTCCGCGTCGAAGGCCGCCCACAGCGAGGCCGCGTCGCCGTGCCGACCGAGCTCGGCGCGCAGTGCGAACGCCCGCCCGCCGTCGGCGCGGATGCCCGCCACCACCTCCTCCGCCGCCGCCTCCTCCCTGGCGTAGCCGACGGCGACGGTGGCACCGTCCCGCCCGAGCCTCCGGGCGATGGCCCGACCGATCCCCCTGCTGCCGCCCGTGACCAGCGCCGTCTTGCCCTGAAGTCCGTACGCACCCATGACCGAGCCCCTCCTGCAACGTCGGAAACAATTATTGAGTGGTCGCTCAAGAAAGAAGCTAGCACACACTTCTTGAGCGAGTGCTCTAAAATTCAGCGCATGGCAGAGGCGTACGCAGCACCAGAGGCACCCGACGGCAAGGCAGCCGACGCCCCGCGCCGCCCCCGGCGCGGCCGCCCGCCGGCCTTCGACCGCGCCGAGGCGCTGGCCGCGGCCACCCGGCTGTTCTGGCGGCTCGGCTACGAGGCCACCTCCGTCACCGAACTCACCACAGCCATGGGCATCCGCCCCGGCAGCCTGTACGCGGCCTTCGGCGACAAGCAGTCGCTGTTCGAAGAGGTGGTCCGCCAGTACCGCCGCTCCCCGGCCGGTGCGTTCGTGGCCGCCGCCCTGAAAGAGGCGCCCACCGCGTACGACGCCTTCGCCCGCATCCTGCGCGAGGCCGCGGCCATCTACCCGGACCCGTCCCATCCGGCCGGCTGCCTGGTCATCTCCGCCGCCACCAACGTCACCCCGCAGGACGCCGGAATCCAGGAGCATCTGCGCGAGCTGCGCAACGGGAACCTGCGGACCTTCGAGGCCCGGCTGCGCCAGGCCCGGCAGGACGGCGAACTGCCGCCCGAGGCCGATCCGCAGGCGCTGGCCGGCTACTTCGGCACGGTCCTCCAGGGCATGTCGCAGCAGGCCCGGGACGGCGCCACCGCCGCCGATCTGGCCCGCACCGCCGAACTCGCCCTGCGCGCCTGGCCCTGAACCGCGGCCGCACGCTCCCGCACTCCGGCCCGGTGATCAGAACTGCCCGCCGCCCCCGGTACGGTGGACGCCAGGGGTTCCGGCAGGAACCGGCGAGAACCGACAGCAGCCGCCGGCAACCGGCAGCAACGAACACCGGACGACGAGGGGCGCCACCAGGCCCCGGCGGACTCCGCACGACGTCGACATCACCGAGGGACGGGAGCGGGCCCGATGAGCGCAGAGGTGGCGGAGGTCCAGGCGTTCCTGGACGGCGGCGTCGGACGGCTCGTGCTGAACCGTCCGCGGGCGCTCAACTCGCTGACCCACGGCATGGTCACCGCCCTGCGCACCACCCTGGACGACTGGGCCGCCGACGACCGGATACGCGCCGTCGTGCTGACCGGCGCGGGCGAGCGCGGCCTGTGCGCGGGCGGCGACATCCGCGCGATGCACGACGACGCCAAGGCGGGCGGGGCCGGCACCCGGGCGTTCTTCCGCGACGAGTACCGGCTGAACGCGCTGATCGCCCGCTACCCGAAGCCCTACGTCGCGGTGCTGGACGGCATCACCATGGGCGGCGGCGTCGGCGTGTCCGCCCACGGCGCGGTGCGGATCGTCACCGAGCGCTCCACCATCGCGATGCCCGAGACCCGGATCGGCATCGCCCCGGACGTCGGCGGCAGCCGGCTGCTCGCCCACGCCCCGGGCGAGCTGGGCGCCCACCTCGCGCTCACCGCGGCCTCGATGGGCCCGGGCGACGCCCTGCTGTGCGGTTTCGCGGACCACTTCGTGCCCTCCCCACGCATCCCGGACCTGCTCGACGCCTTGGGCCGGAGGACCGCTGCGGCGACCGGGAGCACCACCGCCGAGGTCGCCGCCCTCGTCGCCGCGCACGCCGAGCCCGCGCCACCCGCCACACTGGCCGCCCAACGCGGCTGGATCGACGCCTGCTACGCGGCCGACACGGTCGAGGAGATCGTCGAGCAGTTGCTGAACTCCGGTGTCCCGGAGGCGAAGGAGGCTGCCGAAGCCGTCCTCGCGAACTCACCGACCGCCGTCAAGACCACCCTGGCCGCGCTGCGCCGCGCCCGTACGCTCCCCTCGCTGGAGGCCGTGCTCGACCAGGAGTACCGGATCTCCTGCGCCGCGCTGGAGGGCCATGACATGGTCGAGGGCATCCGCGCGCAGGTGATCGACAAGGACCGCAACCCCCGCTGGAAGCCCGGCACGCTCGCCGAGGTGACGGCGGCGGATGTCGCCCGTTTCCTCGCCCCGCGCGAGGGTGACGAACTGGGCCTGGCGTGACCCCCGCCCCTCCCCCGCCGGCACACCTGGAGCCCGCCGTGAACCACTCGTTCCCGCCGCCGACCCCGGCCGGCGACACCGACCCGCTGTCTCGGGTACCGCTGGGCGAGCAGGTGCGCGGGCTGCTGCTGGAGGGCCTGCTGAACGGCCGCTGGCAGCCCGGGGACCGGATCGTCGAGCGGCGCCTGGCCGCCGAGTTGAACGTCAGCCAGGCGCCGGTCCGCGAGGCACTGCGCACGCTCCAGACGCTCGGAGTGCTCGATGCCGAGCCCAACCGGGGTGTGCGGGTGCGCGAGATCGGCCCGGCCGAGCTGCGCGAGGTCTACCAGGTGCGGGCCGCGCTGGAGCGGCTGGCCGCCGACTCCGCGGTGGTCCGACTGGCCGGGGACACCACCGCGCTGGAGCGGCACGCCGAGCGGATGGCGGCGGCCGCGGCGGCGGGCGACGCACTCGGCCAGGCCCGGCACGGGGTGGCCTTCCACCGCGAGGTCGTGGCCGCCTCCGGCAACGGGACACTGCTGCGGACCTGGGAGGGCCTCGGGGTCGAGGTGTGGACGGTGCTGTCGCTGCACCGGGTCCGGCCGGAGCTGCACGAGAACGCCGCCGACCACCGGCCGCTGATCGAAGCCTTCCGGCGACAGGACCCGGAGGTCGGACGGTTGCTGGCCGAGCACGTTCTGGAGTACGCCCGGCACGAAGACCGGCACGAGGGAGACCGGCACGAGGGAGACCCGCGCGAGGACGGTCGGCACTCCGGCTGAACCACCCGCGCTGCCGCCCCTCCCCCGCCCCCTTAAGTTCGCATAGAGATGATCGATCATCGCTCAAGCTACCCGCCAGTACCGATTGACGCACCGCCAGGCCACTGCCTACGGTCCATGGAGTTCCATGGATCCACCAGGGCCGGTTCAACCGGTACCTGACCGCACGCGGGATCAAGGACACCTCCGGCTCGCACGTGTGGGCGTTCCTCGGCGACGGCGAGATGGACGAGCCCGAGGCCACCGCCGCGCTCCCGCCAGCCGCCCGGGAGCAGCTGGACAACCTCACCTTCGTCGTCAACTGCAACCTGCAGCGCCTGACCGGCTCGGCTTCCGCCCCCACCGCGGCCTGGTGACCGGCGTCTCGCATACCAAGACTGGCGCGAGGCGGGGCGCGTCGTAGATCGTTGGGTGGTCAGGGCGCGCCCACGGGCGCCGAGCAGCGGAAATGGGAGTCGACGGCGATGACCGAGACCGAGACCTACGAGACGATCCTGGTCGAGCGCAAGGGCCGGGTGGGGCTGATCACGCTCAACCGGCCCAAGGCGCTCAACGCGCTGAACACCCAGCTGATGAACGAGGTGGTCGCCGCGGCGACCGCCTTCGACCGGGACCCGGAGATCGGCTGTCTGGTCATCACCGGCTCGGAGAAGGCCTTCGCGGCCGGCGCCGACATCAAGGAGATGCAGGGCAACCGGTTCCCGGACGTCTACCTGGACGACTGGCTGGGCCCGTGGGACCGGCTCGGCGCCCTGCGCAAGCCGGTGATCGCAGCGGTGGCCGGGTTCGCGCTGGGCGGCGGCTGCGAGCTGGCGATGCTGTGCGACATCCTGCTGGCGGCGGACACCGCGAAGTTCGGGCAGCCGGAGATCAAGCTCGGCGTCATCCCCGGCATCGGTGGCTCGCAGCGGCTGACCCGCGCGGTCGGCAAGGCGAAGGCCATGGAGCTGTGCCTGACCGGCCGGATGATGGGCGCCGAGGAGGCCGAGCGGGCCGGCCTGGTCTCCCGCATCGTCCCCGCCGACCAGCTGCTGGCCGAGGCGCTGGCCACCGCCGAGACGGTCGCGGCGATGTCCGCTCCGGCCGCGATCATGATGAAGGAGAGCGTCAACCGGGCCTTCGAGACCACCCTGGCCGAGGGCGTCCGCTTCGAGCGCCGGCTCTTCCACGCGGCCTTCGCCACGGCGGACCAGAAGGAGGGCATGGCCGCCTTCGCCGAGAAGCGCCCGCCGGAGTTCCGGAACCGCTGACGACGGAGGACGCCGACAGGTGACAGCTGACAGATTTCAGATGTTGAAATCTGTCAGCTGAACTCTGTCGGCCGTCGGCTGTTCGCCGGCCGCTGCGCACCGTCGGCCGTCGGCCGTCAGCCGTCACCCGCCGCGCGTCAGCCCTCCGCCGCGCTCAGCCCTGTCCCTCCTCCACCGCCACCGTATTCAGCCGGGCGAGCCCGCTTCGGGTGGCGGCGACCACGATCTGGTCGCCCGGGGCGAGCCGCCGGGTGCGGTCGGGGAAGTTCCACTGCAACTGCCCGCCGTGGGCGAAGCGCACGGCGATCACCCGGACGCCGCCCGGGTCCTCCAGGTCGTGCCGGTTCAGCCCGATCAACCCGCTGCCGTCCTCCACCGTCAGCTCGGCGATCAGCAGCACGTGCCGCAGCACCGACAGCATGCCGCGCACCTCGCGCCCCATCAGCGCCGCCGCGAAGGCGGGCGCGGCCAGGTAGGACACCGACCGGGAGGCCGCGTTGTCCAGGGTCTTGTAGAAGTGGCTCGCGAAGTCGTCCTCGAACAGCCGCACCACCACCCGGACCTCGGGATTGCCGTGGCGCGCCTCCAGGGCCGCCTCCAGGTTGGTGGCGTCGTCCCCGCTGACCGCGACCAGCGCCCGACTGTGCTTCAGCCGGGCCCGGCGCAGCTGCTGCTCGAACGGGCCGTCGCCCATCACCACCGGTATCCCCAGCGCCCGCACGGCGGCGATGCCGCGTGCCTGCGGGTCCCGCTCCATGCAGACCACGGGCACGCCCATGTCGTGCAGTTGGGTCGCGACCCGGGTGCCGACGTTGCCGAGACCGACGACGATGACGTGGTCCCGGGTGCCCGCCCCGGGGTTGCGCGGCTGCCCGCGCCGCCCGGAGCCCAGCACCTCGACCGCGATGGCGGTGGCGACCGGTGCGAAGGTGATCCCGCAGATGGTGATCACCACCTGCGCGACCCGCTGCCAGAACCCGCCGGTGCCCGTCCCGGCGGAGATGTCGGAGAGCTGGTCCGGCTGGGCGGCGCCGGCCAGGTCGAGCAGCGCGATGTAGACGGTCCAGCCGAAGTTCCGGTTGAGATACCAGAGCACCCCGAAGGCCAGCAGCACCGCCGCGAGGGCGGTGAGCAGCACCAGTCGCATCCGGGCGCTGGTGAAGAAGCGCATGGTGTCGAGCAGTCGCCAGCGCAGCCGTCGCATCCAGTCGGTCGGTTCCCGGGGCTCGATCCGCAGCACCTGGAGCGCCGCCCGGCCGCCCGGTTCCTCCTCCGGAGCGGGGTGGTCCGACGACGCCGGTTCACGCCGTACACCACCGGGCCGGATCGGCCCGCGGTCGCCGAACTCGCTGGCGAGCCGGACGAATTCGGCCGAGTCACCCTGCTGCTCGGGCAGCAGCCGGATCCTGCCGAGGTCCTGCCGGTCGATGTGGTCGGCGACCACGCAGATCCGGTCGGAGGTGATCTCGTCGTCGAACGCGATGTGCAGGTAACGCCCTTCGATCTCCACCGAGTTGGGCCGCCCGAGCGCCGCGGAGGCGAAGGCCGGAGCGGCGGTGGCGGAGCCGGAGAGCGCGGCACCGTTCTTGAGCAGCCTTTCGATGTTCTCGCCGAGCCGCTGGTTGAACATCCGGAACACGATGCGGATGTCCGGGTTGTGGTTCTGGGCGCTGAGTGCGGCGTGGATGTTCTCCTGATCGCTCCCCTCGACCAGGGCGAGACCGCGCGCGGTGCCGATGGACACCGCGCGCAGCGCCTCCTCGGTGACGCTGGCGTACTCCACGACCGCTGCGACTCCGGAGAGTTGCTCGATCTGCGGCGCGTGGTCGCGGGTCCGGTCGGCGACCAGGACGACGACCGGGACCTCGTAGTGCTCGACGAGTTCCAGGACCAGTCGGTGCGCCAGCGCGTTGCCCCCGCAGACGATGTAGTGCTGGCTGATCGGCTCGACCGGAGGGGTCCCCCACCCTTCAGAAGTCATACCGACGGATGATATCGACGGCAAGTGTCCGGAGGGTGACGTTCCGGCAACCGCGGCGGATCCCCCGAACGGCCGAATCCGGCGCGCGGCCCGGCGGCGGCGCGCAGAGGCTGGGCTTCGTTCCCTGCCCGTCAGCCGGCCGACCCGACCCCACCCGTCGTGCGTCACACGACCAGCACGTCAGCCGTCGCCCGGCGCCAGCTCAAGGAGTACGCCACCGTGGCCCCTCCGATCATCACCCCCGACGGTACCCCGGTCCAGGGCCCGCTCGGACTGCTCGCCAAAGCCGCCTGGCAGGTCCTGCTGGCCGCCGGTCTCGTCTCGCTCGCCCTCGGGATCGTGGTCTTCGTCTGGCCCCGGGAGACGCTCCTGGTGGTGGGCGTGCTGTTCGGCCTCTACCTGCTGGTGATCGGCATCGTGCAGCTGGTCGCCGCGTTCGGCACCCACTCCACCACCGCGCTACGGGTGCTGGCCTTCATCAGCGGCGCGATCTGCGTGCTGCTGGGGCTGCTCTGTTTCCGCAGTGCGGCGCAGTCGCTGCTGCTGCTCGCGCTCTGGATCGGGATCGGCTGGCTGTTCCGCGGCATCACCCAGCTCGCCGCCGTGATCTCCGACCCGCTGATGCCCGCCCGGGGCTGGCAGGCCTTCGCGGGCGTGGCCAACACCCTGGCCGGTGTGCTGCTGATGGTGTGGCCGGCCAAGTCGATCACCGCGCTGACCGTGCTGGCCGGGTGCTGGCTGGTGATCCTGGGCCTGATCGAGATCGTGACGGCGTTCCAGGTCCGTAGCCGGGCCAAGCAGATCCCGTCGGGGGTCTGACCGCACGTCCCGCAGGCCGTCACCTCCTGGACCTGGGCGAGGCAGCAGGCCTCGCCCAGGTCGGGGCAGCGCTCCTCGAACCAGGTGTGGTCGGCGGCGTGCGCGGTCATGACGGCGACGCTGCCGGGCGCCTCGGGCAGCGCTCGCCCGAGGCCGTCAGAGCCAGACCGGTTCGTCCGTTCCCCAGCGTCCCGGCGGGCGCGACCAGTCGGCGGGCGCCCCCTCGTACCCGATCGGCGGCAGGGCGTGGCGCAGCCGGCCGTACGCGGAGTCGGTCTCGGCCAGCCACCGGGAAGGGTCGTACGGCTCGGACGAGGCTCCCCGGGGCATCTCCTGCTCGATGCCGTGCAGCAGCCAGGAGGCCGTGCCGGCGAGGGAGAATCGCAGGTGGCGGCCACCGGGGCGGCGGGTGCGCTGGTCGGTGAGGGAGCGCAGGACGGCGGCCGCGATGAGGTAGCCGGTGCCGTGGTCGAGGGCCTGGGCGGGCAGCACGCCGGGGCGGCCGTCGGGGGCGGTCTCGTGGGCGGCGATGCCGACGCCCGCCTGGACCAGGCTGTCGAAGCCTCGCCGGTCGGCCCAGGGGCCGGTCCAGCCCCAGGCGCAGAGCTGGACGAGGATCAGGTCCGGGCGGCGGGCGAACAGCACGTCGGGGCCGAGGCCGTGGGCGTCGAGGGCGCCGGGCCGGTAGCCGGTGACGAGGACGTCGGCGGTGGCGAGCAGGTCCTCGAAGACGGCGCGGTCGGCCGGCTCGGCGAGGTCGAGGCGAGTGGAGCGCTTGCCGAAGCCGGTGTCGGCGTGGGCGTCCTCGGCCTCGGGCAGTCGGGGCGAGTCGACGCGCAGGACGTCGGCGCCGAGCAGGGCGAGGGTGCGGGTGGCGACCGGTCCGGCGATCACCCGCGTGAGGTCCAGGACCCGGACCCCGGCGGCGGGCCGGTCCACCGGAGCCTCACCGAGCGGCCGGACCGGCGCGGCTCCGGCAGCGGCACCGATGTCCCGGTGCTCCACAAGGGGGTGCACAGCGGGGCCAACCGGCGCGACGGCTACCGCGAGCGCCCCCGCCTCGTACGCGCGCTCCTGGATCCGCTCGGCCGGCAGCTTGCCGAGCGTGTCGGCGAGCTGCTCGGGCCCGGCGTCTGCGGCGAGGCCGAGGGCGGAGAGCAGCCGGGTGCGGTGGTGCGGGTAGTTGGCGTGGGTGCGCACCCAGCCGTCGGCGGTGCGCCAGAAGCCGGAGTGCGGGGCGAAGCTGACCGGCGTGCGGCCGTCGATCGTCAGGTGCCGCTCGCTGACGAAGGCGGTGCCGACCGCGCCCTGGTCCACCCGGACGGCGGGGACGGGCGCGCCGCTGCGGTGGGCGGCGAGCTCGGCCGCGGCCAGCGAGCAGACGGCCACGGTGGCCCGGGCGAGCCGGCGCACCGGGAGGCCGGAGGGCAGGACGTCGTCCGGGCCGTGGAAGGCCACCCGGTCCAGCAGTTCGGCCGATCCGCCCAGGGCTGCCCAGGCGTCAGCGGTGGGACCGTCGGTGGTGGGGCGGTCGGCGCGTTCGCCGCCCGATCGGCCGCCGTGTCCGGCGGCTTCGGCGGTTCCGATGGTTCCGATGGTTCCGGCAATTCTGCCGGTTCCGGCGGTTCCGATGCTTCTTGCCGCTCCGGTGGTTCCTTCTGGCAACGGACGATCAGTCATGCCCGGCATTGTGCTCCCGTTCTCAGGCGCTCGCTGTGACGCCCGCCACCAGCATCAGCAGCACCGCCGAGACCACGGTCATCCGGCGGGCCGCCTGCGGGGTGCCGCCGAACCGGCCGCCGAGCCGCCCGCTGGCGTGCGCGACCAGCCCGTACACCACCGCGCAGGCCAGTACGTTGAGCGAGCCGAGCGCGAGCACCTGGCCGCCGACCGGCAACGCGGCGTCCGGGTCGACGAACTGCGGCACCAGGGAGAGGTAGAGCAGCAACCCCTTCGGGTTGAGCAACGCGGTCAGCATGCTCTGGCGCAGCACGGTCGCGGTGGGCTGCGGCTTGGGCGCGGTCAGGGCGGCGGCGCCTCCGCCCTTGCGCAGCGCCAGCAACATCATGACGGCCAGTACCAGCAGGTACGCGGCGCCGGTGAGGCGCAACACGGGCAGGGCAGCCGGGACGGCGCGCAGCGCGGCGGCCAGTCCGGCGCTGGAGAGCAGGGTGTGGACGGCGTACCCGGCGCAGACCCCGCCGACCGCGGTCAGCGCGGCACGGCGTCCCTGGCCAAGGCCTCGGGCGGCGATGTAGAGCCAGTCGGGGCCCGGGGTGCAGACCAGCAGCAGGTCGACTCCGAGGAAGAGGAGGAGGGCGTGGGTGTCCATGGGCGTGGGCGTGGCCTGTCGTGCTCGTCGTGGTGTGGGCCCGGCGGGTCGGCCGGGGCTGTCCCGGCGCTTGGCCGAGGGCTGTCCCGGTGGTCGGCCGGCATGCCCCGGCGGTCGGCCGGGATGTCCCGGTGGCCGGTGCGGTCACTGAAGGTAGCCGGACGGGGCTGGCACGCGATGGCCACTTTGCGCTGGTCGGAGCCGCGTTTTGGCAGAATATTGCGCCATGGACCGAATCGACCGCAGGATCCTCCGCGAGCTCCAGCAGGACGGGCGCCTGACCAACGCCGAGCTGGCCTCCCGGGTGGACCTCACCCCCTCCCCCTGCCTGCGCCGAGTACGCCAACTGGAGCAGGACGGCGTGATCCGCGGCTACCGGGCGGTGCTGGACGGTGCAGCGGTCGGCCGCGGCTTCCAGCCCTTCGTGACGATCACCATGCGTCACGAGGACCAGGTGACGGTCGCCGAGTTCGAGCGCCGGGTCGCCGAGCTGCCGGAGGTGGTGGAGGCGCACCGGCTGTTCGGCGAGCCCGACTACCTGCTGCGGATCGCGGTGGCCGACATCGCCGCGTACGAGCGCTTCATCACCGACGTGCTCTCCGGCCTGCCGGGCATCGCGCAGGTCAACTCGCACCTGACGATGAAGCAGGTGAAGGCCGATCGGGGGCTGCCGGTCGGCGGGTAGGGTGCGAACCGGGGGCCTGCGCGGCCGCCCGTACGGGGACAGAGCGACGCACTGCGACATGGGGGCTGAATTGCGCGTGATCCGCCGTCTCGACCTGGGGTACTTCGTCCGGCCGGCCGCCGAGGCGGGCGGCCCGGAGCCGCGCGTGGAGCCGGTGCTCGCGTACCTGGTCCGGCGTCCGGAGGGGTTGCTGCTGTTCGACACCGGGATCGGCGGCGGCGAGCCGGAGACCGAGGCGCACTACCGCCCGGTCCGCCGCCCACTGCCGGAGGCGCTCGCCGCGGCCGGGGTCGCCGTCGCCGACATCGACCTGGTAGTCAACTGCCACCTGCACTTCGACCACTGCGGAGGCAACCCGCTGTTCGCCGGCACACCCGTTCTGGGCCAGGCGGACGAGCTGGCCACCGCCCGGCGCGGCGGGTACACCATCGACGCGCTGGTCGACTACCCCGGCGCCGAATACCGCGAGCTCGACGGCGAGACCGAGATCTGGCCGGGCGTAAGGGTGCTGCCCACCCCCGGCCACACTGCGGGCCACCAGTCGCTGCTGGTCGACCGCCCGGGCAGCGGGCCGGTCCTGCTCGCCGGGCAGGCGTACGACTTCGCCTCCGAGTACGGACAGGCGGTCCTCGCCCGGCAGGCGGCGCGCGAGGGCGTGCCCGCGCCGCTGCCCGGCTACCGGTCCTGGCTCGACCGGGTGGCGGAGCACGGGCCGCACCGGGTGCTGTTCGCGCACGACCACGCGGTCTGGGAGCAGACCGATTAGCTGCGGGAGCTCCGGGCGGACGGCCACAGGAGCACCGGCAGAGAGGCTGTGGGAGCCGGTCGGGCACCCGTGCCGGAGGTCGCAGCGCCCGGGCACGGCGACCTCCGGCACGGGTGGGAGGCTCAGAAGGGTTCGGAAGGTCGGCAGGACGGTCGGAAGGACGGTCGGAGGTCGGAAGGTTCGGAAGGCTTCAGAAGGTGAAGCGCAGCGAGCGGACCCGGTGGTCGAAGCTGGACGGGACGAGCTGCGGCTCGCCGACCGACCGTGCCTCGGGCAGTCGGGTGAACAGCTCGCGGAACAGCGCCGTCATCTCCTGCCGGGCCAGGTGCGCGCCGAGGCAGTAGTGCGGACCGCCGCCGCCGAAGCCGAGGTGGGGGTTGGGCGTGCGGGTGATGTCGAAGGTGTCCGGGTCGGGGAAGACCTCCTCGTCGCGGTTGGCCGAGCCGTAGAACAGCGCGACCTTCTCGCCCGCGCGCAGCAGCGGACCGCCGGGGCCGCCCAGCTCGTGGTCCACGGCGAGGGTCCGGTTGAACTGGATGATCGGCGTGGCGTGGCGGACCATCTCGTCCACCGCGCCGCCGAGCCGCCCGTCGAGATCGGCGAGCAGCAGGGCGCGCTGCTCGGGGTGGACGGTCAGCAGGTGCAGGCCGTGGGCCAGCGCGTTGCGGGTGGTCTCGACCCCGGCGACCAGCAGCAGACTGAAGAAGGCTCCCAGCTCTCGCCCGGTGAGCCGACGGCCGTCCACGTCTGCGGTGACCAGCGCGGAGATCAGGTCCTCCTCCGGCCGGCATCGTCGCCGGCGGCCGACCCCGGCGACGATGCCCTGCATCCGGGCGAGCGCCCGCAGCCCGCGCCCGGGCGCCCGGAACCGGCGGCGCAGCGGGCGGGCCACCCCGATGTCCTCCGAGCTGCGGTTGACCAGGTCGAGGACTTCACGGCGCGACCTCTCCGGGATGCCCATCATGGTGCAGATCACCTGGAACGGAAGCTCGGCGGCGACTGCGGTCACGAAGTCCTCCGACCGCTCCTTCTCGATCCGGTCGACCAGGTCGGTGCTGATCCGCCGGACGTCCTCCTCGACCCGGTCGAGCAGCCGCGGGGTGAACGCCCGCGAGACGATCCGGCGCAGCTGGGCGTGGCGGGGGTCGTCCAGGTTGACCATCGAGTCGCCGAACATCAGCCGGACCCAGCGGGCCGGGGCCGGGGTCGTCACGCCGGGGCCGCTGAGGAAGACGGCGGGGGTGCGGCTGGCCTCGACCACGTCGGCGTGGCGGACCAGGGCGTGGAAACCCCGGCCGGTGGCGCGGTCACCGAAGAACACCGGGCCGGGACGGCGGCGCAGCTCGGCGAAGGCGGCGGCGCGGACGGGGGCGGGCAGCTGCCAGAAGCGGGGGTCGGCGAGGTCGACGGACTCGGGCGGGGCGGGGGCTTCGGCGGGGTCTGCGGACGCGGGCGGGCCGGAGGGATCGGTCGAGTCGGCGGGCTCAGCAGCGTCGGCGCGGTCGGTGGACTCGGGCGAGTCGACCTGCTCGGCGGCTTCGGGCTCCGCAGGTTCGGGCTGTTCCGCAAGGTCGATCCGGCCCGCGGCTTCGGGCTGCTCGGCAGGTTCCGCCTGCTCCGCAGGTTCGGTCGCCCCTGCGGGTTCGGTCGCCTCCGCGGGTTCCTCGGCCTGGGCCGGGGCCGTCGCCTCTGCCGAGGCCGTCGCCTGCCGTGGGACGGTCGGCTCGCCGGGGGCAGTGGACTCGGCACTGTCGGCAATGGGCGCCGAGGCACCCGTCGGGGTCTTCAAGGCCGAACCTCCCTGCTTCTGGACGGCATCGCTCAGACACGCACCGTACTGAATTGTGCACATTAAGTGAGCATGGACGTCCGCTGTCAAACCGCCCTGATGGTCATACGAGCGGCTGTTCGGTTCGGCGCGCCGGGCAGGTGCGCCGACCGGAGGTGATCCGGTGGGCTGCGGGGCGGGCGGCCGGGCATGGTCTCATGACACAGAACCGGCCATGACCGGAGGGTGCGGTACGGGCCGGGCGGAGCGGGTGCGACGATGAGTGCCATCGTGATGACCGACCGGATCCGCCTGCTGCGCGCCGTGGTCTTCGCCGCGCTGTGCGTGGCACTGGCCGCCACCGCGCACGTCGCCATGGCCGGGCCCGGGGTCACGCCGACGGTGCTGGCCGGCGCGTTCGGGGCGGTCCTCGGGCTGACCTGGCTGCTCGCCGGAAAGCAGCGCGGGCTCGCCGTTACCAGTCTCTGGATGGTCGTGGCGCAGACCGCGCTGCACCAGCTGTTCGAACAGGCCGGGGCGCTCTCCCGAGGGGGTGGCGGCCTCGGCCGACTCGCCACCACGGACTGGGCCGCCCTCCTGCTCTGCAACCCCGACCGGGCGCCCGGCGGGCTCTCCCCGGTCGAACTGGCGCGAATGGCGGGTATCGACCCGGACGTCCCACCGGCCGCGGGCAGCCTGCGGCCGGCGGCGGGGACGCACCACGGGGCCGCGGGCACGACGGCCGTGGACCCCGGCCTGCCCGGGATGGCCGGAATGACGGGGATGCCCGCCGGGCAGCACGCGATGCCCGACGGAACGTTCCACGGCAGCGGGTCGTACGACTCGGCGCAGGACCTGGCGAGCGGACCGGCGCACGACATGGCGCACGGGATGTCCCACGGCATGTCGCCGGGGATGGCCGCCGCCCACGTGCTCGCCGCGCTGGCGTGTGCGCTCCTGCTCTGGCGCGGTGACGCGGCGTTGGTCCGGCTCTTCGAGCTGCTCGGCGCGCTCGGCTCGGTGGTCGCGGGGGCTCTGCTGGTCCCGCTGCTGGCGCTGTTCGCGCGTCCCTTCGGCCATCGGGCCCCGGCGCCGCCCCGCCCGGCCGCCGACCGGGCCCG
>NZ_JAHSQD010000139.1 GCF_020103755.1 Streptomyces sp. LS1784
GTCAACACCGCCCGCTCCTCCTCGGACAGCAACAACGGCTCCAACGCGGGACCACGACGACGCACCGGAACATCTGGAGAAGGACTCATGAACGATCTAACGACGGATCTCTGGCGCAGGACACTAGCCCGACACCGGCGGTGGTCGATCTTCCAGAGATCGACCACCGCCGGTGCGCGTGAGTGTTAGGCGACAGGCTGTTTTCAGCGCTGGTACGTCAGATCCCCTTCAGCGGCCAGCTCGCCGGGGTGGTGCGGTCACGCCGCTGAAGACGTGTGTCGTTGGGGCTGAAGGCTTCTGTCGTTTTCCGCTGAAGGTTTCGTGTCGTCTGGGATGGCCCGCGAGGCTCGGTGGCCGGTGGCGGCCCGGCCGGGTGGAGCCGAGGCCGGATGCGATGCACCCCCGCTGATTTCTACGCTGGCCTGCAGCCGAACCAACTGCGCCGCGAATGCTTCGAGTTCACCGTCATCGCCGTCGACCTGGCGTCGGCGGCACGGCTCAAGACCGCTGCCGGCAAGCACACACGCCGCTTCACAGGCATGAGCTCGCCCTACTCACCGTCCATGTCCGACACCCTCGCCGCTTCTTCCTCAGCGCCCGCCCGCCGGTACGCCTCAGCAGAGTCCTGGCGCACCGCTCGGACGACATCCGATCGTCCCGCCGAGGGCCAGGCCTTTCATCCTGGCAGCCGTCGACTACCGCAGGCGCGAACCCCGCACCGGCGACTCCTCCATGATCTTCACCAAGTGCTTCGGCCACCGCCTCACCGCACTCACCCTGGACGGCGGCATGCCGATCTCGACGCATGGCATGACGCAGAAACTGGGCCGCCACGGCATCCCGGTTCGCACCGCCCGCAACGCGGCGCTGGCCGCCCTCGCTGCTGATCTCCCCAGCCCGATCCTCGCCGACGTGACCGGGATGCACCGCCACACCGCACTCCGCTGGGTCGCCTACGCCCGACGCGATTGGGCCGAGTACCTCGCAGCTCGGACCGAGGACCAACAGAAGAACAGACGATGACCGACACGACCGGCCACAACGACGGGCGCACGGCCCGAGAAGTACGCGAGTACCTGCTCACCCAGTTGAACGACGCCCTGCGTCGGCCGGGGATGTACGGCGGAGAGACGGCACTCAGGCTCTACCTGGACGCAGTGGCGTTCGCGGACGCCGCCGAGCAGGCATGGCAGCAGGAACTGAAGGACCTGCAAACCCGCCGAGGATCCTTCTCCACCGGCGTGAGCGGAGCCTTTCAAGATCTCTGGGGTGATGCACACGAGGGCGCCGTGGCCTCGGTCTATGCCGAGATCGCATACCGTCAGGGATGGCTGCGACTCGACCGGACTCTCACCTCGGCTGAGCATGACGAGATCCGTCGTGTCAGCGAGACCTGGTGCCGCAAGGACCGTCTCCTCAGCGACGTCGTGACGGCGTTCGGTCCGCCCTCGGTGCTCTTCGGGGGAAACAACCCCAACTACCCGAAGACGCTGGCCTATGCGACCGACCGACGTGACGACACCCTGCTCTGTTTTCACCTCTGGAACGCCTTCGCCCCGAGTCCGAGCTCGTCGTCGGCCTCCGTTCATGCCGAGCCCGTTCTCTGGGCCTTCCGGGACGGCGGCACCCTGTTCACGGACGGCTTCACCTTCACCCCGGAAGGATCCGCCTGTCGGCGTGCGAGCTGAAATGCGGGCGCGGGGGAACTGGGTTGCGAGGCGGTCGGGAGCCGCGGTGGAATCGAGCGGGCTGTGCAGCTGCGGCCCAGACGGGGAGGGATCGGTTCACGGACGGGACGACAGCGCTGGACAGCGTGCTGCAGCAGGCACATGTGGTCCAGGTGAGCTCGGTGAGCGGGTTCGGGGCGGACGGAGAGATCCGGGTGGACCTCTCCGATCCGGCGGAGTCGGCACAGCTCAGGACGGCCATGACCGTGGAATCGCTGCCCGGGTTCCACTGCATGTGCCTCGGGGACGTCCGCTTCGAGGTGTTCGACCGGGACGATGGGCGGCTTGCAGTCGTCGTCCTGCACCACGGGGCGACACTGAGGTGGGGACAGTGGGAGAGCGACGCCGTCCTCGCCGACGGCCGCCTGCTCCTGGCCTGGCTGGACAGGCACGGCATACCCGGCCCCATGCAACAGTTCGAGGCCGACCGGCAACGAGCGGAGGAAGGGGCCGAAGAGAAGCGCAACTGGCTGGCCGCGATGCCCGCCGGACTGGAGGGGCTCGCCGACCGGATCCTCGACCTCTCCCGCACCGGCGGCAGTCCCTCTCCCGAATTGCTCGCGGAACTCACGGACCGACTGCAACTGACGTTCCCCGACCCGGTGGAGCGGGTGCTGGCCCTGCTCGACTGGTACGGCTCCGGCAGCGGGCGCTGCTCTGGCTACCCCGTCCACGAAGGCGTGCCTGGCGAACTGCTCGGCAGGGTGCCGATCGCCGACCTGCTCGCCGGGCTGGCTGACCCGCGGGCCGAGGAGCGGCACGACGCCGGGGCCGTGCGGCATCTGGTGGGTTGGAAGACTCGCCCGCGCCAGAAGCGGGACGTTGCCGGCCTGCCCGAACCGCTGCGCGCCCGATTGCTGGCGCACGCCCGCCACTCTGGAGACTCCGACAAACAGGGCCGCGCAGAACGGTGGTTGGCACCCCCGCGGACCTGAGACCCGCCGGAACGTTCAGCGGCCGACGAAGGCGGCGCGGTCCGCAACAGGGAGGGGACGTGGGCAGCATGGGTTGTAGTAGCCGGAGAGCCACCGAGCCCCCGCCGCACCAAACCCGAGATCAATCGAGGGAATAGTGCACGGTCGGAATAACCCCCTCCCGCCAGTAAACCTGGAAGTCTGCGTCGGCTGCGGGCGCCGCCAGCCGGTCGCCGTCCGGCTCGCCGACGGTGTCCGCTGCCAGAACTGCCGGCCGAAGGAGATCAGGGGGTGCGGGATCTGCGGCCGCACCGCCCCATGCGAGGTCTCCCGGGCAACCGGCCAGCCCTGGTGCGAACGCTGCCAGCAGCGATGGGTGACCTGCAGCGGCTGCGGCACTGTCGCCCAGGCCCGCGGCGGCACCTGGGAGGAACTGTTGTGCGCGAAGTGCACCAACCCCGACCCCGATTTCTGGGGCCGCTGCCCCGCCTGCGCGACCACTTGGCAACTCAGCCCCCGCCCCTGCCAGCGATGTGTCCTCGACCAGAAGGTCCGCGACCTCCTCGGCGACAGCGCCGGAGCCATCAGGCCCGGACTCGCGCCCTTCCACGAGGCGTTGACGAGCGCCGAGCGCCCGGACGTCGCCCTGTCCTGGATCTCCCGCTCCAAGGCCCGGGACCTGCTGGAACGCATCGGCCGCGACGAGCGTCCCGTCACTCACGAGGTTCTCGACGAACTCCCATCGGGCAAGGTGCTGGCTCACCTGCGCAGTGTCCTCGTTGCGACCGGCGCTCTGCCGCCGCGCGACGAACGGCTCGTCGCCCTGGAGAAGTGGATCACCACGACAGTCCAAGCCCGCACGGACCCCACCGAACGCCGGATCCTGCACGGTTACGCGGTCTGGCACCACCTGCGTCGACTTCGCCGCCGTATCGGCGAACAGCACACCACCCAGCTCCAGGACCTCAACGTTCGCTGCCATGTCACTGCGGCCGACAACTTCCTTACCTGGTTCGCTGGTGAAGGACTCACCTTGGGCACTGCACGCAGCCCGACCTGGAACGCTGGATGACCGATCCCGACTTCAGCTACCGCGACGAGACCGGCCACTTCATCCGCTGGTCCGTACAGCATCGCCATGCCCACGGTCTCACCTGCGGCGCCGTCCGCTGGACCGGCCCGCAGGGCACCATCGACAGCGAGAAACGCTGGGCGGACGCACGGCGCCTCCTCAACGACAACGCGCTGCCCACCGCGGACCGCGTCGCTGGCCTGCTGCTGATCCTCTACGCGCAGAAGATCTCCGCCGTCAGTCAGCTCACCGTCGACGACGTCGACATCACTGGCGAGACCGTCGGGATCACCTTCGGAACCTCGCCCGTCATCCTCCCGACCCCGCTGGCCGCCCTGGTCCGCGAGCTCGTCGCGACCCGACACGGCAAGGCCAAGATCGGCACTCCGGACAACGTCCCTTGGCTCTTTCCTGGAGGACAACCCGGCCGTCCGCTCAGCGACAGCCAGCTCGGCATACGGCTTCACAAGATCGGCATCCGGCCCCAACAGGACCGCTCCACCGCCTTGTTCACCCTCGCCGCCGAACTGCCCGCCGCGATCCTCGCCCGGATGCTCGGCATCCACATCCAAGTCGCCGTCCAATGGCAGAAAGCGTCCGCCGGGGACTGGGCCGCCTACGCCGCAGACGTCAGCCGGCGGAACAGCTGGCCCGACCCGAGCGGAAGTGGCACATGACTCCTCATGAACAGCACCTTTGGGTCTGGGGCCGGCCTTCAACGAAGCATCATGCTGAGAATCGCGTCCCACCGCTGAAATGATCACTTCCCGGAAAACCTCCTCGTGTCGGGCGGGATCAGCCCGATATGGTCAGGCACGGACTGGTCGAGCATGGGATACGGGGGCGGCGATGGCGGGAATCCGGGTCGTGGCCTGTCTGCCCGCGGCTGCGCGGGATGACCTCGTCACGGCACTCGGGCAGGCGGTGGCACCGTTCGAGATGTACGCCAACCCGCAGTGGCGGTCTATCTGGGACTGGTGGGCGATCCGCGGAGGCAGTGACGGCAGCGGATTCTCGGCACGCCCCGGGTTCCACGACAGCACGCAGCTGATCCACGACGACCCGCGCAGCGATGGCACGCCGCTTCCAAGCCTGCCCGGGATGTGCGCCGGCGGGCCACGGGGGCTGCTGGACTTGACCGACTTTCGCGCACTCTCGAAGCGGATGGCGACCGTCCGAGCCCGAGCGGGTGATCCGTGGGATCTGTGGCACCGCCTCGCCCCCGAGCATCCGCCGATGCTGCCGTGGTCGACGCTCCGCGCCCGTCACTTCGAGGATCCGCAGGGCTATCCGACGGAGCGGATGTGGGCCGACTTCACGACACAGCCGCTGCTTCAGGCGTTCGTCGCGGATCCGCTCAGTCAGATCCCGGAGCTCGGAGACATCTTGTGGTTGCACAACCAGATCGGCCTTGTCGCCGCACTCGACGGTGACCGGGCGGACTTCGTGCGCCGGGTGACCGCCCGCATCCAGCAACCCGACCTTCTCACGCTCGACGGCTGGTGGATCGAGGACGGAGATTCGCCAGTCCACGGGATCTGCGAGGACTGGGGCACCTGCCCTCACCTGGAGGATGGGTGGCACTACCAACACGACATCGGCGGGTACCTGGACGCGCTTGCCGACGATGTCCTGCTGATCAAGCTCAAGTGCCATGGATGACCGGCCCCTGCTGGTCGCACCGACATGGCATTCGGACAGTTCCAATACCCGACTCCACCATTAGCCCGCCCCGGCGGCGCCCAGGCCGCCCCCCTGCTTGCCGAAGTCGGAAAACTGGAAGCCGAACGCAACAAGGACCTCACCTGGCAGGTCTGGCAGGACTACAAGGCCGGTCGACGACCCGCTGGCCCCGGCGCCAAGAGCCTGCTCGACTTCTTCGCCTTCGTCGACGCCCAAGCCGACCGGGCACCCGGAGCGCCGGCCACCAAGCGCGGGGACCAAGGGGTGATGAACCTTCTTGCCCGGCGGGCGAAGACCCTGCACCTGGGCACCGCGAACTACTGCTGGTTCGCCGACCCCGCCAAGGCCCTGTGCCTGAAACTCGCCGGCACCCCGGCCGCCGACCAGCCCCTGCTGGGAATGTGCGACGCCGCGCGCTGCCCGCAGGCCACCCACCACCCCTGCCACCGGCCCGTCTGGGCCGCCAGCGCCGAGAACAAGAAGGCATTCATTGCCGCGATCGGCCGCAGCCAGCAAGTGGAGAAGACCCGGCTGCAGCAGGAACTAGACCGCGATATGCGCGGTCCTGGCCCAGCGCCTCCAAGCCCAGGAGAAGCAGCTCAAGGAAATCATGGCATTCCGACAGCTGGCCCTCTCCCGGCTCGCCGCTCAGCACCTGGAGATCGAACGTCTACGTGCCCAGTGCGTAACACGGGCGCAGGCCCCCGCCCAAGCGGTCACGCGGCTGCTGCCTAACGCATCCCTGGGGACGGTGACGTCCATCACGTCAGCAGCGATCCCGAGGCGACAGGAAAGCGACAACGCCGGGGGACCCGATACGAGCAGGCCTCGCTGCTAGCGCCTAGCTAGTACTGGAAGAGTACTTCCGGATTGTTCGGCGAGGGGCCGTCCAGCAGCGGACTGTGGATCCCCTTCAGCGTCTGGTCGAAGAACGCTGTCACGTACTCGCGGGTGATCACCACCCCGCGTTCCGGGGAGAGGGGCGGCGTCGGGAACCCGGCCTCCTCCAGAAGCAGGTCCAGGTCGGTGAAGCTGGTGTGGTCGGCGTCGGCGACCGTCAGCCACTTCTTGTAGCCGCCGAGGGCGGCCCAGGTCTGCTCCCACTCGCCGCCGGCCGAGTGGTGGGAAGCGGCCGCACCCAGCATGAGGAACGGCCGGTTGATCTGGCCGGGCATCGGGTCCGGGTGGAAGGAGCCGTCCATGTTCACTCCGGCCCGTACTCGCGGGTCGGCGATCATCGTGGCGGCGGCCGCCGCTCCGCCGAGGGAGTGTCCGGCCATGCCGATCTCGTGCTTGTCGATGAGGTGTGCCAGGGGCCACGCGGTATTGCCATGCGTCAACTGGTCGATCACGAAGGACACGTCCAGCGCGCGGCTGGCGGCGACGGAGTCGAAGTCGAGCGTTTCCGGGTGATCGCAGATCGCGCACGGCGGCG
This sequence comes from Streptomyces sp. LS1784, assembly GCF_020103755.1. GTDB lineage: Bacteria > Actinomycetota > Actinomycetes > Streptomycetales > Streptomycetaceae > Kitasatospora. Next base: position 6,832 of record NZ_JAHSQD010000139.1, read on the forward strand.
TCTGGCCGTTCGCCAGCGTCTCGCCGCTGTCCTCGTAGGTGTGGCCGACAAGCGCGACGACGTAGCCGTGACTGGCCAGGTCGGTCGCGAGCGAGGTGAGCACCATGCGCGGGTCCTCGTATCCGGGTGAGAGGACCACCAGCGGATACTTGCCGCGTTGCGGCCGCGCGCCGTCGAAGGCGTGAGTGGTGACGCTGGAAAGGTTCTGCGGGGTGACGCCGGAGCTCGCCGGTGTCTTCCGGTGCTGGATGGCTCCGGCTGCCTCGGCGAGGGTCATATAAGGGGCCGGAGTCCCGGTCCCGGGGACGGCCGGGTAGACCATCGTGACGGTCAGTTGGCGGGGGCCGGATGACGGCACCCACGGGTCGGGACGGCTCGCGTCGGTGAGGTGGATGACGTCCTCGCCGGCGGCGTAGGGGCCGGTCGGCGCGGGGAGCGTGCCTTGGAAGGACCGCGGGGGCGCGGCGGCAGCTGTGGCGGCGGTCGCGTGCACGGTGGACGGCGGGGTCGTGGCGGCGAGTCCGGTGCCGGTCGCGGCCACTGATGCGGCGAGACCCAGGATTGCGACAGCGCTGATACGGCGCTTGCGGTTCGAGGTAGTGTTCACGGGCACGATCCTGCCCGGCCCCGCCCTGACGCTCGATCATGCGGGCTTCCGTCTTGAGGGTGGTGCTGGCTACACCCTGAGATCCCCAGCGGCGCGCGAGGTTCCCATCGCCGGCATCGTCGAGCGCCACCTTCGTCTTGGCCTACGGCGAACACGACGCCAAGCCCTACCGCTGGACCTACGACGGCAGCCCACTCCAAGCCGCATGAACCCCCGAAGGATCAACGCGGCGCTGCACTAGTCCTGCGAGACATGTTGCTCGCGGGACACGGGCGTGCCGGAACAAGGACCGAGCGCGGCACCATCCTGGTGACCAACCTCAAACTCGGCGCAGCTGCGTACGTGTGCGACAAGGCCGTCTACTTCAACGGCGACTGGACCGCCACCCTCGCCACCGTCACCCGCGCGATCGGGCTGACTCCGGCCGCCGTCTGACAGCAGTACCCGAAGGGGCCCGTTCCTGGCGTGAGTAGCCAGGAACGGGCCCCTTTTGCGTTTCCGGGTGGACTGGCGCCCGTTACTGTCCGGGGATCAGTCGACGATCTCCGCGTCCACTGGAGCCGCCGCCACTGCTGCTGCGGCCGTCTTTTTGGCGGTCGCCAAGCGCTTGCCGAGACGCTGCAGCTCGATGTCGAGGTCCTCGAGGTGTCGATGGGCTGCGCCCGGGTCGGCCTCCACTGCAGACTTCAACGCGCGAGGGGCAAGCAGTGAGGTCACCCGCTCTCGCAGTACGGCTGCAGAGCGGCTCAGGTCGCGTAGCTGGGCGATACCTGGCTGCTCCTCGTTCCCGAGGTCAGAAATTTCTGACCTCTGCTCGTGAGGGGTGAGGTCAGAAATTTCTGACCCCGCTTTTTGCTCGGGAATGGACGGCGTCGTCAGCTCGGCGGCGAGCTCGACCAGCCTGGCGGCGGTGGGGCGCTTCTTGCCATGCTCGGCCGCTTCGGCGACGCCGCGCTCGACGACCGTGCGGGCCGTCTTCAGGTCATGCGAGGCGATGACCGCAGCCACCGCCTTGCGGGCCGAGGCGCGGCTCAGGTACTGGGTGAGTTCGGGCCCCAGCTCAGCGACCGCCCGCGCCCGAACCGCGTCCTGCATGAGCTCGAAGATGTACTTCTCGTCCACGTCCAGGACTCCGGACGCCCATACAGCGAAGTTCGAGTGGCCGGCGACCACGTGGAGTTCCCGCTCCTGCGCGGTCTCCAGCAGGACGCCCTTGTTGAGCACGACGAAGTCCTCGGCCCGCCGCCCGAGGCCGTCGATCTCGATCAGCCGCTCGGTGACATATTCGAGCTGTTCCTTGGGAGTTCCCGTGATGTCCTCGGCGGTGAGCACCCGGCCGCCCGCGAAGACGCTCGGCGTGCCCTGGGCGTCCACAATCGCCGGCAGCGCAGAGGAGGCAGCCTGCTGCTGCAGCTCAGCGGGCACCGCCGGGTCGACTGCGGAGTCCGGCGCCTTCTTCAGCCGGCTGGTGCCGGCCTGGATCAGCTTGTTGGCCATTACAGGGGTACTCCCGCTGCCGTGAGGATTCGGTCATAGGCACCTGTAAGCGCCTGAGCCTCCTTGCCGGAGGCCGCAGTGATCGGCACGCAGGCAAAACGCGTCTGCTGGCGCACCGAATGCCGGGGAATAGCGAGATCGTCGCGGTACAGATCCCCGTACGTCTCCGCCAGGTAAGCCCCTATGGCGTCCTTCAGGGTGCTGCGCCCGCCGGGAACGATGGAGGGGACGATGCCCACTACCCGCAGGTCCGGGTTCATACCGAGGTCCCTGACCAGCTTGATGGTCGCGAGGGCCTCCTTGGCGCCGATGCGCCCGTCCTCGTCGAGGGTCGCCGGGATGATCACATCGGTCGCTGCGACGAGGGCCGAGGTCACGAGTTTGCCGCCAGCGCGTGGCGGCAAGTCGAGGACGCCGACCGAGCCAGGCTTTATGGCACCTTTCAGAGCAAGCCGCAGGCGGAACTCCAGTCCGACAGCGACGTTGTCAGTCTCCCGGTTGGCAAGGGCGCGCTCCGCTGCGATCACCTGGACTCCCGGCCACGCGTCGGACGCCGGGGCGAAGGCTTCGGCGGCCAGTCAGGTCTCGCCCTGGGGGTCGAGGGCGAGCAGGTCGTTCATGCTGAAGGCCGGGGCCTCGTCTTCGGGGATGCCAAGCTCAGCGGTGAAGGTGCCGCGGGGGTCGAGGTCTCCGGCAACGACGTCCAGGTTTCGCTTGCGGGCGGCGGCTGCAAGGCCGGCTGCCAAGGCGCTTTTGCCGACGCCGCCCTTCTCGCTGTAGACCGCGATCACTCTGCTCATGCCCGGTCCCTCTGACCGTCGAATGCCCAATACACGGAAGGCAGGCTATCTGGGGCGCAGTGGCCCGAAGAACACCACGGGCGTGTCATCGCATTTCCGCCTACTGCCAGCACGGCGACCGGGGACGGGCAGACCAGTCGGGTCGAGCGCGCGTTGGGACCGGTCCTGTGGTCCTGGCAGGCGAACGGCGAAGTCCGGCAGCAGTCGGCTTGCAGGGATTGTCTCTATGCTTCCTCGCGCCCTTGACGGGCCGTCACCTGTAGGTGGGGCGTCGTGCAAAACTGCGCAACCGACTTGGTACGGGAGGGCATCATGACGCTACGGTTCGCCGGGGTGGATCCCAACACCGGCAAGGACGAGAGCCCGATGGTGTGGGTGGACGACGAGCAGAGGGAGTTGGTCGTCCAGGGCCTCAAGCCCGGCGAGGAGCTCCTGACGGAGATCGGGACGACCGAGTGGGTGCCCGGCCACTCCGTCGGTACCCCCGACCACGAGAACGTGACCCGCATCCCGCTGCGCATGGCGGCGATCATCAGGAAGGCGCTCGACGATGCAGAACGTGACGGCCTTCTCTGAGCTGCTGGCCGGCGCCCGGCACTCCGCGGTGCACCTGGAGATGCGCGACTCCTACGGCATCGTCGGCGAAGCCGAGGAGTTCGAGCAGTTCCAGCGGACCGGCGTGCACCCGGACCTCGATCCCGAGGGCGCGGGCTGGTCCGGCTGGGTGTCGATGATCCGGGCCGCCGTCGCCCGCGGTGTCGTGGTGCGCCGCGCCCGGATCGTCTCCGAGCCGGTCACCGAGTACATCCGCTACGAGCACGCCGGGACCGTGGTCAACCTCGCGGCCGGCGAGCAGGTCCGCTGGCTGCCGCGACGCCGGGCCTCCGACCTCGCGCTACCCGGGAACGACTTCTGGCTGTTCGACGGGACGATCGTGCGCTTCAACCACTTCACCGGCGACGGGGCCTCCGGCGGGCCGGAGATGTGCGAGGACCCCGTCGTCGCCAAGCTCTGCGCGGACGCGTTCGAGGCGGTCTGGGAGCGCGCCGTCCCGCACGAGCAGTACACCGTCTGACGCCCCGGACCGGACGACCAGCTCCATGCCCGCATCCCCTTCCTCCAGCGCCCAGGAAGCCCGCCTGGCCGTCGCCGCGCGGCTGCGCGAGATCATGCAGGACGCCGGTCTGCAAGGGCAGGAGCTGGCCGCCCGGTGCGGCTGGAACGGCGCCAAGACCTCCCGCATCATCAACGCCAAGACCGCGCCCTCGGACGCCGACATCCGCACCTGGTGCCGGGCCTGCGGCGCCGACGACCAGGCCGAGGACCTGATCGCCGCCAACCGCGCCGTGGACTCCATGTACGTCGAGTGGCGCCGCCTCACCCGCACCGGCCTGCGCCGCCTCCAGGAATCCGCAGCGCCGCTGTACGAGCGAACCCGGCACTTCCGCTCCTACTCCTCCCGCGTCGTGCCGGGCGTCCTGCAGACCGAGGCCTACGCCACCGCGCTGCTCGCCACGGTGGCCGACTTCCGCCGAACCCCCAACGACGTCGCCGAGGCCGTCAAGGCGCGCCTGGCCCGCTCCCGCGTCGTGCGCACCGGACACCACCGCTTCGCGATCCTGGTGGAGGAGTCCGTCCTCTACTACCGTCTCGGGACCGTCGAGACGATGGCCGAGCAGCTGGAGCACCTGCGGGCCGCCATGGCGCTGCCGGCCGTCTCGCTGGGCGTCATCCCGTTCACCGCGCAGCGCACCATGTGGCCGGTGGAGACGTTCAACATCTTCGACGACGCCGAGGCCGGGGTGGAGCTGCTGTCCGCCCAGGTGACCGTCACCACGCCCAGCGAGCTCACGCTCTACGCGAGCGCGTTCGACCGGCTCAAGGACTTCGCGGTCTACGGCGCGCAGGCACGGGCCCTGATCGCCCGGGCCACTGACTCCGTGGGCTGAATTCCTGCAAACGCGTGCAAACGCGTTGAGGGTCCGGCCGGTCACTCCCTACCGTCGATCCGTCGCCCGTAGTGACGGACCGGACACCCGGACGTTGCCTGGGGCGGGCGGCGAGTTGGGGCCGCTGCGTGGGCCCGCCCCCCCCGTCGGGTCCGCGCAGCCGTCACCGCCGACGAGAGAGCGGAGTACCGCCGTGGCCGCGCACCCCATACCCCGCCCACCGGCTACGGCCGCACCTGGGCGGCGCCGGCGGGTGCGGGGTGCCCGGTGACCGCAGCCGTCGAGACCCCCACACGGCCCGAGGCCGCCGACCGTGCGAAGGCGCTGCTGCCCTACGAGCCGCAGTCCGCCGCCAAGGCCCGCCACCTGGTGCGCACCACGCTGCGCGGCTGGGAGCTGGATGACCTGGTCGAGGCCGGCGAACTCATCGTCAGCGAGCTGGTCGGCAACGCCGCGAAGACCGGGTGCCGGCGCCGGATGACGGTCACCGTCGAGCGTGTCACCGGCCGGTGTGTGCGGATCAGCGTCCGCGACGGCTCCCGTGCCCTGCCCTGCCTGATCGAGGCGGGCTCCGCGGCTGAGTCGGGTCGCGGCCTGGCCTTGGTCCACCGCCTGACCGGCGGGCACTGGGGCGCGACATTGGAGACGTTCGGCAAAACCGTGCACGCGGATCTGCGCACCCGCCCTCCCGGCCCGGCGTAGGCGCAACAGTGTGCCCCGGTGCGCCGGGGCGCCCCTCTACTCCTCCCCGGGCCCCGGGAGGGCACCATCACAGCGACGACAAGGAGGTCGGCATGGACATCGACGGAGGCCACGGCGGCGGAGGCTCGGGCGGCGGTGGCGGTGAGGGGGACGGGCACCCGGGCACCCCGTGGACGCCGCCGTCCGACCCGCCGTCCCCGGATGGCACCACACCGCCCGGAGACGGGGGACACCGCAAGTGACGCTCGCACCTGAGCAGGAGGACCGCCCCGCGCCGGGGCGGTCCTTCCCCGTCGCCGACGCGTGGGCGCCGGCCTTCGACGCCGTCCCGCGCTCGCTGTTCCTGCCGGACCTGATCTGGGCGCACGACATGGCCACCGGGAAGAGCCGGCCCCTGGCACGGGCCGAGGACGAGCAGGGCTGGCTGGCGGCGGCCGCCTCGGACATCCCGATCGTCACCCAGTGGGACGACGGCGAGCACCAGGGCGCCGAGCCCGGCACGGTGCCCACCAGCTCCGCCTCGATGCCCTCCCTGGTCGCCTCCATGCTGGAGGACCTGAAGGCCGAGCCGGGGATGCGGGTACTGGAGCAGGGCACCGGCACCGGCTGGAACGCCGCGCTGCTCGCCCACCGGCTCGGCGACGCGAACGTGACCACGGTCGAGATCGACGCCGCCGTGTCCGCCCAGGCCCGCACCGCACTCGAGAACGCCGGCTACCGGCCGACCGTCGTCTGCGCGGACGGCGCGCTCGGCCACCCGCCCGGCGCCCCGTACGACCGGATCACCGCGACCTACGGGCTGCGGGAGATCCCGCAGGCGTGGATCGGGCAGACCCGGCCCGGCGGGCTGATCCTGGCGCCGTTCGGCACCCACTACTCCAACGCCGACGCCCTGGTCCGCCTCACCGTCCACGGCGACGGCACCGCGTCCGGCCCGTTCCTCCAGCCGGTGGAGTTCATGAAGATGCGCTCCCAGCGCCTGCGGTGGCCGCAGAACCCGCCGGACGGCGGCACCGTCGCCGAGACCACCACCACCGCCGTCCTGCCGCCGCACGGCAAGTTCGACCCGTTCCCGCTCGCCGCCGGCCTGCGCCTGCGCGACGTCGTCCACGCGATCCAGCCGCACGACGACGGCGCCCGCACCCTGTGGCTCTACTCCCTCACCACCCCGGCCTGGTCGGCGACCACCTTCCGCGACGGTGAGGACGCGCACCTGGTCCGCCAGTACGGCGGCCGCCGCCTGTGGGACGACTTCGAGCGCACCCTCGCCTGGTGGCACGGGGCGGGCGAGCCCGGCATCGAGCGTCTCGGACTGACCGTCACCCCGGACGGTTGGCACGCCTGGCTCGACGAACCCGCCCAGACGATCTGACTGGACAGCCGGCGCCCCGAGCCTGCCTCGCGGTGCCGGACCCATCGCCGAACGACCCCACACCCGTGCGAGCTGCGCCCTGCCGTCGCCCCCGTCGCCCCGGGCTGCTCCGCCGGGCCCGATTCCGGTCAGGGGCGCGGCCGGCGATAGCGAGACAGTTCGGCCCGGGCGCCCTGGTGGTGCCCGGGCTGAGCCATCTCGCTGATCGGCCCCGCAGCCGGTCGGGTGACGTGCTGTCGGTGCCGCCTGCGACCGTGGCGACGGACAGTTCGATCACGTCACTGGAGGTGAAGCGTGGACTATCGCCGGATGTCACCCGAGGCGAAGGCCGCGTACCTGGCGGAGCGTCCGCGCTGCGAGCTGCGGTGCGGGCGGGCCTCCGCGCAGGTGGACCACGACCACGCCACGGACGAGGTACGGGGAGCTCTCTGCCGGCGCTGCAACTCCCGGCTCGGATCGCTGGAGGCGGCGCTGCGCCTGCCGGGCGGGGAGTTTCAGAGCCTGGCGGGCGATCTGCACCGGGCGCTGTGGCGTGACGGGTCGGCGAACCTGGCCGGGTACCGCGGGGATTTCGCCTACCTCGGCCTGACCATGAAGGAGTACACCGCCCGTCTGCGCAAGGTGCACGAGCTCCTGGTGCTGCCCTACGTCTACTGGGCCCAGGTGACGGCCGAGCCGTTCGGCCGTGGGACGGCGTGGACGAAGATCGGTCCGCTGTGCGACGACACCGAGGCCCGGCGGCACCTGACCCGGCTCGTGAACAACACACCGCCGCCCCACCTGTGGGTGTCGATGACCCGGGAGCCGGATGACGGGCTCAACAGCCCGGCGCCGCGGGCCCTGGTCGCGGCGGCCGGCCGGACCGAGGGGGCGAAGGAAACCTACCTCGCCCTGCGCCGGGAGCTGATCGACATGAGCGGCTACGAGGCGAAGTGCCGCGACTTCGCGGACCTGGCGGTGCCTGTGCTGCTGTCCAGGCCGCTGACCCTGCGGCAGGTCCGGGACGCGCACCACGACCCCCGCGTCGCCATGCCGCGTACCCGTGAACAGCTGCGGACCCTGATCGGGGACCAGTACGGCGCCGGCTGGCTGGACTTGGCGGTGCGGATCGTGTTGGAGGACTTGGGCGACGACCTGCCGGACGCGAGGTGGGGGGTGCCGAGCCGGGCCCGGCACCACTGGCTGGTGCTGTTCGCCCACTGGCGTGATCGGCGGGCCGCCCCGCAGGCGGTCTGACACGAGCCAGGCGAGGGGCGCGCGGCAGTGCCGCGGCCCTTTCCCTTTTGAACTCTCAAAGGCGACTGGTGTAGCATTTGGTTATGTCCTACTGTTTGGGGGTTGTCCCGTGAGGATCAGCATTGGTGGTGAGCGGGTCGAGGTGCATGACGACCTCGCCCGGGCGCTGCTCGCGGTGCTGCGCGGTGAGCGGTTGGTGGAGCCGCCGCAGGCCTCCACCTTCGACGACCTGACCGCCCTGGTGGCCTGCATCAGCCGCGTCACCCAGCACCTGAGCGTGGTGAAGGAGCTGGCGATGTCCCGCGCGGACGCCAGCGACAGCTACTCCAACCGGCGCGCCCTGGGCATCGCGGCTGCCATGGCGCCCTCGCAGCTGGGCCGGGTCCTGGAGGGCCACGGATTGCCGCGCGACCGCCGCGTCGGTGGCGTGGACCTGGCCGTCGCCTTCCGCACCACCGACGATGGCGTCCTGCACCTGGCCGCCGAGGAAGAGGTGGCCGGCCTGCCCTCGTTCGCCCTGCCGTTCAACCCCGCGCAGGGCGTGGTGGAGCCGACGGAGTTCGCCGGCCGGGAGCTGCTCGTTTACTACCGGCCCCAGGTCCCGATCGCGGTGGCCGACCTCGGACGCACCGCCGGCTACACCCTGCGCCCCGAGCAGGGCCCGATCGCCTGCCTCACCGAAGCGGTCTTCGACGCCCTGTTCGGCGACCCCCGGATCGACCCGACCCGACCCAACGGACGCTGAGGAGACCGACCCTGATGTCCGACGACCTGTTCAACTCCGTCGACGCCCTGCTGGCGGCCGTGAACACCGGCCTGCCGCTCCCCGCCGAGCGGGTGCGGCTGCGCCTGGCGGCCGGGCTGACGCCCGCGCAGATCGGCGCGGCTCTGCGGGTGGACTCGGCCCTGGTGAAGGGCTGGGAGGACGGCAGCGCCGTTCCGGGCCCGGACATCGCCCCGGCCTACGCGCGGCTGCTGGAGGGCCTGGCCGCGCGCTTCCCCGCCGCCACGCCGTCCCCGGCCGTGCCGCAGGCGTTCACCGGCCCGGCGCCCGCCCAGGACACCGCCGACGGCCTGGTCGTCCCGCTGCTCGACCAGAACCCGGACGGCTCGCTGGTGATGGCCGAGGCCGCGCCGTGCGTGCAGTGCGGCCAGCCCTCCGTCTACCGCGCCCAGGGCCGCCCGATGCACCTGGGCGGGTTCTGCCGCCCCGCAGCCCCGGCGCCCGAGGCCGCTGCGGCCCTCACCCAGCAGCTGACCCCGGCTCCGGCGGACCAG
>NZ_JAHSQD010000014.1 GCF_020103755.1 Streptomyces sp. LS1784
GGTGGCCGCGCCCGGCGCCCCCGTTCCCTCACCCGTCCTCCCACACCGCTCCGAGGAACACCCGCCATGCGAACCCGCCCGCTCCTCGCCGCCTGCGCCCTCGCGGCGGCCGCCGTCCTGCCCACCGCCGCACCGGCCGGTGCCCACGGCGACAGCGTCCACCTGGACGTCACCGGCCAGCAGAACGGTCACGTCAGCACCGTCGCCACATGGGAGAACGACCACGACCCGGTCACCGAGGACTTCGCCGGCACGCTCTCCGCCACCGCCGCGGACGGCCGGGCGGTGGGCCCCTGGCGGCTGGTCGGCGTCCCGGGCCGCCCGGGGACGTACACCACCCGGGAGATCCTGCCCGCCGGGCACTGGCAGGTGACCGTGGACTGCGCCTTCCCGTCGCTCGGCCACGCCCAGCGCGAACTGGACGTGGCGGACGCCGTCATCGACGACCCGGTGCCCGCCGGCACGGCGGCCGCGTTGCCGTCGACGGGGACGAGCGCCGGGCCCGTCCCGGTGCCCATCGGCGGGCCGGTGTCCGAGCCCGCTCCCGCCGGTTCCGCACCGACCGCAGCCTCCGGCTCCGCCTCCGCACGCGACACCTCCGACTCCACCACCTGGGCCGCCGCCGGCACCGCCGTCGCGGCCGTGCTGCTGGTCGGCACCGGGATCTGGCTCCGCCGGCGCCACCGGGCCTGAGCCGCCGGCCCCGGTCGCCGAGCCGAGCAGTCCGGCCATACCGGGGGAGCGCCCCGGTGGTGCTGGACGATCACGCCAAAGGCCCGGGCCGAGTTCGGCGACGGCCGTATCCCCTGCCGACCGATCCGCGTTTCGCGACTGGTCTACGCCTCGTCGTCCAGCGTGTACGGCGCCATCCTCGAAGGCGCGTCCGGCGAGAAGCGGATGCCGACGCCGGAGTCGCCGTACGCGGTCAGCAAACTGGCCGGCGAGCAGCTGTGCCTCGCCCACGCGGGCAAGGCCTCGTCGGTGGTCACCGCGGTGGCGCTGCGGCTCGGGCCACGGCAGCGGCCCGGCGGTCGAGCTCCGAGTACGTGGTCCGGACCGACTGCGCCACCACGGCGATGTCGTCCGGAGTCCGTCTCGCCTGTTCCTCGAAAGCCCGATGAACCTGGCCGATCCCGGACATGCTCGCCGACGTCACTGTCGATCCCCCTCATGAACTTGCCATTGCACCGGAGCCATGTCTGTCGAGCTTTCGAGTGCAAGCGCCTTTTGATCGTTGGTCAGTTGGCGTTGCTGCTGATGCGTGCGGCATTGAGTCAGCGCTGGCCTGACTGAACCCGGCTACAGATGCCCCCACCTGAGACTCTCGGCCGACCGCCTGGGCCGCCGGGCCTGGCCGTACCCATTTCCCGACTGCCGCAGCCTCCGAGCAGGGCGGATCCGTCACTGCACCGCCATCATGACGATCTGTCAATCCGACCCTCTGTGAGGCCGGTGCCAGTGAGGCGTAGGGTGCGCCATGTGAACGAACTGATCTTCCGGGGGAAAGACAGATTCAGCCCCGACTTGGCCGATCTCGCGCTACTGCTCATGGTCATCACGGCCGAAGTCCTCGCCGGCCGAATGAAGTTCCACTTCGGCCCCGGCCTCATGATCCTGCTCGTCGGCGGGACGGTGCTGCTGGTTGCTGGGAGCCGCCTCATCCCCATGCGGTACTGGGTCCGGGTCAACGCCGACGGAGTCACCGTCAGCTGGGGGCTCGGCCGTGGCCGCACCTACTCCTGGCAACAGATCTGCTGGATCGACGTGTCGGAGATCCAGGGCCGCGGCACGACCACACGCGTGGCGCGGATCCACACCACCGACGGTCGGCGCCACTGGCTGTCGACCCTGGTGACCAGCGGCTTCAATCCGTTGGAGGACTTCGACGCCGACTTCCGGCGGGTCGTCGACTGGTGGAAGCACAGCACCGGTCCGAGCCAGCGTGTCCGGCCGGAGAGGCAGTTCCGGGACCGGATCACACCCACGAGGATCGGGGTGGTGGGCACCGTCGTCTTCGCCGTCATCCTCTTCGTCGCCACCGTGGTGCTGTAGCGGTGGCCACCCGAACGCGTCGGCCCGACCCCCGACGGGCGTGTGCCGGTGTCGGCCTTCGGTGGCGGCGGACCTGGTGGTCGTCCAGCCGCGCCCGATGCGCGCCCGTCCCTGGTGCCTGACGGTGTTGTTCGAGAGGATGTTCCAGTGGCGAACCTGACCCGGATCTGGACGATGACCCGCGCCAACTTCCACGCGGCCGACCCGGTCGAACGGTGGACTGCGCGCGCGGCCTGGGCGGTGCTGACCGCGACTGCCTGGCTGGCGGTGATGTTCACGACCGTCTGGGGGGCCATGGTCGCCGGGGTTCCCACCGATGTCGTGGGGTGGTTGGCGATCGCCCTCTCGCTGGCGGTCCCCGCCGTCTCGTTCGTCGCCGTCACCTCCGAGCCCGGCGGGCGCCCCGGCGCGCCGGCGTTGACGGTTCTCCTCCTGGTGGCGGCCGCCGTGCTGGTCATCACCTTCATCTGAGTCGAGACGCACGACTCCCGGGCCACCCACTGGACCTGCGCCGCCGGATCGCGGCCTCCCGGTGCTGCTCGACCTTCGGAAAGCCCGTCCCGAGGTACCGGTCGGCGTAGCCGTGGAACGGAGCCGGAGGCCGTGGTGGTGTCCCGCAGGCCGGAGCGCGCGCAGGCGTTCGCCCGGCGCGCCGCCGAGGAGTCGGAGGTCGAGGTGCGGGCGGTGGGCACGGTCGAGGAGGCGGTGCGGGAGCGCGACGTCGTGGTCGTCGCGACGAACAGCCCGGTGCCCGTCCTGGACGCCGGCTGGATCGCACCGGGCACGCACGTGACGACGCTCGACTCAAGTCGCTCTCACGCCACGAAGTCCCCGCCGCCCCGGTGGACCACGCACACGTCCTCCTGACGGACTCGCTCGGACGGCCGGCTACGCCCGAACCGCACATCCTGCCCGTCGAGCGCATGGTCGACCTCGGTGCCGTCCTGGCCGGCGCCGAGGTCGGACGCACCGGCCGGGACGACATCACCGCCTTCTGCTCGGTCGGCCTGGCCGGCACCGAAGTCGCCGTCGCGGCAGTGCTGTTGGAGGAGTCGCACTGACGCCGGCCGGGACGGGCGTTCGCCATGGCGGGCGCGGGGACGTCCGGCTCTACCCGCGGGGATCGGGGCGGCAACAACGCCGACCTGCTCGGCAAGGGGACGGCCCTCGGGACCGCGGCAAGGACACCCTGCTGCCCGGCCCGGACCCGGCGCCGGTTGTCGGCCTGTCAGCCGGCCTGGACACCACCGACGTAGGCACGCAGGTCAGAGTGCCCGGTCGGCACCTTCCACCGGCGCAGAGCGTCCATTCCGCCGGCGGGCCAGCCATCGGCGTCCTGGTCGGCGATGAACCGCACGACCCGCTGCTGCACGTCGCTCAGGTCTCCGAAGGACTGCGGCGCTTCGGCGGGTTTGCCCGGAAAGACCAGCGTGAACAGCCTGTGCGCCGTGTAGTACCTGTCGTAGTACCTCTCGACGCCCGTACAGTCGGCCAGACCGACGAGCATGGCCTCCACCGCTCGCAGCGTCGTGGCCTCGGGTGTCTCGGCCAGGGCCATCACGGACTCGGGGAACCACGCGAACAGGTTCGCCGTCTCGGCGCGCAGTTCAGGGCTGTCCGAAGTCAGCAGGACGGCGAGCGCGGGAAGTGCTTCCCGGACGGCGTCGTAGGAGGACACGACCGCTTCGGCGTCGATGAGCACCTGCTCGCAGCTCTCCTCACGCTGCTTGCGTGCTCGTCGTCCGCGGCTTCGGCGATCCACCGAGCCCAGTCGTCGGCTTCACCTCGCATCCGTGCCAGGTACTCGCGGTCTTCCCGGGGGTCGTAGCCGTTCGGCAGATGGTTGTTGTCCAGCCCGATCGCGATGGCGACCAGCAGACCGACGAACCGGTGCCTGTTGACCAGTCTCGGGTCGAGCGCCATCCGCACGAGAAACGGAACGGTGTACGCCGCGGCCTGCGATCGCGTGCCCTGGTGCACGATGTGGTTCGCGAGCTGAGCACTCGGCGGGTAGTGGCCCTCCCGGTCCCCCGCCTGCATCGCCCGGAGGTGTCCGGGGACGTCCTCGGCCTTGCCGTAGGAGTGCCGCAGTCGGGCCCAGGGCACATCGTCGAGGCCGGCGAGAGGACCGTTGGTCACAGCAGCAGATCCTGGCACACCCGGAGTGTGTCCTGCGGTTCGGCGTCCGATCGGGCGGTGGTCGTACGATCGCCCACGACCTGGGGGCTTGCGCCGGCCCTGGATCTCCGACTGCGACGGAGACCTGCCCTGCCCCCTGCGCTGCAACAGCAGCAGGACCGCCAGGCCCGGCGGCGCCTGGCGGTCCTGCCCACGCCGGGGAAGTCACCGGGAACATCTCGCTGACCTGCAGGTACGACGGGATCAGCCGCGAATGAACCTGGCTCCCCTCATCAGGCCCCCCTTCGAATCGATCATCTATAGGCTGGCGTGGTGACTGATGAGCAAGAGCAGGTGCAGCCGTCGGGAGTGTGGGCCACGGCAGTGGGGGTGGCCAGGGTGCGGGCGCTGGAGACCGAGCGGGAGAACGCGCTGTTCCACGACCCACTGGCGCAGGCCTTCGCCACCGCCGGCGGCCTGTGGCCCTCATCGCCGCCACCCGATGACGAGGCCGCGCGACGCCGCCGGCTGGCCGTGTCGTTCTCCATCGTCATCAGGACGAAGTTCCTCGACGACCTGTTGCAGCAGGCCTCCGCGTCCGGGGTCCGACAGGTCGTGCTGCTCGGCGCCGGCATGGACAGCCGGGCCTTCCGGATGGACTGGCCCGAGGGCACCCGGCTGTTCGAGGTCGACACCGCCGCGCCACTGGACTTCAAGGCTTCGGTGCTGCGCCAGGAGCGGGCCGTCGCACGCTGCGAGCGGATCACCGTCGCGGTGGATCTACGCGAGGACTGGCCAGGCGCGCTGGCCGCCGCAGGGCACGACCCGGCCGTGCCGACCGTGTGGATCGCTGAAGGACTCCTGATCTACCTGCCCGAGGACGCGGTGGAGCTACTGCTGGCCCGGATCAGCACACAGTCGGCGGCAGGCAGTCGGATGGGGCTGACATTGGGCTCGCCCGGCGTGATCGAGCGCTTCGGCGCGGACGCCGCGCCGGGATCGGCGGCGTCCATGTGGGTCTCGGAGATGCCCGACGACCCGGTGGGCTGGCTGGCCGGGCACGGCTGGGAGGCCGAGAGCCACACCCTGCGCGAGCGCGCTGCCGCCTACGGCCGCCCGATCAGCACCCCGCCGCAGCGCGAGGAGCGGCCCGGCGGGCTGATCTCAGCGGTCCGCCGGTAAAGCGCCTCCCGGTTCCCTGGATGATCGCGCTGCCGCCGGGGCAGGCCCGCCGCCGGATCGTGAAACCGGTGGTCCGGCCCGGACGACAGGACGGCCCGGACGGGGGCGTGTCGGGCAGGGCGGGCGGCGGGTGCGGAAGTCGGGTACCGGCGCGGCGATGAGTTTTTCGGCCCCGGCAGGTCTACATCTCGACGGGAACGACCAACTCATCGGGAGAGAGACATGGGCCTCATCCACATCGAACTGTTCGCGACCCTCGACCTCGTCGGGCAGGCGCCCGGCGGACCCGACGAGGACCCGGCGGGGTTTCCCTTCGGCGGCTGGCAGGCGCCCCTGCTGAGCGCGGTCACCGGGGCGCAGATCCTTGCCGCGTACGAGGGCACGGACGCCCTGCTGCTCGGCCGGCGGACGTACGACATCTTCGCCGCCTACTGGCCGCACCAGAAGGACGGCGAGATCGCCGAGCTCTTCAACCGCGTCCCGAAGTACGTGGCCTCCCGCGGCACCCCCGACCTCCCGTGGGCGGGATCCACGCTGCTGGGCCCGGACCTGGCGGACGCGGTGCGCGAGGTCCGCGACCGGCACGAGCACGTGAAGGTCGTCGGGAGCCTGGACCTGGTGCAGACCCTCCTGCGGGAGAAGCTCTTCGACCGTCTCGACCTGTGGGTGCACCCGATCGTGCTCGGCGTCGGGAAGAAGGTGTTCGACGGCGGCGCGGTGCCCACGAACCTCACGCTCCTCGAACCGCCGGTGGCCGGCCCGCAGGGCACCGTGTTCCTGCGCTACGGGCTCGCCGACGGCACGCCCCGAACGGGCGACATGAGCGCGCCCGGCCGCGGCCTCGGGCGCGACGACGTCCGCTGATCCGATGACCGCCGTCACCGCCGACGGGGTCGCCCTGGGCGTCGAGTCGTTCGGTGACGCCGACGCGCCGCCGGTCCTGCCGGAGGCCCCTGAGGTTCCGTCAGTCGCGGCTGGATCGGCGGACCGGTGACGACGGGTACCGGCGGTGAGGCGGTGTCAGTGACGGCGCATACGGTGTGCCCCGTACCCGAGGCCAGGAGGGTGGCATGCGCGGTGTCATCCGGCACGACCCGCACGAGGAGACCCCGCCGGTGATCGACTACCCGAACCCCAACGTGGACGAATGGGCCGCTGAGCTCCGGGGCTTCGCCGAGCGGATCGTGAGCAGTCTGGGCGGCGACCCGCAATGGCTGCGCACCAACCCCGACTGGGCGATCGCCCTGGTCGACCGGGGAATCGCCGAGGACTTCGACCCGACAGTCATGGACGAGGACGACCGGCACCGGTTCCGGGGCATGCTCATGGCCGTCACCGGCGAGTTCCTGCTCAACGCGCACGGCGCCCACTGGGCGTGGCTGCTCGACGACACGTCACCGCTCGGCGGGCGCTGGGTGGTCACCGGTTTCACCCACCCCCTCGGCCAGAAGACCCATCCCGTGGACATCGGGCGGATCTCCGACGATGCGCTGTCTCTCCGCCAGGTCCAGGTGATCGACTTGATCAACACCGCCGAGCGTGAGTCCGGCCTGCGGGTCATCGCTTGACAGCCCCTCGCACAGTCGGACACCGGACCGGCGGCCGGCAGCCGGCGGCGGGTGTGCCGACACGGCCTTCGGCGCTCCCTTCCCCTCCCGGCCCGGCGGCAGCTCACCGCCGGGGCCGGCCGTCCGTGACCGGCACGTCGCTCCCGGCCGGCAGCCGGGCCAGTTCCTCCATCGCCTCGCGCTCGATCCGTGCCAGCTCGCCCAGCAGCCCGCCGGCCCGCTCCAGCGGCTCCTGGTCCCCCGACTCCCCGGCCGCGCCGACCAGTCGGGCCACCTCGCTCCAGCCCGCCGCGGCCTCGGCGTACCGGTCGCGGGCGGTGCGCACCCGGGGGTCGTCGAGCAGTTCGGCGCACTCGGCGAGGAAGTCCCGGTAGAGGTTGCGGAACAGTGCGCCGCCCGTCCCGGCCAGCTCCATCATCCGTGCGGCCTGCGGCAGTCGGAGCGCCGGCTGGTCGGCCCTGGCCAGCCAGCCCGGCACCAGGGCAGCGGCCTTGGCGATGCCGCGGTGGCCGAGGTTGGCGATCGGCGGGTGCAGGAAGGCCGCCGCGCAGTCGGCCATCGCCGGAGCCAGCAGGTCACGTACGTCCGGCAGTTCGCCGTGCAGGGCGAGCGTGAAGGAGCGGTGGCGGGCGGTCATCGGGCCGCGTTCGGCGCGCGCCGCCGCGAGCGAGGCCAGGCTGGTGGTGACCGCGCCGCCCTGTTGCGCGGTGTCCACCAGGTGGGCGTCGGTCGCGTCGTAGCCGCGCATCGCGACCACGTGCCCGCCGAAGTGCACCCGGGAGGTGAAGTACTCCAGGTGGTAGCTGTCCAGTTGGAGTCCGACCGGGCGTCCGGTGTCCAGCTCGGCGGCCACGTTGCGCCAGGCCCGGCCGGCGGAGGCGGTCTCCCGGACGTCCAGCTCCAGACCGAGCCGGGCGGCCAGGGCGCGGGTCAGCTCGAAGGGCTTGACCCGGCCGCCGAGGAACGGGAAGTCCAGCCCCTTGCCGTCCCAGTAGACGAACGACAGCCCGGCCCCGAGCCCGAACAGCATCGGCTCGGACAGCACGACGCCCTCGTGGCGCAGCAGCACGTCCAGCGCCGTCGTCTCGCAGTGCTTCCCGCCGCGCGGCTGCGTCATGCCGCTTCCTCCGTCCGCTCCTCGACCCGGACCACCAGGCGGGTCGCCCACTCCTGCTCCGGGGCCTCCCCCGGTCCGACCAGGTACGCCTCCCGCACCGGCGCCAGCGGCCGCAGTCCGCGCTCGTGCACGGCGGCCAGCAACGCATGGTAGGCGAACGGCAGTTGGGAGTACGGGCCGTGGTGGACCGTCTCCACCACCGGGCCGCCGGGCAGCAGCTCGCGTTCCAGGCCGCCGGGCAGCCTGCGGGGCCCGCCCGCCTCGCCCGCCTCGGCTGCCTCCTCCACCTTGTCCGGCTCGGCGCCGACCGCGATGCGCATGCCCTCGGCGAGGTCCAGCGGGAACAGCCCCCACAGCGGGGGCCGCCAGGGCGTGCCGTGCAGTCCTGCCAGCAGCCGGCCGACGCACGCGCCGATCCGCTCTGCCAGCTCGCCCGGCCCGGCCACCGCCCGTACGACGACGAGCTGCCGCTCCGGCTCCCGCCCGAGGGCGATCTCGTACCCGGGCAGTCCGCCGCCAGCCGCGAGGCGTTCCAGCAGCTCCAGGCGGGCCCGGTCGCGGGTGATCCGCTCGGCGACCCGGTCGCGTTCGGCGCGCAGCAGGCCGGCCCGCTCCGGCTCGGCGGCCGCCAGGGTCGCGGCGATCACCGCGAGCGGCACGTCGAGGTCGCGCAGCAGCGCGACGGTGAGCGCGTCGCGGGCCTGCCCGGGGGCGTAGTAGCGGTACCCGGTGGCGGGGTCGACCCTGGCCGGGGGCAGCAGGCCGGTGTCGTCGTAGTGGCGGAGCTGTTTCACGCTCAGCCGGCAGAGGCGGGCGAAGCGCCCGATGGTGAGGAAGTCGTCCTGGTCTCGCACGGGCCCATCGTGGACCCTCCCGCTGTGGGAGGGTCCATCCCCCGCGCCCGGCCGGACTGCCGGCGGGACGGGAGAGCGCTGCCGCGCGTGTCGTCGTCGGTATCGACCGAAGTGCTGCCGTCGTCGATGAAGCCGGAGGTCTCCACGCCCGTACCTCTGTCCCTCGTTCGGAGCTGTTGTAGTCGTCGGCAGGCTGACGCTGAGTCCGTATCCTTCGGGGCGTGACGCCGATAGAGGTTGGTCCTGGGCAGGTTGAGCTCGTCGTCCGCGGGGCGGCGGGTTCGCCGGACGCTCGCGTGCGGTTGTTCGATTGGGCGAGGGAGGACGAGTACCACGTTGTCTTCGGTGTCGAGGCGCGTGATGACGGGGTGCAGGCTCGGATCGAGGCTGTGGGGGTGACCGTCTGGGACCGGCTGGACGACTTCTTCGACGGCCTCGCGCAGGACTTCCGTGGTTGGGAAGGCGAGAGGGTCTGGACGAACAACCATCTGGTTGTGGCCGCGAGCTTCGGTCGCGGTGGTCATGTGCGCTTGAGTTGGACGCTGCGGGCCGACGTCTTCAACAACGGGTGGGAGTGCACGGTGTCGACGGTTGTCGAGGGCGGCGAAGAGATGAGCGCGCTTGCTGCGGATGTGTGGGCATTCCTGGGCCAGGGGTAGGCCGGGGGCGGCCATTCTGGCTTCCTTCAGCGCGGCTTGCTGCTCGTGGGCAGTTGGTGGACGTTGTCGGGGAGCTGTCGGGCTCTGCGGAGCTCCCGACCTGCGCGAGGAATTCGAGAAGGCCCGAGAAGCGGTCAACGGCATCCCGGCCGCGTTCCAAAGCCTCCACGCCAGGGCCACCGACCTTCCCGGCAGGGCCGGGGGAAGCCGATCGGCGGCGGCCCGTCGCCGGCGGGCCGCCGCTCACCAAGGAGGGGTGCCCCTCCGATGCAGATCGATCTCAGTGGACGTACCGCGCTGGTCACCGGGTCGACGGCGGGAATCGGCGCGGCGGCCGCGGTATCACGGCCGACGTCGGCACGGCCTCGGGAACCGCCGAGCTGATCCGGCAGCTGCCCGACGTCGACATCCTGGTCAACAACACCGGAGTCCGCGAGCTGGCCGGGAAGCTGCGCGACCTGAGCAGGGCCCTGCGAGCCCCGGACTCCGCCTCGCGGGCGCGCCCGGCCGACGGGGAACCCCCGGCCGGTGTGGTCGCCGTCAGCGTCGCGGCGTGCATCGTGCGTCGCCTCGAAGCTCTGACCGATCTGGAGTGTTTGCAGCAGTACGGGGGTGGGCGGTCTCCAGCCGCGACGCTCTCCCGGGCGACGGGCCGCGACAGCTGACGGGCCGGGCCACGAGCGTCGTGCCGGCGGGACAGCGGCCGGCGCCCGGTTCGGGGAAATCCTGTGTGCCGACATCGAGGATCCGGACCCGGCCGGTCGCCGCCGCCCGGTGAAGTCGAAGGTCGCTCGGACGGACGGGGTCCGCTTGCTGCCCTCCCCGCCTGTATCCGCGCCCCGGGCTGTGGGATCACCTGCCGGGTGTGCGGGCGCGGAGCTGGTGGTGGAGGTCGTCGAGGCGGCCCGCGCCGCGGCTGCTGCGGTTCTTGATGCCGCGGCGGATCTCGTGGAGTACCGGCGTGGCGCGTTGGTCGCCGCGCAGAGCCAAGGCGGCGGCGGCTTCGAGGCGGACGTCGAAGTGGGGGTCGGTGAGGCGGGCGGTCAGCACGCCGCGCAGGACAGGGGTGTCGACGGGGTGGCGGGTGAGGGCGTGGAGTGCGCTGGTCCGGGTGACGGGGGCGGGGTCGCCGGCCAGGCGCAGGAGCACGGCGAGGGCGTCGGGGTGGTCGGTCAGGAGGGTGGGGAACGCCAGGGTGACGCGGTGGCGGACGCCCGGGTCGGGGTGGTCTGCGTGGGTCAGGACGGCCGGGAGCTCCTCGCGGGTGCAGTAGCCGGTGAAGGCCGCGACGACGGTGCGCAGGGCGTGCGGGTCCTGCTCGGTGTGCAGCCGGGGCCGGAGGAACTCGGCGGCCTCCAGGGTGAACGGCGGCTCGTCGTTGCCGTTGTCGGGGTTGAAGCCGAAGCCGAGGAAGTTGATCGCGTCGAGCGCGAAGCGCCGACGGTCGAGCGAGCCGGCGTCCCCGGCGCCCTCGGCCACGGCGCGGGCCCAGTCGAACCTCTCCTGGCTCTCCGGCTCGGCGATCCGGAACAGCGACGCGAACCAGTCGTCGTGCTCGGGGTCGGCATGGACCAGGGCGCGGGCCATCAGCTCGTCCGGCGTGCGGTGGACGCCGAGCTTCGCCTCCAGGTCGGTGATGACCGCGCGGTGGGCCGGGGGCGGCACGGATCCGGCACCGGCCCCGGATTCCAGGGCCGCCCGCGCCACCCGTAGCGCGCGGCGGTGCGGGCTGTCGGTGCGCAGCGGGTCGCGGTCGGGGGACAGCAGTGCGTTCAGGACCCAGTAGGCGCCGTTCTCGGCGGCCCAGGTGACCGGGTCGACGCCGCCGGCCCAGGGGCGGGTCGGGTCGACGTCCCACACGACGAGGCGGTCGACGACTTCGTGGCGCCCGGCGTGCGCGGCGGCGGCCAGCAGGGTGATGCCGTCGTCGCCGGTGAGTTCGTCGTTCGCCGCGTCCTCCAGGAACTCGAAGACCGTGGTGTCGTCGCCGCGCTCGATGGCGGCCAGCAGGGAAGGCAGATCCACCGGCCGATCATGCCCGCCGCCCGAACGCCGGGGCGAACGGTTTTCCGCCCAGCGGCCCCCGGCCCCCGCTCCCTTCGGGGATGAGCAGGCTGTGGGTGTCATCCGGGTGGCCGGCGGCGGCGTCCCCCGGGGCCGCGGCGGTCAGGGATGTGGTGCGGTGCCTCAGGGACATCGGTTCCTCCCGAACGGGCAAGCCGCCGGGCCCTGTCGGCCCGGCAGGGTATGCCCCGAGCTGATAGCGCCGGCGGGTCGGAGGTCGATGCCCGGCCGACGAAGCACCATGAACCGCAGATGACATGACGAGACGTCAGTTTTTGGATCCGGTGGCATCCGACAGGACTCGGCCCGGCAGCGGCCTGCGACTGCAGGGCTTCACCACGGGAGCTACTTCGGCGTGGGGAGGGCCTCTTCCTTCTGCGCGTCCGCCGCGCCTCCCGCCGCCGGACCTGCCCGCAGCCCCGGCGCCAGCAGCAGGGTCGCGGCCAGCGAGGCCGCCGCGGTCGCCACCATGCCGATGGCCGGCGAGGTCAGCTCGGCCGCCGAGCCGGCCGCCACCGCGCCGACACCCTGCATGGCGAGCATCCCGGAGCTGTGCAGGCCCAGTGCCTGCCCGCTCAGCTCGTCCGGTGTCAACGCCATCAGCCGGTCCTGCAGCGGCAGCCCCGACCCGTACCCGACGGTGGCTGCCGTGACCAGGACCAGGGCGACGGGCAGTCCCGGGTCGAACGCGAAGAGCAGGTACGGGGCGGCGAGCAGGACGCACAGCGGCACAGCCGACCGGTTCCGCCACCGGGCGGGCAGGAAGCGGCCCACGACGGCGTCCCCGACCAGCATTCCGACCGCCCCGAAGGCGAACAGCAGGCCCGCGTCGCCGGGTGAGTAGGGGACGTAGAGCGACTCCACCCCGACGATCAGGCCGTTCGGCACCCACAACGCCAGGTAGACGTACCGGCGCGGCACGCAGGACCACAGCCGCGCGTTGGTCCGCCAGGTCCGCGCGACCGACGCCCTCCTCACGCCCCGAGGGGGCCGGCTGCTCAGCCCGCACCGCGCCACCACCGCGGCCAGCAGGTACAGGCCGACGGCGAGCAGCAGCGTGCCGCGCGCCGAGAGGACCGTCACCAGCGCGCCGCCGAGGGCGAAGCCGCCGATCTGGATGACCCCGGCCGACATGTTGAGGACGGAGCGTCCGAGCAGGTAGCCGTCCCGGGTCAGGACCTCGTTGAGCAAGCCGTACCGCACCCCGCCGCTGACCGACCCCACGAGGCCGAGTCCTCGTCGACGCGCAACCATCCGAACCCGAAGCCCACTGACGGGCAGGGCGACCGGACCCTGAACCCCACGAAGGCCGAACACCAAGACGGTGCCCGAACGTCGATCTCTCGGTCACCTCACGGGTGTGGACGGATCTGGCATCGTCCCCGTTCCTGAACGTCGAGGAGGGAATGCGGCCGTCCGTTCCGATCTCAGGTACCGGCTCGGACCGAACTGACCGGCTCCGGCGCGCGCTCGTCGGGCAGGGGCACCCCGACGTCGAGACGGCCGATCACCTGGCGGGCCGCTTCGGCGAGTTCGGGCGGGCCTTCGACGGTGAAACGACAGTCGAAGGTGACGAGGAAGCCGATGAGCGCCGACCAGGACCACGCCCCCATTCGGATCCGGGTGATCCGCTCGTCGATCGCTTCGAAGCTCGCCGCGCCCGGAGCCCACTTCGCCACCAGCGTCGCGGGGCACTCCATCAGGACGGTGCCCCAGCACGGCCAGGTGTCCGCGGTGTCCCCCCGGTCGGGCTGGCTCTGGACGAAGCGGGTGATGTCCGCCTCCGGCGCTTCCCGAGGACCGAACCGCCAGGCGGTGGAGGTCAGTTGCCCGATGCGGTCGAGCCGATAGGTGTGCCAGGAGTTCCTGCGCTGGTCGTACGCCACCAGATACCAGCGCCCGGACCAGACGACGAGCCGATGGGGTTCGGCCAGGACCTCGTCGTCCTCCCCCGGGTCGCGGTCGATGGACCGGTAGGCGAACCGCACCAGCTCGCGCTGCTGCGCGGCGGCGCTCAGCTGCGCCAGCAGCGCGGGACCGACCTGGGGCGGGGCCAGCTCCCAGGCGTTCTCTATCTGCTCGATCGAGAAGGTCGCCAGCCTGTGGGCCAGGTGGGGAGGCAGGAGCTCCTTGATGGAGTTCAGCGCCCGCTTCGTGGCGTCCCCCATGCCGGTCACCGAGGCCGGAGCCGTCTGCAGGGCCAGCGCGATGGCGATGGCCTGCTCGTCGTCGACTATCAGCGGGGGCAGCCGCGCTCCACGGGACAGCCGGTAGAAGCCGGAGGGGCCTTTGCGCGCCGTGACGGGATAGCCCAGTTCGCGCAGTCGGTTGATGTCGCGCCGGACCGTCCGCGGGGACACCCCCAGCCGCTCGGCCAGACCGTCGCCGGTCCACTCCTTCTGGGCCTGAAGCAGGCTGAGCAGCTCCAACGTTCGGTTGGCGATCACCGATTGCCCTCCGGATTGGTGTCAGTAGCGGTCAGAATACGTCCTCTTCTTTTGGCAGGGTGCCATTGGCTCGGAGGCCGGACGCCTCCCCGGCACCCCCAGTACCTCGCCCTCGGCGACCGAACCGGGTGCACCCCCATCGAACAGAACGGAGGAACGCTGTGTCCGAGAATCCGGCTCGGCCCTCACCCACCGACCGGGACGCCTGGTTGGGCCTGGTCGCCATTTCCCTCGGTGTCTCGCTGGTGGTCGTGGACTTCACCATCGTCAATGTGGTGATGCCGCCGATCATCGACGACCTGGAGATCTCGGCCTTCGGCGCTCAGTGGATCCAGGAGTCCTACGCGATCATCCTGGCCGCCCTGCTGCTGGTGATGGGCCGCTTCTCGGACATCCTGGGAGCGCGCAGGCTGTTCATGGTCGGGACCGTGATCTTCGGGCTGGCCAGCATCGCCGCGGCGGTGTCGCCCACCGGGGAGCTGCTGATCGCCGGCCGGTTCGCGCAGGGTGTCGGTGGCGCGATCATCATGCCGACGTCACTGGCACTGCTCAATCTGACCTTCCGGGGTCCGGACCGCGGCAAGGCGTTCGCCATCTGGGGATCGACGATCGGGGCGGCCGCCGCGGTCGGACCGCTGCTGGGCGGCTGGCTCGCCGACTACTCCTGGCGATGGGCCTTCGGCATCAACATCGCGGTCGTCGCGCTGATCCTCGTCGGCGTCATGAAGTTCCTCCAGCCCTCCCCCCGCCAGCCGGGACGGATCGACGCCGTCGGCGCGGTGCTGTCGGTGCTGGGCCTCGGACTTCTCGCGTTCGCGCTGATCGAGGGACGCAACTACGGGTGGTGGGAACCGCGCAAGGACTTCGGTCCCTTCGGGGACGGCACGGGCCTGTCGGTCATCCCGGTCGCCCTGGTCGTCGCGGTGGCGTGTCTCGCCCTCTTCCTGTTCCTCCAGATGCGGCTCACCCGGAGCAACGGCACGGCGCCGCTGATGGACACCTCGCTGTTCGGCATCAAGTCCTTCAGCACGGGCAACATCGCGACACTCATCATCGCCCTGGCCGAGTTCGGCATGCTCGCCGTGCTGCCGCTGTGGCTCCAGTACGCCCTGGACTACTCCCCGGTCCAGACCGGGCTGCTGGTCTTCGTCGTCGCGCTCGGCAGCTTCTTCGCGAGCGGCGCGAGCTTCGGCATGGCCGAGAAGACCGGGCCGGTCGGCCTGGTCCGGATCGGCCTGGTCCTGGAGGCCGCCGGCCTGCTGATGTTCGGCCTGCTGGCCGGCAGCGACTCCCAGTGGTGGGTCATCGCCACCGCCCTGTTCCTGTACGGCATGGGGGTCGGCTTCGCCACCGCCCAGGTCACCAACGTGGTCCTGGCGGACGTGCCGCCGCGGCAGGCCGGCCAGGGCTCCGGAATCCAGAGCGCCGCGCGCCAGCTCGGCTCCGCACTCGGTATTGCGGTCCTGACCTCGACGTTCTTCACGGCACTGGCCTCCGACCTGTCGGACCGGCTCGTCAAGCAGGGAACACCCGAGGCCGGCGCCGACCAGTTGTCCTCGGCGGTCTCCGACAGCGCAGGCGCGATGATCTCCGGGCTGGGCGACAACCCGCAGACGGCGTCCGCCGCCGACGCCGCCCGCGACGCCATGTCCCACGCGATCCAGATCAACGGCTACACCTGTGCCGCGCTGCTCGCCCTCGGCATGCTGGCGACCTTCCTCATCCCCCGGCCCAAGCAGGGCGCCCAGCAGTGGGGAGAGGGCCGGGACACCGAATCCGAACGTGCCAAGCGCTGAAGAGCAACCCTGAATCGGAGAGCCATCCCGATCGAGACGGATGCGGTGTTCACGCACGCCAGCGTGATCACCGCATCCACCGCCGGCAGTGTCTCAGGCTGCGAAAGGACCCCGCCACCGCCAGGGCACGGCGTGGAGCGTGTCCCCGCCGAGTCGGCCGGCATCATCACGAGCAGGCCGGCAGCCGCGCACCAGTCACCCGATTGCCGCAGCCCGTGTGCGCCAGAGGGGTGACGCGGCGACCGTGGTACTGCAAGCAGACCGGGTCTCCTGGCCCAAGCCGGGGAAACGACTGCCCAGGCAACAACCATGCACTCAGGAACGCCACCGGGTTCCACCGCACCTTCAAGGAGAACCTCGATGCGTACTGCAGCACGGGCCTCGGCGCTTGCCACCGCGGCCCTCCTCGGCATGGCACTCGCCGGCCCCGCGGCAAGCGCGGCGACCACACTCACCCCCCGGAACAATGTCGTCAGACTCATGAACAAGTCCACCGGCTGGTGCCTGTACTACGACGGCAACACGGTGAAGACAGCCACCTGCGGCAACTCGTACACGGACCAGAGATGGAACGTCGAGCCGCTGGGAGGCGGCATCTACCAGCTCCGGAACCTCGACTACGGCACCTGCCTGTCCGGCTCCCCCTACAGCGAAGGCCAGAAACTGACGGCGATCCGATGCGGCGGCGCGGGAACCAGATGGTCCCCCGACTACTCCCCCGCACCCGGCGCCACGGTCAAGTGGTCGGTGTCCGACGGCAGCAACACCAGGTGCATGGGCAGCAACTCCGAACACAACACCTACACCTGGACCTGCACCTCCAGCAACCGCCAGCAGTGGCAGCTGATGAACGCGTAACCGCCTCACGATCCAGTGGCGTCACCAGCCCCGGGGCACTACTCGTCCGAATCCGGGCCGACCCGCGCGTCCAGCTCGGGATCGTTGAGGACCGCCGAGCCCGGCTCCCCCGACGAGGAAGGCCTGCGCCCGCTGGCCACCTGAGCCGCCACCCGGGAAGCCGGCACCCCTTCTCGCCAAGCAGCGGAGCACTGACCAACCCCGCCCCGCCGAGGAACCCTGCCCAAGGCACCACCGAACCCGCGCGCCGAGACCCCACGAGGGCCAACCAGCGCGCGGGTTCCTGCTGTCGAAAGTCCGGGAGTCAGCGAACTCGCGCGCTTCCAGCAGGACCAACCCGAAAGCCGCCCCAGAAGAACCGTCAAACGGCAACTACCGCGAGCAGCCACAACCAGGTCCGCGGCGAAGTCCGACGCCAGCAGCACCCAGGCCTCTCCCAGGCTCTCCGCGCCGTGCAGTCAGCCGGTCCGGTTCAGGCCGCGGCCACCGGCGCGCGGCGGCCCGGGTGGTGGGCAGCGGCCCCGATCACGCACAGCACGCTGATCAGCAGCACCCAGGCACCGAACTTCTCGACCGACACCGGCTCCCAACCGTGCATCTGGTACGGGTACCGCCAGGCATCGGCGTAGGTGGCGATGTTCTCCGCCAGCCAGAGGAAGAAGCCGGTCAGCACGAAGCTCAACGGCATCGGCATCCAGTAGGTGTGCCGACCGACCGTGTAGTGCACCCGGGCCCCCGCCGTCACCGCGACCAGCAGCGCGGCCAGCGGCCAGCGCAGGTCGGGCACCCAGTGGTGGCTGATGAAGTTCACGTACAGCGCGCCCGCCACCACCGCCGTCGCGGCCGGGCGGTAACCGGTGAGTTCCAGCTTGAGCAGCCGCCAGACGGCGCAGATGTAGCTGCCCACCGCCGCGTACAGGAACCCGCCGTAGAGCGGGACGCCACCGAACTTCAGCAGCGCGGGCTCCGGGTAGGACCAGGAGCCGAGCGCCACCTTCACGTACTCGAAGACCAGGCCCAGCAGGTGGCAGCCGGCGATCACGGCGAGGTCCCGGCCGCGCTCCCAGCCGATCAGGTGGAAGACCACGCTGAGCACCACCCCGTACGCGAACAGCAGGTCGTAGCGGGCCACCGGCAGCACGGGCAGCAGGTTGGACAGCCCGACCCCGGCGAGCAGCGCCACGGCGAACGCGCAGCTCGCGGCCTGTCGCAGGCCGAAGCCGACGAGCTGGCGGAGGGCGTGAAGCGCCCAGCGAGCGGCCCGGGTGGCGGCGCCGGTCGAGGTGGTCGCATCGTGCATGCCGATGAGGACGCACACCGGCCCCGAACGGTTGTCCGCGCACCCGGCCCGGCTCGCCCATCCCCGCCGCCCGGCACCCCCGGCCCGTGCTTCAGGCCCGCGCTCAGGGGCCGTCGGCGAGCCGAATCGGGATGGTGAGGAGGAACAGCCGTCCGGCCGCGGCAACGGGCTGGAAGTCGAAGACGCTGGTGACCGGTCCGGTGATCAGCAGCTTGCCAGAGGCCCGGGTGACCGGGAAGGCTCCCGCCTAGGCCTTGAGACTCCTTGGTGGCTGTGACCGCTTCGCACTACCCGCCCGGCGCACCCTGCTGGGTCGATCTGACAGTCCCTGGCCAGCAGGCGGTGGCGAGCGGCTGTGACCCGATCGCGGCACCTGCGGCAATGCCGACGGCACGACGCGGTACGGTGCGCCACGGAGTGTTCGCCGTCACGTGGATTTCTCCTTGCTTCGGACGACCGCGACTACGGTGAGCGTTACGGCGCAGACCACGAGCACGGCCAGCACCGGGTTGACGTACGAGGGGATCACCACGGGGACCGTGCGGCCGTCGGAACTGACGCAGCCGAACTCGACCGCGAAGAGGTGGGCGTGCGCGTCGGTCAGGCCCGGCATGAGCACCCGCCCGCCGCCCTCGATGACGGTCCCCACCGGCGGGTTCACCCTGCCGATCGCTTTGATCCTGCGGTCCTGGATGACCACCGACACCGGCTCGGTCGGGTCGGGGTCGGAGCTGACGGCGTCGAAGGCGCGCACGGTCTCGATCAGGATCGGCGCGGGGGGCTGCTGCCGACGAGGCGTCCGAGGATCTCGTCTGCGGTCCTCGGCTGAGCCTTCCGGGTACCCGGGCTGCGGGCCCGGGCAACCGCCCCACCAGCGCCCCGTCCTGGCCGCGGCGCACCGGCAGCCGGAACTGCTGCTCTCCGTCGTTGCGGGGTTGCGCGGATTTCCTCCGGTGAATTTCGCTCGGTCGGTCATAGAAGAAGTCCCGGCCGCCTCAGCGATCCGGGCCTTCGCCGTCTCGTGGTTGCCGTTTCGGTTGCGCCCGGCACACCTACCGCAGGGCCCGCTCCGCTTCCGCCGCCACCGCCGTGGCGACGGCTGCCAGTGCGGGCGAGTCGAGGCGCCACTGCTGCCAGTAGAGGGGAACCTCGACCGTGCTGCCCGGGAGGAACTGGACCAGCACGCCGCTGTGCAGCCGGGGCTCGGCCTGGATACGCGGGACGAGGCCCCAGCCGAGACCGGCAGTCACGGCATCGGCGAAGCCTTCACTGGAGGGGACGTAGTGCCGCCGCGGCAGGCTCGCTCCCCGACCACCGGTCAGTTCACCGACGAAGGCGTCCTGCAGCTCGTCACGGCGGTCGAAGCAGACGACCGGCGCCTCCGGAAGCAGCCGGGCCGGGTCACCGTCGAGCCAACGGGCAGCGAACTGCGGCGTAGCCACCGGGAGGTAGACCATCGCGCCCAGCCGGTGCACCGAGCAGCCCGCCACCGGATGGAGCGAGGAGGTGACCGCCGCCATCACCTCACCCGCGCGCAGCAGCGTGGTCGTGTGCGCCTCGTCCTCCCGCCGCAGGTCGACGTGGATCCGCGCGTCCCGCGCGAGCGAGGCCAGCGCAGGCACGAACCAGGTCGCCAGCGAGTCCGCATTGACCGCGATCGGCAGCCAGGAGGGACCCGACGGCCCGGCGCCCTCCCCGCTCTCGGGCATCCCCAGCGCGTCACGCGCGTCGTCCTCCAAGCGGGCGAGCTGACGGGCGAAGCGCACCACGACCTGGCCCGACTCGGTCGGCCTCACCGGCCGGGAACGTGTCAGCAGTACCCGCCCGGTCCGCTGTTCCAGCGCCTTGATCCGCTGGCTCACCGCCGAGGGCGTCACGTGCAAGGCGGCCGCCGCCGCGTCGAAGGTGCCCTCGTCGATCACCGCGAGCAGAGTCCGGACGAGGTCGTGGGGCAGCTCAGCCTTCATGGGTGCTAATGATACGTAAAAATCTTTAGCTGGTCTTGTGTCGCGTCGGCTGCCTACGGTGGCACTCATGGGAAGCACGCTCACCGCCGCCGTGGCCGGATTCGGAACCGGCCTGTCACTCATCGTCGCCATCGGGGCGCAGAACGCCTTCGTCCTGCGCCAAGGCGTCCGCCGAGAGGCGGTCCTGCCGGTGGTCGCGATCTGCGCGGCCTCCGACGCGGTACTGATCGCCTGCGGCGTGGGCGGGCTCGGCGCCCTGATCACGGCGTGGCCGGCGGCACTGACCGCGGTGCGTGCGGTCGGTGCGGCCTTCCTCCTCTGCTACGCCGTGATCGCAGCTCGGCGTGCCTTCCGGGCCTCCCGCCTGGAGGGCAGCGGACCCGCCGTCCGCTCCGGCCGCCGCGCGGTACTCAGCTGTCTCGCGATGACCTGGCTCAACCCGCACGTCTACCTCGACACGGTGCTCCTGCTCGGCGCCGTCGCGGCCACCCACGGCACGCTGCGCTGGCAGTTCGCGCTCGGCGCCGCACTGGCCAGCCTGTGCTGGTTCGCCGCCTTGGGCTTCGGCGCCCGCCTGCTCACCGGCTTCTTCCGCCGCGCCTCCTCCTGGCGCGTCCTGGACGCCCTGGTCGCAACGACGATGCTGGTCACCGGCCTCTCCCTGGCCGCGGGGGCCTGACTGGACCTCTGCTGCGCGTCACCATGCCCGCGCAGGACTCGCCCGGCTCTGGTCACACCGGTCGGCTGGTCTCAGTTCCGGTCTCGTTCACCCTCGTCCGGGCGGGTTCAGCCACCGCCCAGCGATTCGCTCCGCCGTGGGTCAGAACGGGCCTGAACCCCGGCGAACAGCGCCCAGGAGAATCGGAAAGCGTGTTGGGGGCAACCCCTCACGAGTTCGAATCCCGTATCCTCCGCCTTCACGAAGGCCCGGACCGCATCACGCGGCCCGGGCCTTCGTCGTCTCGTGGTTTCGGCTCTGGTCGCAGTCGCCGCCCCGCCTGCGGTCGTTCCGCGAGCGGCCATCGGACGACCGCGGGTCAGGCCGTCCGGCTGGGTGCCGGGCGGACCTGGCGGCGGATGGCCCACGCCGCCGCCGCGAGGGCGAACCCGTAGACGGACACCAGCCCGTGGCCGTTCTCCTGCGCGATCCACATCGCGAGGCCGAGCGCGGGGACGCCGGCCGCCAGGGCGATCTCCTTGGGGAGGCGGGTGCGGGTGAGGAAGGCGAGGGCGAGGGTGGCGCCGAGGAAGTAGGTGGCGCCGGAGCTGCCGGCGAAGTTGCGCGGATCGGTGCTGGGGCCGCCGCCGAGGCCGAGCAGGGTGTCGATCCGGCCGGGCAGCAGGATGCCGGCGAGGAAGAAGCCGAGGGTGAGCGGACCGCCCCAGTACCACTGGGCGAGCGCGGCGACGGCGGCGAGGGTGACCAGGTTCCACAGGCCGCCGAGCAGGCCGCCGTTCTGCATGAACACTGAGGTGAGCTCGCGCCACCAGCCGGACTTGGCGGGGTCCGCGTCCAGCGCGTCCATGGCGCCGGACCAGGCCAGCTGGAGCAGGACGCCGCCGACGGCGAGCGCGGTCAGAGCGATCGCCGCCCACGGGAGCGGCCGTCCGCGCAGGGTGTCGCGGCCCACCACGCCGAGCCCGCAGTTGACCATCATGACCATCAGTGCGGCCGTGGTCACGTTGAAGACGATCGCCCCCATGTCCGACTCCTCCCCCCGGTTCCGGCGTTTTCCAACACCGTTCGAAAATCTGATGGGGCAAAGCTAGCACAGTTTTCGAACAGTGTTGGAAAACGTTGTACGGTGAAAGCATGAAGCTCACCAAGGAGCGCATCGTCGATGCGGGCATGGCCGTCTTCGCCGAGGTCGGCTACCAGAACCTGTCCATGCGCCAGGTCGCCGACCGGCTCGACGCCCACGCGGGCAGCCTCTACTACCACGTGCGCGGCAAGGACGAGTTGCTCGCCCTGATGGCCGACCGGATCTGCCGCCGGGCCTACGACGCCGGCACCGAAGCCCTCGACGCCCTCCCGCCCACCGCCACCTGGCAGGACCGCATCGAGGCCCAGGCCACCACCCTGCGCCTGGGCATCAAACAGCACCCCGGCGGCGCCCAACTCCTCGCCGAGAGCCCCGGCATGCTCAGCGTCGGCGCCCTCTCTTTGATGGAACGCCTGCTGCGCACCCTCCTCGACGCCGGCCTGCCCGCCGACCAATGCGGCATCGCCGCCGACACCCTGCTCAGCCACGTCACCGGCTTCGTCCTTCAGGAACAGAACCAGCCGGCCGCCCCGCCGACCGTCACCGCCGAGCTCTACACCGAACTGCGCGAGCAGTTCCCTCTGGTCATAGGCGAGTTGATCCCGCGGCTGAGCCAGGACGAGAAGTTCACGCGGAGCATCCGCCTGCTCTGCACCGGCTTCGCGGCGCTCTCCTAGGCGGCGGGAACCAGGTTCACGCCGAGATCGTTTCAAACGATGTTCGAATGATTCGAATGAGTGGGGCGCCATCGCGCCACCCGACACCGGGGAGGGAAACCGTGTCGAAGGACATGTACAAGGAGTTCTCGGACAACGTCGACCGCGAGGTCGCGAAGCTCGTGGACCGGACCACCCGCAAGGCCGCGCAGGCCGTCGACGGGGCACTGGGCAGGACGGGTGCCGCGGGGGCGTTCGACACCGCCCACTGGCAGCGTCGGCTCGACGAGTTGCTCTCCGCCCACCGCATCCCCGGCGCCGTGTTGGCGGTGCTCACCGGCGGTGAGATCCATGAACTGGCCAGTGGCATCCTGCACACCGGCACCGGTGTCGAGACCACCACCGACTCGGTGTTCCAGATCGGCTCGGTCACCAAGGGCTACACCGCCGCCCTGGTCCTGAGTCTCGCCGACGCCGGCAAGCTCGACCTGGACGCACCGGTCGCGGCGGTCCTGCCGGACTTCGCCCTCGCCGACGCCGACGCGGCCCGCATCGTCACGCCGCGCCAGCTCCTCAACCACACCAGCGGGATCGAGGGCGACCACGTCAACGACACGGGCCGCGGCGACGACTGCCTGGCCCGCTACGTCGACAGCACGCGCGACGTCGGCCTCACGAACCCGCCCGGCACCACCATGTCGTACTCCAGCACCGGCTACAACGTCCTCGGCCGGATCGTCGAGGTGATCACCGGCCTGACCTGGGACGAGGCGCTCAAGGAGCTCATCTGCGAGCCGCTCGGGCTCCGGCACACCATGACGCTGCCCGAGGAGGTCCTGCGCTTCCGCGCAGCGATGGGGCACATGGGCGAGCCCGGCGAGGACCCGACGCCCACCCCGCTGTGGAACATGCTGCCCCGCTCTGCCGGACCGTACGGCGGCATCAGCGCCACCGCGGCCGACGTCGTCCGCTTCGCCCGGCTGTTCATCGACGGCGGCACCGCGCCGGACGGCACCCGGGTGCTCTCCGCCGCGGCCGTGGAGGCGATGCTGACCCGCGAGGTGGAGATGCCCGACCAGTGGTTCCTCGGCGCCCACTGGGGCCTCGGCTGGGGCCTGTTCGAATGGGACGGCGCTCGCGGCTTCGGCCACGACGGCAGCACCTTCGGCCAGCTCGCCTACCTGCGGGCCATCCCGGACAAGGGCCTCGCCATCGCCCTGCTCACCAACGGCGGAGGAGCCGCACCGAAGGTCCACGAGGCCCTGTGCCGCGAACTGAGCGCGAAGTTCGCCGGGGTCGCGATGCCGGCGTTCGGCCCGTCCGACAACCCCCCGGCGGTCGACACCGAGCCGTTCACGGGCCGCTACGAGCGCGAGGGCTTCCTCATGACCATCACCGCCCGCAAGGGCGACGGCGAGGGCGTGCTGGATCTGCGCTACGAAGGCCGGGGAGGCCTGGCCGGCACCTTCGACCCGATCGTCTGGCACCTCACTCCGGTTTCCGACTCCCCCACCAGGACCGTCTTCGCGGGCCGCCGCAACACCAAGGACGCCTGGATCCCCGTCGTCTTCTACGCGCTCCCCGACAGCACCCGGTACGTCCACTTCGGCGTCCGCGCCACCGCCAAGTCCGCCTGATCCCACCACCCGCGTGGCCGGGGAGGACATCCGGGCGATGACCGCCCTCGTGATCGCCGCCGTGGCCCCCGAGGGCACCTCTACGATCCGAGGGATGTACCACCTGCGGCGCGGATACGGCAGCCTGCTGCCGAAGTCGGCCGCGCTCGGTGCCCACCTGACGATCGACCAGGAGTAGCCGTGACCAACACCGTGCCGTGGAAGCAGAACGCGCTCGCCGACCTGCGCGAGTGCCTGGACCTGATGACCGCAGACGGCACGGTCCCCGGTGGTATCATCGCCCACGGCACCTTCGACACCGAGCCCGGCTACCTGGCCTCCGGCGTCGTCGCCCCCGATTGCGGCGACGCCCGGCCGGGGCCGGACACGATGTACGACGTGGCCTCGCTCACCAAGGTCCTGGCCACCTGGCCGCTGGTCGGCACCTCCCTCATGGATGGCTTCACCCTGGACACCCCGATCCGCGAACTGCTGACCGGCATCCCGCCCGAGGCGCCCGGCGGCCAGGTGACGGTTCGCCAGGTCCTGGCCCACACCTCCGGCCTGCGGGCCGACACCCGCCTCGACCAGTACCGGCACCGCGCCGAGCCGCTGGCCGAGCTGATCTGCGGAGAGCCTCTGATCGCCGGCCCCGGAGCCGGTCACCGCTACATCAACCGCGGCTTCATTCTCCTCGGCCTGGCCCTGGCCCATTACCGCTGCCGGCGCCTGGACGAGCTGGCGGCCGAGTTCTGGCAGGACCTCGGCATGACCAGCACGACCTACGGACCGGTGCCCCGCTCCGCTCAGGTCGCCCCGACCGAGCAGCGGCTGACCGGCGGGCCCCGGCTGTGGGGGATGCCGCACGACGACAACGCCGCCCTGCTCGGCGGAGTCGCCGGCCACGCCGGGGTGTTCACCGCCCCGGCCGACCTCGCCGCCTTCGCCGTCCACCTGCTGTCCTCGCACGCCACCGGCGGGCCCCTGGGCCGCTGGCTCACCTACAGCATGCGGCCGCAGGCCGAGATCGAGCCGGGCCTCGACCGGGGCCTGGCCTGGATCCTCGCCGACGAGGGCAGGGTCGCCTACCACCACGGTTTCACCGGGACCAGCCTCTACCTCGCCCCGGCCACCGGCCGCTACCTGGCCATCTGCACCAACGCCGTCTACCACCACCGGGACAACCGCACCCGCCTCGCCCCGCTGCGGGCCCTCGCCCTCAAGGCGCTCACCGACGAACCCTAGGAGGCCCCCGTGCCCCGCCCCACGCTCGGGTCCCTCACCACCCTGCGGCTCGGCGGCCCGGCCAGCGACGTCCTGCAGGTCGCCGACCCCGACGCTGGTCGGCGCTTGGGCACAAGGAGTCCCGTGGGCACCAAAACCTCCACGACGGCCGAGACCGTAACCCTGCGCACCGCCGTCAGCCGCCACGACGACGGCGAGCGCCGACACTTCGCCTGGGCCACCGACGCCCCACCGCTTCGCCCAGCTCTTCGGAGTGAACCGCAGC
This sequence comes from Streptomyces sp. LS1784, assembly GCF_020103755.1. Taxonomy (GTDB): domain Bacteria; phylum Actinomycetota; class Actinomycetes; order Streptomycetales; family Streptomycetaceae; genus Kitasatospora. Next base: position 25,528 of record NZ_JAHSQD010000014.1, read on the forward strand.
GCGATCACCAACGCGATATGCCGAGGTCCGCCCGCTCCTGGCCCAGCTCGACCGATGCATCCCTGCCGCAACCGCCCGCTTCCGCACGCCCACGGACGTGGCCGCCTGCCTCGACGGCGCCCAACCAAAGAACAGCATGTCGCTTCTCATCGAGCCCTGAGTTGCGGTCCCACCGTCGGTGGGTGGCGGCCGTCCACGCACATCGATCTGCGCCCGGCCGGCGAACCGCGGGTGACCTGCGGTGTCAGTCGTCTGACAGTCGACTACCGGTGGCCTATCGGTCGTTCGGCGGGGCAGACGGCCGGATGACGGTGGCATGAAGGCGGCGCCTGACACCGTGCAAGGCGGCCGGCCGGAGCCAATCGGGCGGTCCGATCCCGAAGGAGTCACATGCGCACACCCCTCACGATCAGCGGCGCCGGGCTCGGCGGTCTCACGCTGGCCCGGGTCCTGCACCTCCACGGAATCCCTGTCACGGTCCATGAGGCCGAGCCCTCCCCGTCGGCGCGCGCGCAGAACGGGCCGCTCGGCCATGAATCGTAGGTACCTGCCGGGCGAGCTGGCGCAGGGCCGCGGCCGGTTCCGGGTTCGATGCCGGTTGCGGAGCCGGACCCCGTCGCGGCCCATGAACGAAAAGCTTCACTCAACACCCAAGGAGGAGGCCGTCAATGGCCAAGGAACAGCACAGCACCAAGAGTGGCGACGCGAAGGCCGGTGGGACGTCGCGGCGCAGCGCGCTGAAGGCGGCCGTGGCCGGGGCGGCGGCGGTCACCGCGATGGGCGCGGCCGCCCCCATCGCGCACGCGGACGGGCCCAGGCGCGGCGCACCCACCTTTGTCCTCGTCCACGGCTCGGGGAGCAACTCCTTCTACTGGCAGCCCTTGTTGCGCGAGCTGGGTCTGCGCGGACACCGTGCGATCGCGGTCGACCTGCCCGGGCACGGGCTCGGCGCGTACCTCCCCGAGTCCTACCAGTCCCCGCAGGACCTTGAGCGGCTGCACACCGAGCCGTCCCCGATATCCAAGGTGACGCTGGGCGACTTCGCCGCGCACGTCATCGACGTGGTGCGGCGGGTGCGCCGCAACGGCCCGGTAGTGCTGGTCGGCGGAAGCCTCGGCGGTGCGACCCTGAACGCGGCCGCCAACCAGGTGCCCGAGCTGGTCGCGCACCTGGTGTACGCCTCCGCGTTCTGCCCGACCGAGCACCCCTCGGTGCTACAGCTGATGATGACTCCCGAGGCGGCCACCAGCTCCATGTACAAGATCCCCGCAGTCCAGACGCCGCCGGAGCTGGGCGTCAGCCGGGTCAACTGGCGCTCGGGCGACCCTGCGTTCTTCGCGATCGTCAAGGAGGCGATCGCCGCCGACCGGTCGGACGCCGAGGTCCGGGCGCTGATGAACGTCCTGGAGCCGGACGAGTCGGCGGCAGTAGGCGTGAGTGAGGACGCCCGCGGGCTGCCGGCGACGTGGGGCCGGGTGCCGCGTACGTTCGTGCGCTACACGCAGGACCGCACCATCCCGCTGCCGCTCCAGGACCTCATGATCCGTGAGGCGGACGACGTCACACCGCACAATCGCTTCCGCGTGCGGTCGTTGAGCGCGCCGCATGCCGGCCCGCGTGACCCGGGGCTACTGGCGCACGAGCTGGAGCTCGTCGCAGGGCTGTGCCGCTGAGCGCGTGCCACGGCTTCCATCGCCGCCGCCGTCAGCCGCGGACGAGCAGGTCCGCGGCACCCACGACGGCGGTCGGGGACGACACCGTCGGCGCTGCCAACCCGAACGGCTCGACCACCGTGCTGCGTGCCGATGTCCTTGGCACGCTCGGCGTTACCGACGCGCTCGACGAACCGTGGTGTCGTGGGAGGTGTGCCTGCTCCACGAAAGACTCTGCCCGCTGTGGAAGCTTCCGGTGTGAGCCGGCAGTCGGGCTATCCGGGGATGAGGCCTTCGTCGCCGAGCATCTCGCGAACCTCCTCCAGGGACGCGTCGGGCGAGGGCAGGATCAGTTCGGAGGGTTCCAGGGCGTCGTCGGGCAGGGCGGTACCGAGGCGGCGCACACCGTCCAGGAGGGCTCCCAGGGACCTCCTGAACCCTTCCTCGTCACCGCTCTCCATCTCTGCCAGCAACTCGTCGTCGAGAGCATTCAGCTCGGGGAAGTGCGAGTCGTCCAGCCTTACCTGGCCCTCGCCCATGATGCGCACGATCACGGTGGTCTCCCATCTGTGAGTGGGGCTCCAGCCGGAGTGGTCGGAGCGCTGCCCCCATCCCATCGCTCTTCCACCGGTGGCGCTGATGCGATCGGCGCGTGGCGGGCGCCCTTCACCCATCCGAGCGCCCGAGGGCGTGACCTGTTGTCGTTGTGGGGCGCTTTTCGGGTCGGGTGCCGGGTTGTCTGGACCTGCGGACGGCGCGACCGAGGACCACACGCCGAACCACTGCTCGGCGCCGTACTCCTCGAACCGCTCCACCTCGGTGAACCCCAGCTTCGCCGCGACGCGCATCGAGGCGGAGTTGGCGGTCTGGGTGCAGAGCACCACCGGCTCGCCGGGAAGCGCGCCAGCGAACCAGTCGAGCGCCGCCGCGCACGCCTCGGCGGCGTACCCGCATCCCCACGCCTCCGGTAGGAACATGTAGCTGAGCTCGGCCTCCCCGGCATCCGGACGGACGTGACCCGGACGCTCCGCGTCGCACCGGTCCACCATCGCCGCTTGGCCCGGGCTCGGGAACAGGTACCGGAACGGGGACGGGGTCGCGGCCGAGGCGGCGGCCCGGCTGCAGCGCGAGGCCCGGCCCGCGCCGTGAACTGGGCCCGACAGGGCTGCGCCGCCCTCGGCCTTCGCCCACGAACGCGGCATCGTCCACCGGGACATCAAGCCGGCGAACGTACAGTAATCGTGCACTCGGGTATTGGAACTCGCGGAATTGCCCCGCGGCGGGCGGTTCGGTGGCGAGCTGGAACAGCGCGGTGGAGCGGGTTGCCGCGAGCCGGAGCCGAGCTTGCGGAGTCGTTCACCGGTCGCCCAGGCGCTGATCGGGCGGCCGGGCTGGCCGCCGGGGAAGAGCCAGGGGCAGTCGGTGGTGGGGCGGGTTGGTTCAGGCGTTCACGAACGTGACGTCGACCTTGTTGCTGTATACCGGCGGGCTGTCGTTCGTGAAAACGGCGAGCTTGACCCTCTGGGGTCCGAGATTGTCGGGATTCCTGCGGTTGGTAGAGACCTCGGTGCCCTTGCCGTTCGCATTGGCGGAGACCGTGTAGAGCTCGGTCTTCCCGTCCTGCTTGTAGAAGGTCGCGTTGGTCACCATTTCGAGGTTCGTGCCTGCCAGCACGATGTCGTCGCCGGGGGCGAATTTGCCGTCGTCGACGGTCGGGGTCTGGATTTGAGGCGTGCTCATACGGCACCATCTCCGATCGAAGTGGGCTTGTTTTCCCGAATGCCTCGAAAGGCACTCGTGGTCGAACGTAGGCACGCGTGCGGGGCGCGGCAACCGCAACCGGCGCGCCCGGCCGCGTCGTCCACCCGGGCGTGCCGACCGCCGTCGCCCCGGTGGTCGCGTCGGCGGCACGGGCCGGTGTTGTGTCCCGCCGTCACGCGTCGACCGTGGGGTCGGCGGCCGTGGGCCGGGTTCCTCGCGTCGTTCCCGGGCGTGCGGTCGGTGCGGGCCGTCGGCCGGTCAGGTAGTAGGCCGGAATCGGAAGGTGAACGTGTTGGCGTCACCTGGGTCACGGGTGACGGTCAGATCCTTCGGCAGTAGTGTGCGTCCGGTGTCGACGTCGAGGCATTCGCCTGTCCGGGTGAACACGATCCAGCCGGAGGAGTCCTGGCTCTGCGTCGGGGTGACGAAGACGCCGTAGGACCAGTCCGTGGTGATGTTGTCCAGGCGGCCCGACCTGCCGCCTGGGATCGTCACCGGGGCCATACCGGCGTGTTCGATGTGCAGCGTGTCGGCGGGATCGGCGTCGAAGGACAGGTTGTCGCCCGTGTCGCCCGTCGTCTTCATGGTGAAGTGGCGGGGGGCGGAGGCTGGTGAGTCCAAACCGCTTCTGTGGGCGGTGGCGGTCATGGTGTGCAGGCCCGGGGTCCAGTCGGTGGTGGGAGTGTAGGTCCAGGTGGTACCGGTCACGACGGCCTGGCCCGGCAGTGGGGTGTTTCCGTCGGCGAGGGTGACCTTCTCCACCCCGGGATCGGTCGTGCCGACGACCGCCTGCCGCTCGTCGGTCACCGTCGCGCCCTCCACCGGAGCAGAGATCACCGGAGCCGACCGCAGTGGTAGGGCCACGTCGAAGGTCACATAACGTGGTGACGAATCAACGAAGCCCCAGCCGTCATCGAGCGGGACTCGATACCAAGCGGTGGCGGCGACGGTGTGGGAGCCTCCCGTCCAGTCCTTCGTCGGCGTCCAGGTCCAGGCACCGTTGCCGGAGAGCGAAGCATCGCCCAGGTAGATCCCCTCCGAGAGGGTGACCCCCTGAGCCGGGGAATAGGCTCTGCCAGTGACCGGCTGCCGCGGATCGGTCACCGTCGAATTCTCCTGCGGGGAATCGACATCCGGGGCAGGAGGCGGTTCGTGCAGTAATTTCTCTTTCATGAGTGGCTCCCCTTGTCCAATTCCCCTACGCGGGGAATGCAGCGGTGTCGGAGGATTGAGCCAAGGTGAGACGCAGTGCCCTGTCCTGCGTCGCCGTCGGCCGGAACGCCAATCCACGCCCGGACACCAGTTTCGAGGCCCGGGGATGGTGAGACCTCGCGGGATCAGGCCGACCAGGTGACGGTGCCGAGCTCGACCACGTCTGCCAGGGGCGCCGTCGACGGACGGCGAACCAACCGACACGTAGCCGAGAACGGCGCTTTGGGTGCCCGTCGGCCCACTCACGCCGAGCGGTGTCGCATGGTCCGAGCCTGCTCCAACTCTGGCTAGGGCAGGTCGAGTTCACCGTCAGACATGTCGGCTTTCCTCACAGCTCACCGCGCGAGCCTGCGTGTGGGACAGCGCTATCCGGCGCCGTGTGGGATCGACATCGATGATCTTCACAGTGAGCAGGTCCCCGACCTGAGCAACGTCCTCGGGCCGTTCTGCAGGCGGTTCGGAGAGCTCGGTGTTGTGCACCAGCCCCTCGAAGCCGTCCTCCCGGTCCTCGATACGGACGAAGGCGCCGAGCGGCACGAGTTTGGTGACCGGCCCGGTGACGATCTGCCCGACCTGCCGCGCGACCTGCAGCATCGGGTCCTCCTGCAGCGCCTTGAGCGAAAGCGATACCCGTTCCCGGGCCATGTCGACGTCGAGGATCTCGGCGGTGATCTCCTGACCGACCGTGAGGATGTCGGCCGGATGGTCGATGTGGCGCCAGGAGATCTCGGGGATGTTGATCACCGCGGTGAAGCCGCCGATGTCCACGAAGGTCACGCCGAAGCCGGCGATCTCGGTGACGGTTCCCGTGCAGGTCCGGCCACGGCGCAGAGTCTTGAGGAAGGCCCAGTCGCGGTCGCTCGGGGTCGGTTCTGTTCTCCACCGGGCTCGTAGGACGCCGTCGCTGTCGGGCAGGACCGCGGTGAACAAGGGGTGGCGCTCGTCGATGTACACGGGCAGGAGAGCTGCGGCACGTGCGCCGGCGATCTGCGCGGCGAGTTCCGCGAACTGGGTCTCGTCGGCGACCGTGCTGGTGATCTGCCCGTCTTCGGTCTCCCACACGAACTCGACCAGGCCCTCGTCGGGGAGATCGGCCAGGACCGCGGCTACGTCGGCGGAGAGGTCCGGCCAGACAGTCAGCTTCGCGCGCGGAGCGAGGCGGGCACGCACCGTGTCCAGGGAGCCCTCATCGAGCCGGTGCCAGCGGGAGGCGTTGTCGACGTGGTTCTCCTCCAGGATCGCTGCGTGGCGCATCGCCACGCACCAGCGCAGCCGCGCCCAGAAGAGGTCGTCGGCGGGGCGCTGTTCGCCCGGCTCGTCGAACTCCGCATCGTAGGGGGAGGCATCCACAGGTTCCGGGAAGAGCCCCTGTGCGCAAGTGCGAGCCACGGCCCTTTCGCAGGGGACGTTGCTGCCGATTTGACATCCTCGCCCTCCTTTAGGACTCCCAACGGAGTCCTAAAGGAGGGCGATTCCCGTCTGACCCGCCGTTGTCGGGCGGGGCTCCGGGTGGGTTCCTGCTTCACCGCGCTGTGCCGGTACGAGTACCGGTCTTACCTGCGCTCCACAGGCTGATACCGCCAGTCCGGCGGCCTTGGCGACGTTGACCGCCGCGTTGACATCCCGGTCCAGGACGGTCCCGCACGCCCCGCACATCCACTCGCGGACGTTGAGGGGTTTGGGGCCGTCCTTGGCGCCGCAGTTCGAGCACACCTGTGAGGTCGGCTCGAAGCGGCCTATCCGGTGGAAGGCACGCCCGTAACGGGCGGCCTTGTACTCCAACATGGTCACGAACGCCGACCATCCGGCGTCGTGCACGGACTTGGCCAGGCGCGTGCGGGCGAGCCCCTTCACCGCCAGGTCCTCCACCGCGACCGCTTGGTTCTCGCGGATCAACTCGGTGGAGAGCCGGTGGTGGAACTCGCGCCGCGCGTCGACCACCCGGCCATGAGCGCGGGCGACCTTGACCCGGGCCTTGTCCCGGTTCTTCGATCCCTTCACCTTTCGGCCGAGGGCCTGCTGCGCCTTCTTGAGTTTCTTCTCCGCGCGGCGCAGGAACTTCGGGGAGTCGATCTTCCGGCCGTCGGACATGACCGCGAAGTGCGTGAGCCCGAGGTCGATCCCCACGGTGGCGTCGGCCTCGGGCATCCGCTCAAGGTCGGCGGCCGGGTCGGTCTCGACCACGAAGGAGGCGAAGTACCGCCCGGCGGCGTCCTTGACCACAGTCACCGTGGACGGCACCGACGGCAGCGACCGCGACCACTTCACCCGTACATCGCCGATCTTCGGCAGACGCAGCTTCCCGCCACCGGTGATTCTCCACCCGGCATTGGCCGTGAAGCGGATCGCCTGCCGGCTGTCCCTGCGGGACTTAAACCGGGGCGCTCCCGTCTTCGGCCGCTTGCCCTTGATGCCGTCGAAGAAGTTCCGGTACGCGGTGTCCAGGTCCCGCAACGACTGTTGCAGGATCACCGACGACACCTCACCGAGCCAAGCACGCTCAGGAGTCTTCTTCGAAGCCGTCAGCCGCCTGGACAGCTCCGCCGACGTGACGAACGGCAGCCCAGCAGCACGGGCGTCGTCACGGACGCGAAGCGCGTCATTGAAGACCACCCGGGCACACCCGAACGACCTCGCCAGAAAGGCGCGCTGACTGACGCTCGGGTACACGCGGAAGCTGTACCGAAGCTGCATGACGGCCACCGTAGCATCCTGGTTCATGTCACCACGCTGGAATCCGAACCCAGACGTGCGCACCGGCCGTCACGTCATCTACAACCTGCACCTGCGTTCCGCGTAATTCAGCGGCCTAGAGTCACGAATCCGGGGTCTGACCTGGGCGGACATGGGTGAGGGCGCCTGAGAGTCGTTTCTCTAGGCGCTGGTGTTCGTGCTGGTCAGCGGGGTGCGGGTTCGAGGGCGGTGATCTGCTTCGGTGTGGGGATGCCGAGCTTGGCCAGGAGGTCGGTCTGGGGCTTGGTGAGGGTGGTGACCTGTCGGAACAGGCCGGTAGGGCCGGTGAATGTGCCGAGCTGGAGCCGGTCGAGCTCGCGGCGGATGGTCGTCCAGGTCTCGTCCGTGGTGGTCTCGATGATGCGGATCAGCAGCAGGGCGAGCCAGCAGAGGACGACGTGTGCGCGTATGCGCTCCTCGAGCCGGTGATAGACGGGCCGCAGGTCGATGATCTGTTTCATGTCCCGCCAGCCCCGCTCGACTTCGAGGAGTTGCTTGTAACCGAGGGCGATGTCCTCGGCCGACAGATGCGGGTCGGAGCATCGCAGCAGGTACTTGCCGTCGAGGTTCTCCTCGGTCTTGATCTTCGCGGTGTCGATGCGGAGCTTGCCGGCCGGGGTGGTGCGGAGGTAGCGGTTGAGGCCGGGCTTGTCGGCGAGCTTGCCGCGGAGCTCGCCGCGCTTGAAGTCGCTGAGCTTGTCGGTGCCTTCTATCAGGATCGTGAGCTGGGAGACGAGCTGTTCGCGTATGTGCTGGTCACGGGTGGCGGCTTCGGGGTTGTGGCAGATCACGAACCGTTCGGTGTCGGAGATCCGCACCTCCTTGACCCGCATGTTCCCGGCGATCTCGCTGTAGCGGCCCTGGCGGGACAGGGCGGCCTTCACCTCCGGGCTGCCGGAGCGGAGTTTCTCGCCGACGATGTAGGCGTGGTCGCCCTGGCGGAGGTAGCGGCGGTTGCGTTCGCTGGAGAATCCCCGGCCGGTGACCCACACGATCTTGCTCAGGGTCCAGTCCCGCATGTCGTCCTTGACCTGCCGGATCAGCTTCTGGTCACCGGTGTTACCGGGCCAGGACCAGACACGGACCGGGATCCCGTCCCTCGTGACGGCCATCCCGATCACGATCTGCGGCAGGTCGTCGCGGGAGTCCTTCGACTTGCCGAAGGTACGGAACCCGGCCTGCTCCGCGCACTCGCCGTCCTCTTCGGCGGTTGGGCGGTCGTCCGCCAGGAGGCGGCCCCTGCCGTCGCGGGCAGCGGGTTCGTCGGCCTCCTCCAGCTCGAAGTAGGTGCTGGTGGTGTCGAAGAACAGCAGGTCGACCTCGAGGTTGAGGAGGTTCGCGACCTCGTCGAACACCCGCTTCTCCAGGTCGTCGGTCACCTCGTGGAGCCAGTCCATCGCCCGGTAGCAGGCGTCGTCGTCGGTGGCCGGCAGGCCCTCGACATGCACGTCGTACGTGACCCAGTCCGCGGCGGCCAGCTTCGACGACGGAGCCAGGGCCCGTTTCGCAACCAGAGAGAACAGCACCCGCTCGGTCACCGACATGTCCCGGCGCCGGCCCCGTTTGGGCTGCCCGACCTGCCCGTCGTGGTAACCGCCGAGGTCGGGCGGGAAGAGTCCCGCAAGACCGTGACCCTCGACTGCCGGTTCCAGGCCGAATTGCGTGAAACCGGGCGCGATCTGAGGCTCGCGGACGGACAGGAGCTGGACCCCGGTGTCCTCGGCAAAGGCGGCGGCTGCCTGAAGGTAGGCGGTCTCAACCGGTCCGTGGTCGCTGACCGATTCCTCCGCCCCGACATAGCGTCCGTGCTCGTCGCGGTCAGCGGGATCGTACTTCGTGACCCGGTAGACGTAGGGCAGCATTCACTGCCCCCCGACGGGCGGGAAGGGCGCCGCTGCCTGGTGACACCTCAGGACGTCCGCGCCCGCGTCGCGGTGTGGGACGGGCTGCTGACATCGACGCAAGAGGCTCACCGCACCATCCTGCCGCAGCCGACCAGTCCGACGCTCCCGATATTCGACGCCCCGGGAAGCCACCGTCCATGGCCCCGAAAGCCGGACCACCCTGGCCGCAGTGGACAACAATGCCGAACCGCTGAAGATCACACGCCGACCATCACGTGGAGGGTGTGATGCCGTGGCTACCCCCGGCCCCATCGAGTTCGAGGAAAAGCACTACGCCAACCCGGCAACGGCCGAATCAGTGAACCTGAAACCACGTCAACCTGCCCTGACCAGCAAATCAGCAACCACCGCACAACGGGGCAACCTCAACCCTGCCGGGTCGGCGCACCCTGGTGAAGCACACTGGCTCGGCAACCAATCCGGACGACGAAGGAGCCTGATCATGGCCGATGTCGACGTACTCGTGGTGGGAGCGGGCCCGGTGGGCCTGACGGCGGCGGCCGAGCTGCGGCGGCACGGCGTGGACTGCCGCATCGTCGATCGGCTGGCCGTCCCGCAACCCTATGCCAAGGCCATCGGCGTCCTGCCCCGCACGCTGGAGGTGTGGGACGCCATGGGCCTGGTCCACGGGGTGCTGGACGACGCGGTGCCGCACCTGGGCCAGCTGGTCTTCATCGACGGCAAGTCGGGCCCCCCGGTCGAGCTGACACTGCCGCCCGAGATCCCCTATCCCTTCGCCACGCTGCCCCAGTGCACGACCGAGCGGCTACTCGCCGAGCATCTCGCGCGCTTCGGCACGGAGGTGGAGCGGCAGACCGAGCTCCGCTCGGTGGAGATGCGCCCGGACGAGGTCGAGGCCGTCCTCGCGCACGCCGACGGCCGGATCGAACGTCTGCACGCCCGCTACGTCGTGGGCTGCGACGGCGCGCACAGCCTGGTCCGCAAGGCGGCCGGGCTGACCTTCGAAGGCGACGCCTTCCCCGAGCAGTACATGATCGGCGACGTCGAGCTCGACTGGGAACTGCCCGCCGGCTACAGCATGCGGGCCGTGAACCTGGACACGAACGGTGCGATGGACGACATGCTCGTCTGCATTCCGATGCCGGGCGTTCGGCGGTACTGGCTGTCGATGCTGCGCCCCCGCGCCCAAGCCTGGGGCGAAGACGGCTCGACCGTGCCGGACGGGACCGTCCTCGGCCTGGAGGACGGTCACGGACCGGACCTCCGCCACATCCAGGCCGTCCTCGACCGGCTGTCCCCGGAGCCGACGACCGCCTCCACGCTGCGCTGGTCCTCCACCTACCGGACCAACCACCGCCTGGTGGACCGCTACCGGAACGGCCGCCTCTTCGTCGCCGGGGACGCCGCGCACATCCACCCGCCGATCGGCGGGCAGGGTCTGAACACCGGCGTGCAGGACGCCCACAACCTCGCCTGGAAGCTGGCCCTGGCCGTCCGCGGTCTGGCCACGGACGACGTGCTGGAGAGCTATCACGCCGAACGCCACCCGGTCGCGCAGGAGGTGGTCGACCGCACCGTCCGCCATGCCCGCACCGTCAGCCAGGCCCGAACCGTCAGCCATGCCCGCTCCGGCCTCAGCAGCAACGGGGACGACGCCGAGATGCTGCTGCGGCGCCAAGCCCAGTTGCTCGTCGCCTACCCGGACAGCCCGTTGATCCAGCCGCAGGCGGCGGACGGCACACCCGCGGCCGGTCCGGCCCCCGGCGACCGGGCACCGGACTGCCGCGGCCTGCTGAGCGACCTCGCCACCTACCCGCGACGGCTGTTCGACCTGCTGCGCACCCCGCGGCACGTGCTGCTGCTGTTCGCGGGCTCGGAGCACGCCTCCGGCAGCGGCGCCGCCCGGCTCGAGGCCTGCGCCGCCGCGGCGCAGCACGCCGCCCACGGCCTTCTCGACGCCTATCTGGTCACCGCCGCAGAGGTACCGCAGGACGCCCGCCCGGTCGGCCTGCGCCCGCCGCGGGTGCGCGACGCGGCGGGCGAGTTCCGCGACGCCTATGCGCCGCGTGACGGCGAGGCCCTCCTGATCCGCCCGGACGGCTATCTCTCCGGACGCTTCCACCCGGCCGTACCGGAACGCCTGACGGCGCATCTGCGCCGAACCTTCGCCTGACTCCCACTGCCGCGGGCGGAGCGCCGCCGGTGGAGTGCGGCGAAACCGTCGCCGGTGTCCTGCGCCAGATGGAGGCCACCGGCGTGGGCCAGACCCTCGATGCGCGCCCCTCACCGGTGCTCACCCTGGCAGGGAGCGCCGTGCCAGGGTGAAGCAACTTGTGTGAGGAGGAAGACGGTCGGGTGCGGTGGCGGAGTTCGGGCTGGTATTGCTGTTGTGGATCATCAAGACATGGATGTGCGGCATGGAGAAGGTGTCGCAGATCGGGCAGCAGCGGGTATTTCGTGAGGTAGCTGACAACAGCAGCGAGTTAGTGCTCGTTGTTGCGTCGGCGACGGGACCGGAATTCCGGATTCGAGTGCGTGCTCCTATCGAGGCCGCCCTCGGCGGCGCCGCGTTCGGTCGTGCGCTGTCGTGCCGATTGCTGGACGCGGAGCGACGGAAAGCAGCCCCGGGTGAGGACCCGGGGCTGCTTCCGGTACTGCTGGGTTCACCGGCGCCCGTCGGCCGCGTCACCCGCGTGTTCCACTCCGGGGAGGGGCCGGGGTGGACCCGGGGGTCGTGGCGGGCGAGCCCACGCGGTGTCAGGAGCAGGTGTACTGCACGGGCTGGTCGGGGTCGCTCCCGATGAGGGTCTTCTCGTCGGCGCTGATCGCAACGATCGAGAACAGGTTCGAGACCGCGGACAACGAGTCCGAGACCACGCCGTCGCGCCACAGGACAGGGTGTGTGGTCGACCCGACGTACGCGATGCCGCCCACGGTTCCGTTGCCGCCGATGGCCCTGCCCTCCAGGGCGCCATCGGTGATGGTCCGGACCACCGAACCCTGGGTGTTCCATTCGACTGCGGCGTAGCTCGTGTCGTTGATCACGCCGCCGACGATGCGCCCGTCCCGGATCGCCCACGGAGTGACGTCGGTGTTGGGGCCTTTCGTGGCCAGCGTGTGCCACACACCGTTGAGGTCCGTGACGAAGCCACCCGAGTCGTTGGTCCCGATGATCCGGCCCTGCTCGTCGATGTCGCGGGGAGTCAGGAAGACGGATGCGGGGAGAGGCAGTTCGCGGTACGTCCCCGGTGCGCTCGCGGGCCATACCACCAGGATGTTCTTCGTGCCGACCTGGGCGGTCCCGGCGATGTCACCGGCGTTGTTGATCACGCTGGCCCTCGCGCCGCCCCAGGCCGGGTTGGACGGCAGCGTGGTCGTCGTCCCGGTGCGGCTGATGGTCACGGCCGTGGACTTGTTGTTGGTGAAGGTGTTGCCCACGATCAGGCCGGACGCGTTGACGTCCGACACGTTGGGCCCGTCCACGGGGAGCCGCAGCACGACCTTCCCGTTGTCCCACAGCGTCCCGCGCTTGTCCTTGTAACCGTAAGGCCAGGTGGTGGAGCGCGTTGCGGTGATGCCGACCCCGTACCGGCCGCCGTCGGTCGCGGACAGCGAGCCCTTGGTCGTGCCGGCCGGCAGCTCCCAGGCCGTCTGCTGCCAATTGCAGGCCGCCGCTTGAGCGGTGCCGACCGGTACGAGACCGAGTGCCGCCGTGACCGCCGCCACGGCGAGCACGGATCCTTTTCGTCGGTTGAACAAGGGGTCCGCCCTTCTTCGTAAGGAATGCACTTCTGGCTGCTCACCCTGGCAGGGAGCGCTGTGCCAGGTGAAGCAACTTGCGTGAGGAGGAAAACGGTCAGGTGCGGTGGTGGATTTCGCGTCGGTGTTGCCGTGGTGGATGATCACGGCGTGGATGTTCGACATGGAGAAGGTGCCGCAGATCGGGCAGCGACGGGTATTTCGTGAGCTAGCCGACAACAGCAGTGAGTTACTGAGGTATTCAGGGCGGGGTCGGTGGAGTGAGTGACAGGCTGGTGCCGCCAGGCATTCCTCGATGAGGGCGGGCCGGAGCTGGATGTGTCGTAGGCCTCGGCAAAGGGTGCAGGTGAGGTGGTCGGAGTCGGTGAAGGCGGTGTCCGCCATCGGGCCGCGTCGCAGGAGCGACCAGAGGCCTTCGACCGGGTTGAGGTCCGGTGCGCAGGAGGGTAGTTGGAAGACGGTGAGCCAGTCGTGCTCGGCGGTGTACTGCTTCATGCCAGCCGTGAGGTGAGTGTTGAGGTTGTCCCCTACCAGGACGATCGGGCCGCCGAGCTGGATGTGCGCGCGGACGGCGAGGTCGCGGTAGTCGGTCCAGGCGAAGCTCTTGCGGGCTCCTTTGAGCGGGTGGTGGAAGGGGCCGGTAGATCATTCGGCTTCTCTCGCCGGGCTTGTAGCAGCACGGTGCGGTCACTGGGATTCGGCGGCGGGAGCGCCCTCGGACGCGGACCGATGAAGGTGTGGACGTACCACTTGTCCGTTCCGCGCTTGCGGCGCCACTGGATGTGGAACCCCAGGAAGTCGAACCCCTCGCTCAGGTGCACCGGTTGGGTCTTGGTTTCCGAGAGCCGCAACCCCATCGGTGCGAGGACCTGGGCGATCCCCTCGCGCAGTGCCTCGGTGTCCTGCCTGGCCCCTCCGACCAGGACGACGAGGTGAGTCGGCGGCGGGAATCGCACCCGCCGCCGCTCACAGAACCGTGCGGGAGCCTCTCGGCTCACACGGCTCCCATCGTCCAGCCGTCAGGCTTGAGTGGCTGTTGTACCCACCGCTCCGGATACATCGCGGCCACCGCCCCGGCCCATTCACCGGAGCAGCCTGCGGTGGTTTGAGACCTCCCCCTGCGTGGGCGGTCCCGGAGGGAAACCGGATGCGGCAGAGCAGCCCTGCCTGGCACCATGGCTCCCGTGATCACGTGTCGAAAGGCCGATGCCGCGTAGGCGGCCACGCGCGCTGCGCGCCGAACGACCGGTCTCCCGCGTCTGGGGGCCGACCCCGCCGCTCCGGATTCACGGACTCTCCGCCGGGACGAGCCTGGCTGTGCACCGGTCGAGTACCTGAGCGTCAGCTTCTAGCTACACCTGGGTGCCACTGACCGGGCATTGCGGCGATACCGCGAATTCCTGCACCCGCCGGGAAGGCGTCCGCTGTACCCGCAGGAATCGCATTGCTCGTGCTCGGGGTGTTCCTTCGACGACGTCAGGCACGCGCGTGACGTGCTGGAGGAAGTCCTGGAGAGACTGCCGGAACAGACGCGTGCCGAGCTCGGTCGGCTTGTGAGGCCTCTGGATACGGTGTTCTTGCGCCGTACCCTCCCTGACCCGTTCGCGCACCGGCGCCAGTGGCGCACGGAGTTCTGGTGGTATCGCCGCCTGGCTGACAGGTCGGAGTGGGGGTGAAGAGACCTGCGGTCGCCCCCGCACCGAGATGGGATGATCACAGCCATGGCTGCTGTCGTGACGGCGGCCTGCATCTCGAGTTCAGAGTGGCAGACTTGGCCCATGACTCTCTCCCTCCCCGAGCCCGACCAGCAACTCTCCGACCCCAGCACGCTGTTGCTGGACTACCTCGACTACTACCGATCCGTGATCAGCGCCAAGACCGAGGGAATGTCCGACACGGAGCTGCGCGTCAGCCGGCTCCCTTCCGGATGGACCATGCTCGAATTGCTGAAGCACCTTGTCCACATGGAGCAGCGCTGGCTGCGCTGGGGCTTCCGGGCCGAACAGGTCTCAGCGCCCTGGGGCGACCGTGGTCCGGCGGACCGCTGGTACGTCGGACCCCAGGAAACAGCCGCCGAACTTCTCGCCGCACTGCACGCGGGCGGCAAGCACACCCGAGCCATCGTGTCGGGTACGCCCCTGTCCACCGTCGCCGAGCCCGGAGGCCGCTTCCCTGACGACGGCACCCCGCGGCCCACCCTGGGTTGGATCCTGTTCCATGTCCTCCAGGAGTACGCCCGTCACGCAGGCCACCTGGACATCGTTCGCGAGCTCACCGACGGCGTCACTGGCTGATGGTCATCGGCTACGACGAGGCTTCGGACCTCGCCGCCGTCGAACGCGGGCTTCATGCGGTCGGGCCCGCTGTGGGTCTGGCGCGCCGCCAGGTGAGGACCCAGGCGGCGGTGAGCAGCGAGCCGACGCCTGCCAGGGCCATCGCGCCGCCCGTGCCGCTCGCCGCGGTGATCGCACCGAAGCAGACGGGGCCGACGCCCTGCAGTGTCATGTGGCCTGAGCCGAGCAGGCCGAAGGCCTGGCCTTGGCCGCGCTCGGGGAGGGCCGCCAGGAACTCCCGTTGCAGGCCCAGGCCATAGGCGAAGCCGCAGCCGCTGCAGAGCAGCAGTACTGCCGCGAGCAAGCGGCCCGGTTCCGCGGCGAAGCCGATCAGTGGCGCGCCCATCAGCGCGATCAGCGGCACCACCAAGCGCTCCCGCGTCGACGGCCGGAGCAGGCGGCCGACCAGCAGGTCGCCCAGGAGCATGCCGACCGGCAGGCCGGCCAGCAGTATGGCGTAGGAGCCGGCGGGGAAGCCGTGTGCGCCCGTGTAAGCGACGATCAGTCCCTCCGCGCCCGCGACGAACGCGCTCGGCAGCCACTGGGCGAGCAGCAGCCGGCGTACCGCGCGGTCGCGCAGCAGGGTGGTGCCGCCGCGCAGACTGTTCCGCACGGCGCCGCCACCCGTGTGGCCGCTCGCATCGCCTTTTTCCTCCCGCTCGACAGGGACACGTGGCATCCGCAGCCGGACGGCCGCCGCGCACACCAGGTTCAGCGCCGCGCCGATCGCCAGCGCCTGCCGCGGGCCCAGGGCCTCGACGACCGCGCCGCCGAGCGCCAGGCCGAACAGCTGCGCGCCACTGGAGGCCAGGTTGTTGAGGGAGCGTCCGAGCACGTATGCGTCACCACTCAGCCAGCGGGCCACCAGCCGGGCCGAGGCGCCGCTGAACACCGGCGTGGCGAGCGCGACGAGGGCGACCAGAGCCAGGCCGGCCGCCGTCGGCAACCGGACGAGGGCGAGCAGCGCCGCCGCCGCACCCTCCACCAGGAAGCCGCCGACGATCAGCGCCCGGGGCGGCAGACGGTCGGCCAGCGAGCCGAAGAGCAGCGAGCCGAACAGCTGCGGGAGGAAACCCGCTCCGAAGGCGAGGGCACTGAGCAACGCGGAGCCGGTACCCGTGAAGACCAGCACGGAGAAGGTGGTGATCCGCAACGAGCCGGCCGTCACGCCGACCACGCGGGTCACGAAGAGCAGCCGGAAGCGCGGCTCGGCCAGCACCTCGCGGTAGGTCGTACGTCGCGCGGCGGCCGACTGCGCCGGGGAACAGGGGGGAGCGGTCGTCATGCGAAGCAGCGTCGTGCCAAGGGCCGGTGCGCCGCGAATGATTCGCCCCAGCACGTAAGGTCTTGCGGGCGCGGTCTACCTTTGAGGCGTGCTCCGCTACACCGCCACCGCCGAGGATCTGCTGCGCAGCCGCTTCGCGCTCTCGCCGGCCTTTGAGCTCTGTGGCCTGCTACGCCGCCTGTGCGGCATGGGCGCACCGCTGCCGGGCGGGTGGGCCGCGCGTCTCGCGCCCGGCTTCGCGCGCCTTCGCCGCGAGACTGCGCTGGACGCCGTGCTGGCCCTGCAGACCAGCTCTTCGGGCGCCAACTTCGTTGCCCCGCCGCCTCGCGGGCTCGCTCAGACCTGGGCCGACGACCTGGCGGCCATCCGGGCCACTCCGCTCTCCGTCGCGCGGGACGAGATCGACCGGCTGGGACGCCGGGCGCCGGTCCGCGACCCGCGGGTGCGCGCGCTGCTGGATTCGGACGAGGTGGTCGACCTGATCGGCGACGCCCTCGATCGCGCCTGGAACGACCTGATGGCGCCCGACTGGTCGCAGCTGCGGGCGATCTGCGAGCGCGACGTGGTGCACCGCGTCGGCGTGATCGGCGAGCGCGGCTGGCGGGAGGCGATCGAGGGCCTGGACCGGGGACTGGTGTGGAGCGGGCTCAGCCTCCAGGTGCCGTTGCACTCCGAGAACGCGGTGGTCGACCTCTCGGGGGAGGGATTGCTGATGGTCCCCTCGGTGCTGGTCTGGCCGGGCGTGGCGGCGTTCTACGACGAGCCCTGGCCGAAGGCGCTGGTCTATCTGGCGCGCGGCACCTCGACGCTCTGGGAGCGGGCCGCGCCCGGCCCGGACGCGCAGGCCGCGCTGGCCGCCCTGCTCGGGCGCTCCCGGGCGCGACTGCTGGCGGAGTTGGGGACGCCCGCCAGCACCAGTCAGCTCGCCCGCAGCCTCGGCATGGCTCCCGGCGCGGTCGGCGACCACCTTGCCGTCCTGCGGGCGTCCGGCTTGCTGGCCCGGGCGCGCTCCGGCCGCGCGGTGCTGTATCGCCGCACCGCGCTCGGTGACGCGCTGGTCGAGGGTGCGACGGAGGAGATGTGACGTCCCGGGTGGCGAGGGGCAGCCGGACGAGGGGCCGGCGTACGACCTCGGCGCCGGTGTCGTCACGGGCAGCCCGTTCGCCGAGGCGCTGCCCGGGCCGGCGGTGGGCGAGCGGGTCGCGCCGGCCGCGGCAATGCCCGGCGAGGTGCCCGGCGAGGTGGATCTTGGTGGTCAGCCCGCCGCGAGAGCGTCCGATGGCGTGATGGCCGGGTTCGTCGGCCGGGGCCCCTTTTGACGGGCCCCGGCCGCGTTCCGGTGGGCACGCACGATCGCGGAGTGGCGATCGACGGCACATGGGAGCGGGTCTTCACGGCCCTGCGCGAGCAGGGCGGGCAGCCACGTGATGTTCGGGCGCCGTGCATCGGACGGCCCGGCCGCGGATCACTCCCGATGGATGACGGCCGCGAGGGCGCGCTCGCGGACGTCCGGCGAGGGGTGGTGGCGCAGCTCGCGCAGCAGGGCCTGCCACTCCTGGGGCCAGCCGAGGCGATCCCCGAACGCCTCTGTCAGCGCTGTTGCGAACAGTCCGGCGGCCGGGCCGGTGTCGCCGTTGCGGCGGGCGGTCCGCGCCAGCGCGTCGAGTGTCCCGGGCGGCGGCAGTGGGCCCGAGGCGTGCTCGCGCAGGAGCGTCAGCGCGGTGAGCGCGGCTGCCGCCG
>NZ_JAHSQD010000140.1 GCF_020103755.1 Streptomyces sp. LS1784
CCGGACGTCCAGCCGGCGCGGCTCGGCGCCCTCCAGGTCGTCCAGCAGCCAGAGGTCGCCGGCCCGGTGGAAGACCACCCGGGTGCCGTCGGTGGTGGCGTTGCGGGCGTAGAAGCCGTCCGGGTCGGCGGTGTGGCGGCGCAGGTCGGTGCCGTCCGGGCGGCTGGACCACAGTTCGCCGACGCCCTCGTGATCGGACAGGAAGGCGATCCTGCCGCCTTGCCCTCCCTCTCCGGCCACCCACAGCGGCGAGTCCAACTGCCCGTCCAGCTCCGCGTGGACGCGGGCGAACTCGTCCCGGCCGAGCCACAGCTTGCCGGCCCGCCCGCCCCGGTACCGCTTCCACCAGGCCGGATCGAGGCCGTTGACGCTGTTCAGGAGCACCCGGTCCCCGCCCGGCTCGAAGGCGAGCCCGCCGACCGGCCCGTACGGCAACCGCTGCGGCTCGCCGCCGTCCAGCGGCACGGCGTGCGCCCAGGTGCGGCGCGAACTGGCCTCACCGGCGCTGGTGACGGCGATCGGGCTGCCGTCGGCCGTCCAGCCGAGCACCCGGGTCTGGTTGCTGCCCCAGTGGGTGAGCCGGCGCGACGGGCCGCCGTCCACCGGCACCACGTGGACCTCGGGGGCGCCGTCCCGGGTGGAGGTGAAGGCGAGGTGCCGCCCGTCCGGGGAGAACCTCGGGTGGTGGACCGGCAGGTGGTCCGCCGTCAGCCGCCAGGCCCGGCTCCCGTCCAGCGGGGCGAGCCAGAGGTCGTCCTCGGCGACGAAGGCGACCAGGTCGCCGTGCAGGTGGGGATGGCGCAGGTAGGCGCCCGCCGAGGTGCTCGGGGAGGTGCTCAGGGAGTCCGTCACCCGGCCAGCCTAGGCAGGTGCGCGTACGATCCGCGCCGTTTTTCCCAGACTCCCGGCACCCCCGCGGACGGCGGTCGGGGCGGCCCCGACCGCCGTTACGACCAGCGTCCGTTACGACCAGCGGCCGGTGCGCCCGAGCAGCAGCGCGCCGGCGGCCACCCCGGCGGTGGAGGTGCGCAGCACCGAGGGGCCCAGCCGGTACGGCTTGGCCCCCGCCTCGGCGAACGCGGCCAGCTCCTCCGGGGAGACCCCGCCCTCCGGGCCGACCACCAGCACGATGTCCCCGCCCTCCGGCAGCCCGGCGTGTGCCAGCGGCTCGGCGCCCTCCTCGTGCAGCACGGCGGCGAACGCGGCCTGCGCCAGCACCGGCGTCAGCTGCCGGGTGGTCATCACGTCCCGGACCACGGGGAAGCGCAGCCGACGGGACTGCTTGCCCGCCTCCCGGGCGGTGGCCCGCCACTTGGCGAGCGCCTTGGCGCCGCGCTCGCCCTTCCACTGGGTGATGCAGCGCGAGGCGGCCCACGGGATCACCACGTCCACGCCGACCTCGGTCATGGTCTCCACGGCCAGCTCGCCGCGGTCGCCCTTGGGCAGCGCCTGGACCACCACGATCCGCGGCGCGGGCTCCGGCTCCCGGCGCACGGCGGCGACCGTCACGTCGATCGCGTCCTTGCCGAGCACCCCGGCGACCGTGCCGTCCACGCCGAGCCCCAGCCCGTCGGCCAGGGTCACCGCCTCGCCCGGCTCCAGCCGCTTCACCGCGGCCGCGTGCCGCCCCTCCGGGCCGTCCAGGCGCACCACGGCCCCGGGCACGGCGGCGGCGATCCGCTCGGTCTCGACGACGAAGACGGGCGCGGTCATGACGGAGAACCTCCAGGAGTGGGACGGGAACACGGAAGAGGTGCCGGGGGACTTCCCCCGGCACCCCTCCGCGGACGGCTACCGGCCGTTGAAGGCGTCCTTCAGCCGGGAGAAGAGGCCCTGCTGGCCCGGCGCGAACTGGCCGGCCGGCCGCTCCTCGCCGCGCAGCACCGCGAGGCGGCGCAGCAGCTCCTCCTGCTCGGCGTCGAGCTTGCCGGGCGTCTTCACCTCGACATGCACTATCAGGTCGCCCCGGCCGCCACCGCGCAGGTGGGTGATGCCCCGGCCGTGCAGCGGGATCGACTGGCCGGACTGGGTGCCGGGCCGGATGTCGACCTCCTCCAGGCCGTCCAGGGTCTGCAGCGGCACCTGGGTGCCGAGCGCGGCCGCCGTCATCGGGATGGTGACGGTGCAGTGCAGGTCGTCCCCGCGCCGCTGGAAGATGGTGTGGGTGGTCTCGGCGATCTCGACGTACAGGTCGCCGGCCGGGCCGCCGCCGGGGCCGACCTCGCCCTCGCCGGCCAGCTGGATCCGGGTGCCGTTGTCGACACCGGCCGGGATCTTGACGGTCAGGGTGCGGCGGGCCCGCACGCGGCCGTCGCCGGCGCACTCCGGGCACGGGGTCGGCACGACGGTGCCGAAGCCCTGGCACTGCGGGCAGGGGCGGGAGGTCATGACCTGGCCCAGGAAGGACCGGGTGACCTGGGAGACCTCGCCCTTGCCGCGGCACATGTCACAGGTCTGCGCCGAGGTGCCGGGGGCCGCGCCCTCGCCGCTGCAGGTGGTGCAGGTGACGGCGGTGTCGACCTGGAGCTCCTTGGTGGTGCCGAAGGCGGCCTCCTCCAGGGTGATCTCCAGCCGGATCATGGCGTCCTGGCCGCGGCGGGTGCGCGAGCGCGGGCCGCGCTGGCCGGCCGCGGCGCCGAAGAAGGCGTCCATGATGTCGGAGAAGCCGAAGCCCGCCGCGCCGGCGCCGAAGCCGCCCGCACCCCCGCCGCCCGGGGACAGCGGGTCCCCGCCGAGGTCGTAGACCTGACGCTTCTGCGGGTCGGAGAGCACCTCGTAGGCGGCGTTGATCTCCTTGAACCGCTCCTGCGTCTTCGGGTCCGGGTTGACGTCCGGGTGCAGTTCGCGTGCCAGGCGCCGGAACGCCTTCTTGATCTCGTCCTGCCCCGCATCCCGTCGGACGCCGAGTACCGCGTAGTAGTCCGTGGCCACCAAATGCTCCGCTTGTTCCGCCTGTAGTAGTGCTGCGACTGGACGCCCCCGTTAGATTTCTAACGGCGGCCTTTGCTAGGACTCGGCCAGGATCTGGCCCACGTACCGCGCCACCGCTCGCACCGCCCCCATTGTGCCCGGGTAATCCATCCGGGTCGGACCGATCACACCCAGTTTTGCCACGCTCTCGTCGCCCGAACCGTAGCCGACCGAGACGATCGAGGTGGAAGTCAGCCCCTCGTAGGCGTTCTCCCGCCCGATCCGGACCGTCATCGCGGCGTCCGCGGT
The DNA here is from genome assembly GCF_020103755.1 of Streptomyces sp. LS1784. Lineage (GTDB taxonomy): Bacteria > Actinomycetota > Actinomycetes > Streptomycetales > Streptomycetaceae > Kitasatospora. The sequence goes on from NZ_JAHSQD010000140.1 coordinate 3,220, forward strand.
CTCACCCAGGAGGCGGAGCAGGACGACCTGCTCCTCCAGGGCCTCCAGCACCGGCTGGATGGTGAGCGGGAAGTCGTGCCCGAAGCGGGTCAGGTTGGCCGTGCCGGCCAGCATGATCCGTTCCTCGTTCTGTTCGGCGAGCGTCTCGAACAGCGTCGCCAGGACCGTGCTGACGGTCGGCCGGTCGGCCTGCTCGAAGTGTGCCGGGAGTTCCTCCAGCAGTCCCGGGACCTCCGGGAGGCGCCGGCCGGTGGCTCTCGCGTTGATCCGGGCCCGCAGGTCCGCCAGCACCGTCTCGCCGACCGCGCCCGGGCAGTCGACCATCCGCTGCTCGACCCGACCGGTGTTGGTGATCAGCACCAGCATCACCTTGGCCGGGGCCAGCGCCACCAGCTCGATGTGCCGGACGGTGGAGCGCGACAGCGAGGGGTACTGCACCACCGCGACCTGCCGGGTCAGCTGGGCGAGCAGCCGCACGGTGCGGGCGACCACGTCGTCCAGGTCGACCGCGCCGTCCAGGAAGTGCCGGATGGCCCGGCGCTCGGGGGCGCTCATCGGCTTGATCTCGGCGAGCTTGTCGACGAAGAGGCGGTACCCCTTGTCGGTCGGGATGCGGCCGGCACTGGTGTGCGGCTGGTGGATGTAGCCCTCCTCCTCCAGCGCCGCCATGTCGTTGCGGACGGTCGCCGGCGACACCCCGAGGTTGTGCCGCTCCACCAGGGCCTTGGAACCGACCGGCTCCTCGGTGCCCACGTAGTCCTGCACGATCGCGCGGAGCACGGCGAGCTTGCGGTCGTCCAGCTGGCGGACCTCACCGGCCATGGGGCACGCACCTCCGTCTTCGCACGTTGTCCGACTGTGTCCCTTGCTGCTGCGGGCCGCTCCGGGAGGCCCCGGCCTTGGCACTCTGAACACGCGAGTGCCAAATCCGTACCTGCCAGTGTAAGGCCCGGGTCCTACGGCAGGAACGGCCCGACCGGGGTGATCCTCCCCGCAGTTCCGCCCACGGCCCGCGGGGCGCCGACGGTTCGATCCTCCCGGCGCCGGGATGGTGCCGGGAGGCCGTCCGGGTGGCAGCATCGATAGCGACGGCGAACGGAGGAGCAAGCGATGTCGAGCTCGGGCCAGCACACCCGTTTCGCACCCGATCGCGGCCTGACCAGCCGCATGGTCGCGACGATGTTCGTGATCGGGCTGCTGTACGTCGGTTTCACGGGCCTGCTGATCGCGCTTCTGCGCGGTGCCTGGCCACTGATCGTCCTGCTGTCCGGCGGGCTGTTCGTCGCCCAGTTCTGGTTCAGCGACAAGATCACCGAGCGGGCGATGGGCGCCCACCAGGTGTCCCCGGAGCAGTTCCCCCAGCTGCACGGCACCGTCGACCGGCTCTGTGCCCTGGCCGACATGCCCAAGCCCCGGGTGGCGGTCGCCGACAACGACATGCCGAACGCCTTCGCCACCGGCCGCAACCCGCAGAACGCGGTGGTCTGCGTGACCACCGGACTGCTGCGCCGGCTGGAGCCGGAGGAACTGGAGGGCGTCCTCGCACACGAGCTGTCGCACGTCGCCCACCGGGACGTCGCGGTGATGACGATCGCCGGCTTCCTCGGCGTCCTCGCCGGGGCGATGACCCGGATCGCGATGTACGGCGGGTTCATGGGCGGCGGGCGCAACAACAACGACCAGAACGCGGCCATCGTGGCCCTGGTCGTCCCGCTGGTGTCGATGGTCGTCTACGCGATCAGCTTCCTGCTCACCCGGCTGCTGTCCCGCTACCGCGAGCTGGCCGCCGACCGCGCCGCCGCCCAGCTCACCGGCCGGCCCAGCGCACTGGCTGCGGCCCTCACCAAGGTGACCGGGCAGATCGCGGCCATCCCCACCGAGGACCTGCGCAAGTCGCAGCCGTACAACGCCTTCTACTTCGCCCCCGCGCTGAGCGCCCGGGAGACCGCCTCGCAGCTGTTCTCCACCCATCCGACGCTGGAGAAGCGGCTGGCGCAGCTGGCGAGGATCTCCGAGCAGCTCGGCCGCTGACCCCCGATGTGAAAGGACCGCCGTGGGAATCCTGGACGCCCTGTTCGGCCGCACCAAGCCCGTCAAGCCCGACCTCGACCAGCTGTTCGGCGTGCCGTCCGCCGCGCTCACCCTGGAGGCCGGGGCCGGGTTCACCCCCACCGGGCTCGGCTCGGTCTGCTTCGCCGCCGTCGAGGGCGCGGCCTTCGTCCAGGTCGAGCAGCAGGTCCGGGCGCTGCTGGACGCCGACACCGAGCGCGGCGGCGTCCCGGTGGAGGCCTCCACGGACGGCTACGGCTACTCCTGGCTGCTCGCCCGGCACCGGCCCGCGGAGCTGCCGGAGCTGGTGAACGACCTGCACGCGGTCAACAGCGAGCTGGAGGCGAACGGCTTCGGGCCGCAGCTGCTCTGCTCGCTCGTCGCCTTCCGCGACCCGCAGGGGCGTTCGCTGGCCCTGGTCTACCTCTACAAGCGGGGCACGTTCTACCCCTTCGCCCCGATGCCCGGCGGCGGGGAGAAGCGCAACAGCCCGCTGGAGCTGCAGGTCAACGCGATGCTGGGGAACGATCTGCGGCTGGAGAAGGACCTGAACCGCTGGTTCCCGGTCTGGGGCGCGCCGGGTCTGTGACGGTGCGCGGGCGTCAGCCGCCGGCGGTCGAGCGGTACGCCTTCACGGCGGCGGCGAGGACCTCTTGGGCGTCCGTGGACGGCTTCCGGCTGGAGGAGTGCTGCACCACGAGGATCACGTCGCCCTGGCGGACGAAACCGGTGACCTTCTCGAACGGTTCTGAGTCCCCGGGGAAGGCCGAGGTGAAGTGGATCAGAAGGCTCTCGTCAGCCGGCACCCCGGCCGGCGTGACGGACGCGGTCTCCCGGATCCTCGTGCCGTCCGTGAGTGTGGTGGTGAAGGATGCGCAGCGCTTCGCGGCGCCGCGGATGGCGTCCATGACCTCGGCCGCTCGGCCGGGCACGTAGCGGTCGAGCGACTCCCGGCCGAACCAGCCGTCGTCCTCGCCGCCGGTCGGCGTCCGTTCCAGGCCCACCGCCACGTTCTCCAGGGGTGGGGCGTGCGTCGTCATGAAGGAGTCGACCTCAAGTTCGTCGCACCGAAGCGAGGCGATGGGGACGGGCGTGACCGAAGCGGCGGTCGACGTCGGCTCGACCGTCACCTTGTTCAGCCGGAACCCCCGGGGAAGCCGCTCCTGGGTCAGCAGGCCCTCGCGCAGGCTCTTGGGCGCGGGCACCGGGGTGAAGGCCGCAGCGGCCTCCGGCCCCGCCTTCTGGTCAGCCGTGCAGGCCGACACGCCGAGAACCGCCAGAACGATCCCCACCACCGCGCCGTGACGTGTGCGCACCGATCCCACCCCCAGGATTCGTGATTCGCCCCGCACTCTCCCACACGGGCGCTCCCGGGCTCTCACGTCCTCAGCACGCCGTCCGCTACAGCAGTCCGATGAGGAACCGGGCCGCCAGCCCGCACCCGAGCAGCAGGAAGCCGCTCAGGAGGAACAGCCCCAAGGCCCAGGCCACCTCGGCGAGCCGGTCCCCGACGGTTCGCGGGGCCCCGTCCCAGGGGTCGCCGGGCTCGCCCCGGAAAGGTTCCGGGGCGGGCAGCGGGCCCGAGAGGTCCAGGCGCATGTGCTCCTCGGAGCAGTACGTCCGGACGAGCAGTTCGGCGGACCGGCGGTCGATCTCCAGGGCCAACCACCCCTCGGGCAGCTCCAGACCCCCGCGGTCCACCGTCCTGGGCTCCGTCCGGCCGCAGACGTCGCACAGCTCCAGGTCCTGGTCGTCCCCCTGCTCGTCCCGCTCCGGCACCCCGCCGCCGGCGGTCCCGGCCGGTGCGGTGGCTTCCGCCGCACCGGCCGCCCCGGCGCCCCCGGTACTCGCCAGTTCCGACACGACGTACAGCACGAAGGCGGCCCCGAGGGCGGCCACGGCGGCGCCGGTGTACTGCGGCCGGCTGTCCTTCACGAGGCCGAAGGCCGCCCCGGAGAGCACGAGGAACAGGAAGGTGCCGGCCCGGACGGCGCGGGAGTGGAAGCGGTGCATGCGGTGATCATGCCAGCGCCCGATCCCTATGATCACCCGTATGCGCAGCCGCCAGTACGGACCCGACCTGACCCCGCCGTGGAAGAACCAGGCCCCCGCCCCGGAGGTGCCCGCCGAGCGGGACCTGGTGGTCGAGGAGGCGGCGACCGGCTTCTGCGGGGCGGTGGTGCGCTGCGAGAAGACCGCCGAGGGCTTCACCGTCACCCTGGAGGACCGGTTCGGCAAGCACCGGGTGTTCCCGCTGGTGCCGCGCGGCTTCCTGCTGGAGGGCAGGGTCGTGACCCTGGTCCGCCCCACCGGCCCGGCGGCGCCGCGCACCCCGGCCCGCACCGCCTCCGGCTCGATCGCCGTCCCGGACGCCCGCGCCCGGATCGCCCGGGAGTCCCGCATCTACGTCGAGGGCCGGCACGACGCCGAGCTGGTCGAACGGGTCTGGGGCGACGACCTGCGGATCGAGGGCGTGGTCGTCGAGTACCTGCGCGGCATCGACGACCTGCCCGCGATCGTCGCCGACTTCGCCCCCGGCCCGGGCCGCCGCCTCGGCGTCCTGGTCGACCACCTGCTCCCCGGCACCAAGGAGCACCGCATCGCCGCCAGGGTCACCGGCGACTCGGTGCTGGTCGTCGGCCACCCCTACATCGACATCTGGCAGGCCGTGAAGCCCGCCTCCGTCGGCATCCCCGCCTGGCCCGCCGTCCCCCGCGGCGAGGACTGGAAGGAGGGCACCTGCCGCCGCCTCGGCTGGCCGGTGGACACTCCGGCGGCCTGGAAGCACATCCTCTCGAAGGTGAACTCCTACAAGGACCTGGAGCCCGAACTGCTGGGCCGGGTGGAGGAGTTGATCGACTTCACGGCCCTGCCCGGTCAGGAGTAGGTCTGGAACTCCGAGGTGTCCAGGGTGATGTCGAGCAGGTCGACCTGCCCCCTGATGAGCTCGGCCTCGACGCCTTCCGGAACCTCCAGGTTCTCGAAGACTCCCATCATCCGGTCATCGATGGCGGTCATTGCGCGCCCCCTCCGACGGCTGACACCACGTTAGCGACACTCAGTCCACCAGGTCACGTACGACCGCGTCCGCGAGGAGGCGGCCCTGGAGGGTGAGGGCGGCGCGGCCCTGCTCGTAGGGGCCGGCGGCGAGGAGGCCGTCGGCGAGGTGCCGGGCAGCGGACTTGCGGCCGGTGTCGGTGAGGAGGTCCAGGGGGACGCCGTCGACCAGGCGCAGTTCGAGGAGGATGCGCTCGACGCGGCGGTCCTCGTCGGCCAGCACCTCGCGGGCCAGGGCCGGGGTGCGGTGCTCGGCGAGGGCCCGGGCGTAGGCGGCGGGGTGCTTGGCGTTCCACCAGCGGACGCCGCCGACGTGGCTGTGGGCACCGGGGCCGGCGCCCCACCAGTCGGCGCCGGTCCAGTAGAGCTCGTTGTGGCGGCAGCGGCCCTCGGGGGTGGTGGCCCAGTTGGAGACCTCGTACCAGGAGTAGCCGGCGGCGGCGAGCGCCTCCTCGGCGATCAGGTAGCGGTCGGCGTGCACGTCGTCGTCGATCATCGGCAGTTCGCCGCGCTTGACCCGGGCGGCGAGCCGGGTGCCCTCCTCGACGATCAGCGAGTACGCGGAGACGTGGTCGGGCCCGGCGCCGATGGCGGCGTCCAGGGAGGCCCGCCAGTCGTCGTCGGACTCGCCCGGGGTGCCGTAGATCAGGTCGAGGTTGACGTGCTCGAAGCCGGCCGCGCGGGCCTCGGCCACGCAGGCCTCGGGGCGGCCCGGGGTGTGGTGGCGGTCGAGCAGCCGCAGGACGTGCGGACGGGCGCTCTGCATGCCGAAGGAGAGCCGGTTGTAGCCGCCCTCGCGCAGTTCGGCCAGGTACGCCGGGTCCACCGACTCCGGGTTGGCCTCGGTGGTGACCTCGGCGTCCTCGGCGAGCCCGAACTCCTCGCGGATCGCGGCGAGCATCTTCACCAGGTCGCGGGCCGGCAGCAGGGTCGGGGTGCCGCCGCCGAGGAAGACGGTCCGCACCGGGAGGTCCGTCTCCCCCAGCACCTTCCGGGCCAGCCGGATCTCGGCGACCACGTTGTCCGCGTACGTCTCCTGCGAGGCGACCGCCCCGGAGGAGCGCAGCTCGGTGGCGGTGTAGGTGTTGAAGTCGCAGTAGCCGCAGCGGCTGGCGCAGTACGGCACGTGCAGGTAGAAACCGAACGGCCGCGAGCCCAGCCCGTCGAGGGCGTGCGCGGGCAGGGAACCGTCGGACGGCACCGGTTCGCCGTCGGGAAGTGCGGAGGGCATGAACCCATTGTCCCGTACGACCCGCCCTACCCGGCGGGCCGTACGGGAACGGGGCCGGTCAGGCCTCGTTGGCGCCCGCGTACATCGCGGCCACCGCGTCCGCGTAGGTCCGCTCGACCACCGGGCGCTTGATCTTCAGGCTCGGGGTGAGCTCGCCGTGCTCGATGTCGAGGTCGCGGGGCAGCAGGTGGAACTTCTTGATCGTCTGCCAGCGCTGGAGATCGGCGTTGACCCGCTTGACGAAGCCCTCGACCAGCTCGTGCACGGCCGGCTCGACGGCCAGCTCGGCGTAGGACTTGCCGGCCAGGCCGTGCTCGGCGGCCCACGGCAGCAGGACCGCCTCGTCCAGGCCGATCAGCGCGGTGCAGTAGTTGCGGCCGTTGCCGATCACCAGGATGTTGCTCACGAACGGGCAGACCGCCTTGAACTTGCCCTCGACCTCGCTGGGCGCCACGTACTTGCCGCCGGAGGTCTTGAACAGGTCCTTCTTGCGGTCGGTGATCCGCAGGAAGCCGTCCGGGGTGAGCTCGCCGATGTCCTCGGTGTGGAACCAGCCGTCCGGCTCCAGCACCTCGGCGGTCTTCTCCGGCAGGTTGTGGTAGCCGCGCATGACGCCCGGGCCGCGCAGCAGGATCTCGCCGTCCTCGGCGATCCGCACCTCGGTGCCGGGCAGCGGACGGCCCACCGTGCCGATCCGCACGTCCTCCGAACGGTTGACGCAGGAGCCGGCGCTGGTCTCGCTCAGGCCGTAGCCCTCCAGGATCGGCACTCCTGCGCCGAGGAAGAAGTAGCCGATCTCCGGGGCGAGCGCGGCGCTGCCGGAGACCGCGCCACGCAGCCGGCCGCCGAAGGCCGCCCGGATCTTCGCGTACACCAGCCGGTCGGCCAGCGCGTGCTGCACCCGCAGGCCCAGCGGGGCGGTTCCGGTACCGGTGGCGACCCGGCTCTCCTGGATCACCCGGGCGTACTCGCGGGCGACCCCGGCCGCCCACATGAAGATCTTGTACTTGGCGCCGCCCTCGGCCCGGGCCTTGCCCGCGATGCCGTTGTAGACCTTCTCGAAGATGCGCGGCGCCGAGGCCATGACGGTCGGCCGGATCGCCGGCAGGTTGTGGATGATCCGGTCCACCCGGCCGTCCACCGCCATCACGTGCCCGGTGGCGATCTGCCCGGAGATCAGCGTCTTGCCGAACACGTGCGACAGCGGCAGCCACATGAAGTGCACGTCGTCGGGGCGCAGCAGCCCGCTGGCCTCCTGCGCCCGGCCCTCGTACGCCCAGCAGTCGTGCACCAGGCGCACGCCCTTGGGGCGGCCGGTGGTGCCGGAGGTGTAGATCAGGGTGGCCAGCTGCTCCTTGCCGAGCCCGTCGACGGCCTTCTCCACCGCGTCCGGGTGCTCCGCCAGGTACCGGGTGCCGCGCTCCTCCAGCTCGGCGAGGGTGAGCAGCTCCAGGCCGGCGCTCTCGGGGGCCTCGGCGGGCGCGTCGAAGAGGATCACGGTGCGCAGCCCGGGCAGCTGGTCGATCCGCCCGACGGCCTTGGCCAGCTGGGCCGCGTTCTCGGCGAACAGGGCCCGGGAGCCGGAGTCGGAGAGGATGAACGCGGTCTCGTCCGCGTTGGTGCTGGGATAGACGGTGGTGATCGCGGCGCCCGCGCACATGGCGCCGAGGTCGGCGACGATCCACTCGATCCGGGTCGAGGAGGCCAGGGCGACCCGGTCCTCGGGCCGGATGCCGAGCGCCATCAGGCCGGCGGCCACCGCCTTGACCCGGGCCGCGGTCTGCGCCCAGGTGAGCGAGCGCCACTGCTCGGCGCCGGGTGCGCCGTCGGCGGCCTGCTCGTCCACGGGCGAGGGGTAGCGGTAGGCCTCGGCGTTCGGGGTCAGGGCGACCCGCTCCAGGAACAGGTGGGCGACGGAGGCGGGGCGCGCGGCGACGAGGTCGGGCCTGCCGGAGTCGATCAGGGACTGCGCGGAACTCAACGAGGACCTCCGGGGGCGGGTGGCCGTCTGCGGGATTGTCACGGCGTCCATGGGGGTGGTCGCCGGGCCCCCGGTTCACCTGAGCGGTACCGGTCAGTAACAAAGGGGCAATCAGCAGCCTAGGGGGAAAGCGGTCATTCCGTAAGAGGGCAGCTCCCGACGGCACCTCCCCGCACCCCCGGTACCGCACCCCCGCCGTTCGGCAAAGGCCCGGCAAACCTCCGGCTCCCGCACGCCGAATGGCCTGTACGACACTACAGAACACCCAGAATTGGGGTGCGAACCCGACCCGCGACGACAAGAGTGTGCTAGTGCTGATCAGACTGCTGAGGGCGTACCTCCGCCCGTACTCCCGACCGATCACCCTGCTGGTGCTACTCCAGCTGGTGTCCACCCTCGCGGCGCTCTACCTGCCGACGCTCAACGCCGACATCATCGACGACGGCGTCGTCAAGGGCGACACCGGCTACATCCTGCGCGTGGGCGGAGTGATGATCGCGGTCACCGTCCTCCAGGCCCTCTGCTCCATCGGCGCCGTCTTCATCGGCGCCCGCACCGCGATGGCCTTCGGCCGGGACGTCCGCGCCGCCGTCTTCGAACGGGTGCAGAGCTTCTCCGCCCGCGAGGTCGGACAGTTCGGCGCGCCCTCCCTGATCACCCGCACGACCAACGACGTCCAGCAGGTCCAGATGCTCGCCCTGATGAGCTTCACGCTCATGGTCGCCGCGCCGATCATGTGCGTCGGCGGCATCATCATGGCGCTCAACCAGGACGTCCCGCTGTCCGGACTGCTGCTCGCCGTCATCCCCGCGCTCGGCGTCGTCGTGGTCCTGCTGGTCCGCGCGCTGCGCCCCAAGTTCCGCAGCATGCAGAAGCGGATCGACACCGTGAACCGGGTCCTGCGCGAGCAGATCACCGGCATCCGCGTCATCCGCGCCTTCGTCAAGGACGACCGGGAACAGGCCCGCTTCGCCGACGCCAACGAGGACCTCACCCACGTCTCCAGCCAGGTCGGCCGGCTGATGTCCATCATGTTCCCCACCGTCATGCTGGTGGTGAACGTCTCCAGCGTCGCCGTGCTCTGGTTCGGCGCCCACCGCATCGACAGCGGCGCCATGGAGATCGGCGCGCTCACCGCGTTCCTCTCCTACCTGATGCAGATCCTGATGAGCGTCATGATGGCCACCTTCATGTTCATGATGGTGCCGCGCGCCGAGGTCTGCGCCGAGCGCATCGAGGAGGTCCTCGGCACCCACAGCAGCGTCGTCCCGCCCGCCGCCCCCGTCACCGAGGTGCTGCGCCGCGGCAACCTGGAACTGCGCGACGTCGACTTCCGCTACCCCGGCGCCGAGGCCTCGGTGCTGCGCGGCATCGACCTCACCGCCCGGCCCGGCGAGACCACCGCCATCATCGGCTCCACCGGAAGCGGCAAGTCCACCCTGCTCGGCCTCGTCCCTCGGCTCTTCGACGCCACCTCCGGCCAGGTCCTGCTCGACGGCGTGGACGTCCGCGAACTCGCCCCCGCCGCGATCGCCGAGAACGTCGGCATCGTCCCGCAGAAGCCCTACCTCTTCTCCGGCACCGTCGCCAGCAACCTCCGCTACGGCCGGCCCGACGCCACCGACGAGGAACTCTGGCACGCCCTGGAGATCGCCCAGGCCAAGGAGTTCGTCGAGAAGCTGCCCGAAGGCCTGGACGCCCCCATCGCCCAGGGCGGCAGCAACGTCTCCGGCGGCCAGCGCCAACGCCTGGCCATCGCCCGGACCCTGGTCCGCCGGCCCTCCGTCTACCTCTTCGACGACTCCTTCTCCGCGCTCGACTACGCCACCGACGCCAAGCTCCGCAAGGCCCTGGCCCTCGAAACCTCCGACGCCACCGTCCTGATCGTCGCCCAGCGCGTGTCCACCATCCGCGACGCCGACCGGATCATCGTCCTCGACGAGGGCGCCGTCGTCGGCTCCGGAACCCACCACGAACTGATGGCCGACAACCCGACGTACCGGGAGATCGTGCTCTCCCAGCTCACCGAGCAGGAGGCGGCATGACCAGCCCCGGAAACAAGACGGACCTGGCCAAGGGCCGGGCCCCGAGAGGCACCGCCCCCACGGACGCCCCGCAGAAGGGCGCCCCGAAGAAGGACGCCGGCCTGCCCGGCGACTCGCAGGCCGCCGCCGCCCGCCGCGGCCCGGCCGGCCCCGGCCGCTTCATGGGCGGCCAGGGCGCCGAGAAGTCCATGGACTTCAAGGGCTCCGGCAAGCGCGTCCTCGGCCTGCTGCGCCCCGAACGCAACACCCTGGTCGGCGTCCTGATCCTCGGCGTGCTCGGCATCGGCTGTGCCGTCATCGGCCCCAAGATCCTCGGCGACGCCACCGACCTGATCTTCGCCGGTGTCGTCGGCGCCCGCTTCCAGTCCGGCACCTCCAAGGAACAGGTCGTCGACGGGCTGCGCGCCCACGGCGAGGGCGGCGTCGCCGACCTGCTCTCCTCCGTCGCCTTCACCCCCGGCCAGGGCATGGACTTCGGCGCCATCGGCACCGTCCTGCTCTGGGTGCTCGGCGTCTACGTCGCCTCCGCCGTCTTCGGCATCTTCCAGGGCCGGCTGGCCACCCGGGCCATCCAGGCCGCCAGCTACCGGCTGCGCCAGGACGTCGAGGCCAAGCTCGGCCGGCTGCCGCTCAGCTACTTCGACAAGCAGCCGCGCGGCGAGGTGCTCAGCCGGGTCACCAACGACATCGACAACATCGGTCAGTCCATGCAGCAGACCATGGGACAGGTCGTCAACTCGCTGCTCACCGTGGTCGGTGTGCTCGCGATGATGTTCTGGATCTCCCCGCTGCTCGCGACGATCGCGCTGATCTCGGTGCCCGTCTCGGTGGTCGTCGCCACCAAGGTCGGCAAGAAGGCCCAGCCGCAGTTCGTCCAGCAGTGGAAGTCCACCGGCCAGCTCAACGCCCACATCGAGGAGATGTACACCGGCCACGCCCTGGTCAAGGTGTTCGGGCGGCAACAGGAGTCCGCAGAGGCCTTCCGCGAGCACAACGAGTCGCTCTACCAGGCCAGCTACAAGGCCCAGTTCATCTCCGGCATCATCCAGCCCGCGATGATGCTGATCGGCAACCTCCAGTACGTGCTGGTCGCCGTCGTCGGCGGCCTGCGGGTGGCCTCCGGCGCGCTGTCCATCGGCGACGTCCAGGCGTTCATCCAGTACTCGCGCCAGTTCAGCCAGCCGCTCACCCAGGTCGCCAGCATGGCCAACCTGGTGCAGTCCGGCGTCGCCTCCGCCGAACGCGTCTTCGAGCTGCTGGACGCCTCCGAGCAGAGCCCCGAACCGGCCATGCCCGAACGGCCCGACGTGGTGCGCGGCCGGGTGGCCTTCCAGGACGTGTCCTTCCGCTACGACCCCGAGAAGCCGCTCATCGAGGACCTCTCGCTCAAGGTCGAACCCGGCCAGACCGTCGCCATCGTCGGCCCCACCGGAGCCGGCAAGACCACCCTGGTCAACCTGCTGATGCGGTTCTACGAGGTCAGCTCCGGGCGGATCACCCTCGACGGCGTGGACATCGCCGCGATGTCCCGCGAGGAACTGCGCTCCGGCATCGGCATGGTGCTCCAGGACACCTGGCTGTTCGGCGGCAGCATCGCCGACAACATCGCCTACGGCGCCGAGTCGGCCACCCACGAGCAGGTCGTCGAGGCCGCGAAGGCCGCCCACGTCGACCGCTTCGTGCGCACCCTGCCGGACGGCTACGACACCGTCATCGACGACGAGGGCACCAACGTCAGCGCCGGCGAGAAGCAGCTGATCACCATCGCCCGGGCGTTCCTCGCCCAGCCGTCCATCCTGGTCCTGGACGAGGCGACCAGCTCCGTCGACACCCGCACCGAGGTGCTGATCCAGCGGGCCATGGCCCGGCTGCGCACCGGCCGCACCAGCTTCGTGATCGCCCACCGGCTCTCCACCATCCGGGACGCCGACGTGATCCTGGTGATGGAGAACGGCTCGATCGTCGAGCAGGGCTCGCACGACCAGCTGATCGCCGCCGACGGCGCCTACGCCCGGCTCTACCAGGCGCAGTTCGCCGAGGCCGTGGTCGAGGTGGACTGACGCTCGGCCGGCCTGCGGGCCGGGGCGGGGACATCCCGCCCCGGCCCTTCGCGCCCCGGCCACTTGCGCCCCGGCCACTTGCGCTCCGGACACCGCGCGCTACCTTGGGCCCGTGATCGACGACCCGGCCCCGGACGCCTTCGAGGCGAACCGCCGCTACCTGGGATCGGTCGCCTACCGGCTGCTCGGCTCGTTCACCGACGCCGAGGACATCCTCCAGGACGCCTGGCTGCGCTGGCAGGCCGCCGACCGCACCGCCGTCGCCGACCCGCGCGCCTTCCTCACCACCGTCGTCACCCGGCTCTGCTACGACCAGCTGGGCTCCGCCCGAGCCCGCCGCGAGGCCTACTACGGCGAGTGGCTGCCCGAACCGGCCGTCTCCTACACCGACGGCCCCGACTCCCCCGCCGAGCTGGCCGAACGCGGCGAGTCCGTCTCGCTCGCCCTGCTCGCCGTACTGGAGCAGCTCACCCCCGCCGAGCGCGCCGCCTTCGTGCTGCACGACGTCTTCGCGGTCGGCTTCGAGGACATCGCCGCCTCCCTGGAGCGCACCCCCGACGCCGCCCGCCAGCTCGCCTCCCGGGCCCGCCGCCGGGTCCGCGACGGCGGCCGGGGC
>NZ_JAHSQD010000141.1 GCF_020103755.1 Streptomyces sp. LS1784
CCCGGGGCGCTGGCCAGCGCCTCGGCGCTGCCGGCGATCAGCACGCCGGCCCCGACGAGGGTGGAACGGTTGACGAAGTCCCGGCGGGACAGCGACATGGCAGCAACTCCTGAGGATGAGCGGGGGCGTCGGTGCGGGATGCCGACGCCCAGCAGGCTCCGCCGGACGGGTGAACCCGGCATGACGTCCACCTCACACCCAGGCGGCCATTTGCCGACCGATGACCATCGCATGACCTCTGCTTTACGCGTGCCCGGTCGGAACGAACAGGCCGTGTCAGCGCCGCGCCGCCCGCCACTGCTCCCAGGCCGACAGCCACAGCTGCTCGGCCAGCCGCTGCTCCTCCCAGACCTCCGCCCCGCCGCCGCCCGGCCGCTCCCGCCACAGCTGCGCCCAGGCCCGCTGCGCCGGCAGGCTCGCCACCTCGCTCGCGAACACCGTGTACCGGACGACCTCCTCGACGGCCGCCTCGCCCTCCGCCGTGCCGACCAGCCAATGCGTCTGCTGGGACAGCCGGTTGAGGTGGTTCACCATCGAGGTCACCGCCGCCACGGCCTCATCCCGGGTCTCGGTGGCCAGCCGCATCTGCTGGCGCACCGCCGCCTCCCAGCGCACCGCGCCGACCTCCCCGCGCAGCCCGCGCGGCAGCCTCGGCGTGCGCCCGACCCGCACCTGCGCCTCGATCGCGGCGGACTCGGCGACGGTCTGCGCGATCAGCGCCCGGTGCGCCTCCATCCCGACGGCGGGCGGCAGTTCGCGCTCCTCGACCGGCACGTGGCGGGCCCGCCGGGCGGCCAGGTCGCGCAGCAGTTCGGTGCGCCCGCGCAGGCAGCGCTCGAAGTCGCCGATCGAGCCGAGCTCCACCACGCCGGGGGCCACCCCGCGCCCGCACACCGTCACGGTCAGCCCGCCGACCCGCAGCCGCCCGGCCCACACCGGCTCCGGCCCGCCCGACGCCGGGGCGCCGGGCTCCGGCACCGGCCGGTCCTCGTGCACCTCCACCGCGCAGGGCTCGCCGTCGACCGTGATCCACACGCGCAACGCCCGTACCCGGCCCGGCCCGTCGCCCTCGTCGAAGCCCAACTGCTCGTAGACGCGGTCCCGTTCGTCCTCGACCAGGTCCTCCAGCTCGGGCAGCTGCTCGCCCCGCTCGGCCCCCGGCCGGTAGGTGCGCACGGTCACGTACGGGCCGGCCGCCGAGCGCCAGTCACCGCACTGGACCTCGACCCAGCGCAGCTCGCCGCCGGAGGTCTCGAAGGCGGCCAGTGCCTCACCGGCCGGCGCCCCACCGGTCGGCGCCTCGCCCGCGATGGCCCGGGAGACGACCACGCCGTACACCGGGAAGTCGGCCGCCGCCAGGGTCCGGCGGGAGAACTCCTCCTGGTCGGCGAACCGGTCGGCGAATCGGTCGGCGGGCTGGTCGGCCGACCGGTCCAGTGGCCGGTCCGCGGTCCGACCGGCGAAACGGTCCTCCCGGACCCGACGGTCCGGAGCCGGGGCGGACCCCGAGGACCCGGCGTTCCGCTTCTGGTGCCTGCCGCCGCTCTCCCGCATCATCCTGTGCCGCACCCCCGAGTCCTCGCACCCGCACCGCCGACGCCACCTTACGTGCCCGCAGCTGCCGGGTCATCAGCTCCGCCTCCGGACGGGGGCGGTGGTCGTGTCAGGACACCCGGTTGTCAGCCGCCCTCCCTAACCTGGCGGCATGACAGCACAGAACCACACAGCACAGGACCGGACCGCGCAGGGCACCTTCCCCGCCCGGATCAGCATCGTCACCCTCGGGGTGACCGACCTCGACCGCAGCGCCCGCTTCTACGAGGCGCTCGGCTGGAAGCGGTCCGCCGCCTCCAGCCCGGAGATCGTCTGGTTCCGCACCGCCGACTCGGCGCTCGGCCTCTTCCCCACCGAGGAGCTGGCCGCCGACGCAGGCGTGCCCTCCACCGGCGAGCCCTCCTTCCGCGGCGTCACCCTCGCGGTGAACCTGGAGTCCCCCGCGCTGGTGGACGCCGCGCTGCGGACGGCGGTCGAGGCCGGCGCCGTGGTGGTCAAGCCTCCGGTCCCGACCGACTGGGGCGGCTACTCCGGCTACTTCGAGGACCCGGACGGCCACCTCTGGGAGCTGGCCCACAACCCGTTCTTCCCCTTCACCGAGGACGGCTCGCTGGACCTGCCCTGAGGTGTGGAGCCCGCCTTGCCGGTTCAGTTCCGGGAGCGCGCCTTGAAGGCCGCCTTGCGCGCCTCCTTGGCCACCGCCCGGTCCGGGTGCAGCTCCCCGATCGCCTCCAGGACGTCCGCCGTGTACGGGTGGTCGACCCGCCACAGCTCGCCGAACCACCCGGCCGGATCGCCGTTCACCGGCAGGTCGGTGATCAGTTCGCGCAGCAGCTCGGCGTCCCCGCCGCTGTCCAGCAGCTGGGCGGCGAACGTGTCGACCACCGTCCACAGCGCCATCGCCCGGTCCGGCACCGGCACGTCCGTCGCCCCCTGCGCGGCCAGCCAGGCCCGCGCCGCGCCGCCCAGCTCGGGGTCGTCCATGACTTCCCGGACCGCCGGCGCCGCGTCCGGCCCGAGCAGGTTGAGCGCCGAGACGCAGAGCATCCGGCGCAGCGGGCCGTAGCCGTCGGTGCCGCGCGCCGCCGCGAGCAGCTCACGCGCCGCCGCCACCGGCTCCCGGCCCGCGGTCCACACCCGCAGCTCCTCCTCCGGCAGCACGTTGGCCGACTCGCACACCCCGCGCAGCAGCTCGGCCGCGTCCCCCTTGGCCAGGTCGCCGACCAGCGGCGCGTCGTAGCCGTCCTCCAGCAGCCACTGCCGGATGCCGTACTGGCCGAGCGGGGTGAGCCGGACCAGCCCGAAGCGGGCCGACTCCTCCTCGCCCAGCGGCTCCTCGCCGACCACGGCGGGCTCCTCGCCGTCCTCCTCGTCGAACAGCTCGGGGTCGATCGGGCGGTAGTCCAGCAGACCGAGCTCGGCGAGGTCGCCCAGCATCGGGTCCAGCGCGACCATCACGTCCGTGATGTCGCCGAGCAGCTCCTCGCTCGGCTCCTCGCCCTCCGGGACCACCAGCAGCGCGGCCAGCACGCCCAGCGGCACGGTCTCGTTGCCCGGCTCGGCGAAGGCGGTGGTCTCGTAGAGCACCTGCAGGGCCTCGTCCAGCAGCTCGGCGGCCTCGTCACGGGCCTCCTCGACCTCGGAGAGCCCGTCCTCGTCCTCCTCGCCGTCCCCGGCCGGCTCCCGCTCGGCCTCGGCCTCCTCCGGGACCGAGTCCGCCTCGACGGCCAGCTCCCGGACGATCCCGGCGGCGGTCAGCCACAGCTCCAGGACGGTCTCCGGGTCGCCCTGCTCGGCGGGCTCCAGGTCCGGGCCCGGAACCGCGACGTGCTCGCCCTCCGCGGTCGTGCCGAGCTCCACCAGGTCCAGGTCGCAGGCCAGCGACCAGGCCCGCAGCGCCTCGACCTCGGCCTCCTCGGGCACCTCGCCCTCGGCCGGCGCCAGGCCCAGCAGCCGGGCCGCGGGGGCCCGGTCCTCCTCGACCAGGTCGCCGAACTCGTCCACCGCCCGGTGCGGGGCGGCCCAGCGAGCCAGCGTCAGCGCGTACCCGAACATCGGTACGGCCTTCGCCTGCTCCGCCAGTTCGCGCTCGGCGGGCAGCTTCACCGGCGGGACCAGGACGGCCGCGTCGTCCAGGTCCTCGTCATCCAGCCCGTGCGCGGCAAACGCCCCGTAGAGGTCCTGGAGCTCCAGGTCGGCGGGCAGCACGGTCTCGGCCGTGCCCTCATCCGCCGAAGCTCCCGTGTTCTTCCGACGTCGTCCGGCCATCGTCGTGTGCACTCCCTCAGCCAGCGGTCAGCTCGAACAGCTCCGCGTACTCGATCTACCTACTCAGCGTATAGGCCGGGCACCCCCGATGCCCGGCCTCTGGGAGCGCGCACAGGGGCGCGCGCCGCCTCCGTGCACCCACCCTTTATCCTTCGAGCTAGTGGCACCGTGCACACCCCGTACGGGCCACCGGGCAACGAAGCCCCTCTTCTTCAGCTCACCTCGCCCCACCAGGGAGCCCGTAACCGCGGCCACCACCACAGCGCCTCCGGACGGGCGCGCCGGCACACCCCGCCGACCCCGGTGGTGCCCGGCCACAGGAGACCCCTGCCATGGCGGACCTCTCCCCCGCCGGCTCCGGCCTGCGCACCGCGCAGCTCGACGGACGCCGACTGTCGGAGGCCCTGCTTCCCCTGGAGCTCGCGCCCCGCGCCCAGCTCCAGCTCGCCGCGATCAGCCGCTGGAACGCGCTGCGCGGCGTCCGCGTCGGCCTGGTGGCCGCCGCCCTGCTGCTGATGCTGATCGGCGCCAACCTCGCGACGCCGATCTACTCGCTCCTCCAGCAGCGGCTGCACCTCACCGCGCTCGACACCACCGTCCTCTTCGCGATCTACGTGTTCGCGCTGGTCCCGGTGCTGGCCGTGGTCGGCCA
Source organism: Streptomyces sp. LS1784 (assembly GCF_020103755.1). Lineage (GTDB taxonomy): Bacteria > Actinomycetota > Actinomycetes > Streptomycetales > Streptomycetaceae > Kitasatospora. The sequence continues at coordinate 4,475 of NZ_JAHSQD010000141.1, forward strand.
CTGGTCCGACCACCTCGGCCGACGCGCCCTGATCCTGCCCGCCGTCGCGCTGTCCACCGTCGGCGACGTCGTGTTCGCCACCTCCGGCAGCTTCTGGCAGCTCGCCGCCGGCCGGGCCGTCCAGGGCATCGCCGTCGGTCTGTCCACCGGCGCCGCCGGAGCCGCCCTCGGCGACCTGCTGCCCGACCACCCGGCCCTGGCTCCCAAGATCACCCTCGCCTGTTCCGCGGGTGGCGTCGCACTCGGCCCGGTGGTCGGCGCCCTGCTGGCCGGCGGCTCGGATCCGCTGCTGACGCCCTTCCTGCTGCACGCCATCGCCCTGCTCGCACTCTGCCTGCCGCTCGCCCTGGTGCACCCCCGGATGCCCGGCCGCAACCGCCCGCCGGCCTCGCCGCCCCGCATCACCACCCCGGCCCACCTGCGCCCGCAGCGCCTGCGGCTGCCGCGCACCGGCCGCCGCGAGTTCCTGCTCGCCGCCACGGCCGGGTTCATCTCCTACGCGGTGTTCGGTGTCTACCTCAGCCTGGCCCCGGCCTTCGCCGCCAAGCTGCTGCACACCGACTCCAAGCTGGTCGGCGCGATCGTGGCCGCCCTCCTGCTCGGCTCCTCGGCCGCCACCCAGCTGATCGTCCCGCCGACCTCGGACCGCGTGGTGACCGCCCTCGGCATGACCGGCCTGGCCACGGGCCTCGGCCTGGTCGTCGCCGCCGGGTACACCGGCACCCCGGCGTTGCTCTTCATCGGCAGCGTCCTCGGCGGCATCTGCCAGGGCGTGGCCTTCCGCTCCCTGTTCACCACCGCCGTCGCCGCCATGGACCCGGAACGCCGGGGCTCTGAACTGAGCGCCCTCTGGATCATCGTCTACCTCGGCAGCTCCGCCCCCATCATCGCCCTCGGCGCCCTCGCCCAGCGCTACGGCCTCCTCCCCTCCGTCAGCGGCTTCGCCGCCCTCGCCGCCCTCGCCTGCGCCGCCCTCGCCCTCACCGTCGCCCGCAAGCCCCGACAGGCCTGACCACGCACGAACACCGCTGCCCGGGACTCCTTCGGAAGTCCCGGGCAGCGGCGTCGTACCGATCTATGCGCTCCAGGGCTTCCACGCGTCGGTGCCGATCTCGACGTCGAACGGCTTCGGCAGTCGGACGGACTCTCCGGACTTCCACTCGCCCAGCACCTCGTACGTCCCCTCCCCCCGGTTCGGCTCCCCGAACAGGGTGACGCCGGACTGCCGCGGGTCGCGGTCCACCAGCAGGTAGTACGGCACCCCGCCCCGGGCGTACCCGGTCCACTTGGTGGACCTGACCTGCCTGCCGAAGGCCGGGCGGCGGTCATAGCGGGCATTGGAGGACGAGGTGACCTCGACCACGAGATCGATCTCGTGCGGGTGGAGGTGCAGCGCCTCATCGGCGCGCTTCGCGGCATCGATGTCCCGGTGCACGACCACCATGTCGGGGATGTAACCGTCGCCGATCTCGACCAGGTCCAGGTTCACGGTCTGTACGGCCCGCCACGGAAAATCGGGGTCGGTGAACCAGGCACGTTCAAAGCCCCGCCGGATGTCCGACAGGATCCCCCCGTGGGCGTAGACCGGCGCCGGTGACACGACGAACTCCCCTCCGATGACCTCGACCCGCGTGCCGTCGTCGGGCAGACGCAGATAGCCGGCCAGCTCTCCGCGGACCCACATGGCGTACGCCGAGTCGGGCAACGTCCAGTGTCCGATCGCTTCCACAGCCATCACGTCGCTCCCTCCGAGGTCGCGGCTCCAGCCTGGCCGCCCGGTCGCAGATATACCACTGCCGCACAAACCTTTCGCTCGAAGGGAGAGGTTTGCGCGGCAGCAGGTTGACGAACGGACCGTCCTCAGACGTTGAAGCCGAGGGCGCGGAGCTGCTCGCGGCCGTCATCGGTGATCTTGTCGGGGCCCCACGGCGGCATCCAGACCCAGTTGATGCGCAGGTCCTTCACCAGGCCGTCGGTGGCGGTCTTCGCCTGGTCCTCGATGACGTCGGTCAGCGGGCAGGCCGCCGAGGTGAGCGTCATGTCGATGGTGGCCACGTCGGACTCGTCGATGTGGACGCCGTAGATCAGGCCCAGGTTGACGACGTCGATGCCCAGTTCGGGGTCGACGACGTCCATCAGGGCCTCGGTCAGGTCCTCGACCGAGACCGTGCCGGCGGTGGTGCCGGTGATGCCGCCGGTCTGCTCCTCCGCGGTGGAGGCCGTGGCGTCGGTGGTGCTCTCGTCACTCATGGTCTTGTCCTCCTCTGCGGATTCAGTCGTTCGTGGCGGGGTTCTGGGCGAGCGCCTGGACGGTGGCGTCCTTCCAGGCCATCCAGCTGAGCAGGGCGCACTTGACCCGGGCCGGGTACTTGGAGACGCCGGCGAACGCGACCGCGTCCTCCAGCACTTCCTCGTCGCCCTCGCCCTGGCCCCGGCTCTGCATCAGCTCCAGGAAGGCCTCCTGGACCGCCTGCGCCTCGCCCACGGACTTGCCGACCACCAGGTCGTTGAGCACCGAGGCGCTCGCCTGGCTGATCGAACAGCCCTGCGACTCGTACGAGACGTCGGCGACGGTGGCGCCGTCGAGCTTCACCCGCAGGGTGATCTCGTCGCCGCACGTCGGGTTGACGTGGTGCACCTCGGCGTCGCCGTCCCGCAGCCCCTTGCCGTGCGGGTTGCGGTAGTGGTCCAGGATGATGTCCTGGTACATCGAGTCGAGCTTCATGGTCGTCCTGCCCCGTCCCGTCAGCCGAAGAAGTTCCGGACGTGGTGCAGGCCGTCGATCAGCGCGTCGACCTCGCCCGGCGTCGAGTACAGGTAGAACGACGCCCGCGTGGTCGCCGGAATTCCGTACCGCAGGCAGACCGGCCGCGCGCAGTGGTGGCCGACGCGCACGGCGATGCCCTGCTCGTCCAGCACCTGGCCCACGTCGTGCGGGTGGATGTCACCGAGGGTGAAGGAGATCGCGGCGCCGCGGTCCACGGCCGTGCGCGGGCCGATGATCCGCAGGTCCGGGACCTCCAGCAGCCGCTCGACGGCGTACTCGGTGATCGCGTGCTCGTGCGCCGCGATCTTCTCCATGCCGATGCCCTGGAGGTAGTCGATGGCCGCGCCGAGCCCGACCGCCTGGGCGATCGGCGGGGTGCCGGCCTCGAACTTGTGCGGCGCCGGGGCGTAGGTGGACGAGCCCATGGTGACGGTCTCGATCATCTCGCCGCCGCCGAGGAACGGCGGGAGGTCCTCCAGCAGCTCGTGACGGCCCCAGAGCACACCGATGCCGGTCGGGGCCAGCATCTTGTGGCCGGTGAAGGCGACGAAGTCGGCCTCCAGCGCCTGCACGTCCAACACCATGTGCGGTGCGGCCTGCGAGGCGTCGATGACGACCAGCGCGCCGACCGACTGGGCCTTGCGGACGATCGCCTCGACCGGGTTGACCGTGCCCAGCAGGTTGGAGACCAGGGTGAAGGAGACCACCTTGGTCTTCTCGGTGATCAGCTCGTCGATGTTCGACAGGTCGAGCCGGCCCTCGTCGGTCAGCCCGAACCACTTGAGCTTCGCACCGGTGCGCTGCGACAGCAGCTGCCACGGGACGATGTTGGAGTGGTGCTCCATCTCCGTGATCACGATCTCGGAGTCGGCGTCCACCCGGTACGGCTCGTCGGCCCAACCGAGCATGTTGGCCACGAGGTTGAGCGACTCCGAGGCGTTCTTCGTGAAGATCACCTCGTTGCGGCTCGGCGCGTTGACGAACGCCGCGACCTTGTCCCGGGCGCCCTCGTACAGCGCCGTGGCCTCCTCGGCGAGCACGTGCACGCCACGGTGGACGTTGGCGTTGTGCCGCTCGTAGTAGGCGTTCAGGGCCTCCAGCACCTGGCGCGGCTTCTGCGAGGTGGCCGCGTTGTCCAGGTAGACCAGCGGCCTGTCGTCGTGCAGCAGCCGCTGGAGGACCGGGAAGTCCTTGCGGATCGCGTCGGTGTCGAGCAGTCCCGCAAACGGATGCGTCACTCGGACGCGCCCCCCTTCACATACGCCTCGTAGCCCTCGTCCTCCAGCTTGTCGGCCAGCTCGGCACCGCCGGACTCGACGATGCGGCCGCCGGCGAAGACGTGGACGTAGTCGGGCTTGATGTACCGCAGGATGCGGGTGTAGTGGGTCACCAGCAGGGTGCCGACCTCGCCGGTCGAACGGACCCGGTTGATGCCCTCGGAGACGATCCGCAGCGCGTCGACGTCCAGGCCGGAGTCGGTCTCGTCGAGGATCGCGATCTTCGGCTTGAGCAGCTCCAGCTGGAGGATCTCGTGGCGCTTCTTCTCACCGCCGGAGAAGCCCTCGTTGACGTTGCGCTCGGCGAAGGCCGGGTCCATCTGGAGGGCGGCCATCGCCTCCTTGACCTCCTTCACCCACAGCCGCAGCTTCGGGGCCTCGCCGCGGACGGCGGTGGCGGCGGTGCGCAGGAAGTTGCTGACCGAGACGCCCGGGACCTCGACCGGGTACTGCATGGCCAGGAAGACGCCGGCCTTGGCGCGCTCGTCGACGGACATCTCCAGGACGTCCTCACCGTCCAGCAGCACCGAGCCGCCGGTGACGGTGTACTTGGGGTGGCCGGCCAGCGAGTAGGCCAGGGTGGACTTGCCGGAGCCGTTCGGACCCATGATGGCGTGGGTCTCGCCCTGCTTCACGGTCAGGTCGACACCCTTCAGGATCTCGCGCGGGCCGTTCTCGGCCTCCACGGAGACGTGCAGGTCGCGGATTTCAAGGGTTGCCATGTGTACTCAGGACTCCTGGTTGACGGAGACGAGCACATCGTCCCCTTCGATCTTTACGGGGTAGACAGCGACCGGCTTGGTGGCGGGCAGGCCGGAGGGCTTGCCGGTGCGCAGGTCGAAGCTGGAGCCGTGCAGCCAGCACTCGATCATGCAGCCCTCGACCTCGCCCTCGGAGAGCGAGACGTTCGCGTGCGAGCAGGTGTCGTTGATCGCGAACACCCCCTCGTCGGTGCGGACGACGGAGACCGGCACGCCATTGAGGTCCACACGCTTCGGAACGTCCTCCTGGAGGTCGCTCAGCGCGCAGGCACGGAGGAAGGTCATCGGGCTCAGACCGCCGATTCCAGCTCGGCGTCGATCTTCTCCATGAGCTGGTCCTGGACCTCGGCCACGCCGATCTGCTGGAGCAGCTCGGCGAAGAAGCCGCGCACCACCAGGCGGCGGGCCTCGTCGGCCGGGATGCCGCGGGCCTGCAGGTAGAACAGCTGCTCGTCGTCGAAGCGGCCGGTCGCCGAGGCGTGGCCGGCGCCGACGATCTCGCCGGTCTCGATCTCCAGGTTCGGGATCGAGTCGACCCGGGCGCCGTCGGTGAGCACCAGGTTCCGGTTGAGCTCGTAGGTGTCGGTGCCGAGCGCAGCGGCACGGATCAGCACGTCGCCGACCCAGACCGCGTGGGCATCCTGGCCCTGGAGCGCGCCCTTGTACGCCACGTTCGACCGGCAGTGCGGCGTGTCGTGGTCGATCACCAGGCGGTGTTCGAGGTGCTGGCCGGCGTCGGCGAAGTAGAGGCCGAACAGCTCGGCCTCGCCGCCGGGGCCGGCGTAGTTGACCCGCGGGTGCAGGCGGACCAGGTCGCCGCCGAAGGTGACGACCACGGACTTGAACGAGGCGTCCCGGCCGACCAGCGCGTTGTGCTGGGCGACGTGGACGGCGTCGCGCTCCCAGTCCTGCACGGACACGAAGGTGAGCTTGGCGCCCTCGCCGACCAGCAGCTCGACGTTGGCGGCCCGGGTGCCGGTGCCCGCGTGGTTCAGCACCACGACGGCCTCGGCGAAGGGCTTGACGTCGATCACCACGTGGGCGAAGCGGACCCCGCCCTCGCCGCGCACGTCGATCTTGACCGGCTCGGCCAGCACCGCCTCCTTGGGGACGGTGACCACCAGGGCCTGCTCGAAGGCGCTGAACGCCTGCGCGGCGACCCGGTCGACCGGCGTGCCGGCCTTGCCCAGACGGGCGTCGTCCCGGCCGACGGTCTCGGCGGTGACGCCGTCCGGCAGGGAGAACTCGACCTTGTCCTCGCCCCGCTCGGAGGCGGCGGCGGTGCCGTCGTGCAGCCCCCCGAGGCGGTGCAGCGGGGTGAACCGCCAGTCCTCCTCGCGGCCGCTGGGCACCGGGAAGTCGTTCACGTCGAAGGACGGCTTGACCGCGACGCGCGCGTCGATCGGCTGCTGGACCGCGGTGCGGCCGGTGCCGGGGCCGGCGAGCTGCGCGCCCGCGCCGGCAGTGCCGACCTCGATCGAACCGGCGGTGGTGGAGCCGGTGGTGTTCTGGACGTCAGCCATGGCTGTCGTAGTGCTCTCTTCCTCGAAAAGTCGGTGGGCGGTCTGCGGCTGGGCGTCAGCCGACCGCGCCCTCCATCTGGAGCTCGATCAGCCGGTTGAGCTCCAGCGCGTACTCCATCGGCAGCTCGCGCGCGATCGGCTCGACGAAGCCGCGGACGATCATCGCCATCGCCTCGGTCTCGGTCAGGCCACGGCTCATCAGGTAGAACAGCTGGTCCTCGCTGACCTTGGAGACGGTCGCCTCGTGGCCCATGGACACGTCGTCCTCGCGGACGTCCACGTACGGGTAGGTGTCCGAGCGGGAGATCGTGTCGACCAGCAGCGCGTCGCACAGCACGTTGGACTTGGCGCCGTGCGAGCCCTCGCCGATCTCGATCAGGCCGCGGTAGGAGGTCCGGCCGCCGCCGCGCGCCACCGACTTGGAGACGATGTGCGAGGAGGTGTTCGGCGCCATGTGCACCATCTTGGCGCCGGCGTCCTGGTGCTGGCCCTCGCCCGCGAAGGCGATCGACAGGGTCTCGCCCTTGGCGTGCTCGCCCATCAGGTAGACGGCCGGGTACTTCATGGTGACCTTGGAGCCGATGTTGCCGTCGACCCACTCCATGGTCGCGCCCTCGTACGCCACGGCGCGCTTGGTGACCAGGTTGTAGACGTTGTTCGACCAGTTCTGGATGGTCGTGTAGCGGCAGCGGCCGCCCTTCTTGACGATGATCTCCACGACCGCCGAGTGCAGCGAGTCGGAGGAGTAGATCGGGGCGGTGCAGCCCTCGACGTAGTGGACGTAGGCGTCCTCGTCGACGATGATCAGCGTCCGCTCGAACTGGCCCATGTTCTCGGTGTTGATCCGGAAGTAGGCCTGCAGCGGGATGTCCACGTGCACGCCCTTCGGCACGTAGATGAACGAGCCGCCGGACCACACCGCGGTGTTCAGCGCGGCGAACTTGTTGTCGCCGGCCGGGATCACGGTGCCGAAGTACTCCTTGAACAGCTCCGGGTGCTCGCGCAGCGCGGTGTCGGTGTCCAGGAAGATGACGCCCTGCTCCTCCAGGTCCTCGCGGATCTGGTGGTAGACGACCTCGGACTCGTACTGCGCGGCGACGCCGGCGACCAGGCGCTGCTTCTCCGCCTCGGGGATCCCGAGCTTGTCGTACGTCGCCTTGATGTCCGCCGGCAGGTCCTCCCAGGACTCGGCCTGCTTCTCGGTGGAGCGGACGAAGTACTTGATGTTGTCGAAGTCGATACCGGTGAGGTCGGAGCCCCAGGTCGGCATGGGCTTCTTGCCGAACAGCTTCAGGCCCTTGAGACGCAGGTTGAGCATCCACTCGGACTCGTTCTTCTTCGCGGAGATGTCGCGGACGACCTCCTCGCTGAGCCCGCGCTTGGCCGCGGCACCGGCGGTGTCCGGGTCGGCCCAGCCGTACTCGTAATTGCCCAGGCCTTCGAGCTCCGGGTGCGAAACGGTGTCAGTCATGCGAGCTTCCTAACGCGCGGACGCAGAATCTTCGGTGGACGTACCGGCAGTCGGCGCTGCATCGGAGCCGCGGCCCGAAGGCAGCCGGGCGGACGACGATGCGGCACCGGATGCCGGCACATAGGTGGTGCAGACCCCGTCGCCGTGGGCGATCGTGGCCAGCCGTTGCACATGGGTGCCCAGGAGCTGGGAGAAGACCTCGGTCTCCGCCTCGCAGATCTGCGGGAACTGCTCGGCGATGTGCGCGACCGGGCAGTGGTGCTGGCAGAGCTGGGCGCCCGCGGGGGCCTTGGCCGCGGCCGACGGGACACGCCGCACCGTGGCAGCGTACCCGTCCGCGCTCAGCGCCTGGGCCAGCGCCTCGGTGCGCTCCCCGGCGGCGGCCAGGCGCAGGGCCTCCAGGTACTTCTCGGCCTGCTTGCCGAACCGGGCGCGGGCGAAGGCGGCGACCGCCTCCTCGCCCGCCTTGCCGCCGCCGACCGAGTCCGCGATCCAGCGCAGGGCGTCCGCCGCGAGCTGGTCGTACGCCTGGTAGAAGGCGTCCCGGCCGGCGTCCGTGAGGCCGAAGACCTTGGCCGGACGGCCCCGGCCGCGGCTGCCGTAGACCCGCTGTTCACGGGACTCGACCAGGCCGGTGGCGGTCAGCCCGTCGAGGTGGCGGCGGACGGCGGCGGCGGTGAGGCCGAGCCGGCTCGCCAGGTCGGCGGCGGAGGAGGGGCCGTGGTCCAGGATCGACCGCGCGACCCGGTCCCGGGTGGCCCGGTGGCCCTCCAGCAGCACCTCGGCCGCCGTCACGGGCACGTCACAGGAGGAGGCCGACTCGACCTCCTGCTGCTGGGCGTGCTCGCGCATGTTTTTCACAACACCAGTGTTGCGTAATTACTTCCGCCGGGACAAGCCGTGATCCAGGCCTCATCGGTGTCATCTGTCACGCAGGCAAGCCTTACCTGGCCTGCGGGAGCGGCCGCCGGACCGCCGATACCCCCCGCCCGGAGGGCCGCACGTCCGGCCGCTCTTACACTCGCCGGTATGCACTCCGAACCCGCGGTCCGGATCGCCGGGCTGGTCAAACGCTACGGCGACAAGCTAGCGGTGGACGGTCTCGACCTCACCATCCCGGCCGGCACGATCACCGCCGTCCTCGGCCCCAACGGCGCCGGCAAGACCACCACCATCGAGACCTGCGAGGGCTACCGCCGCCCCGACGCCGGCACCGTCCGCGTCCTCGGCCTCGACCCGGTCGCCCAGAGCGCCGCGCTGCGGCCGAGGATCGGCGTCATGCTGCAGTCCGGCGGCGTGTACGCGGGCGCGCGCGCCGTCGAGATGCTGCGGCACACCGCCAGGCTGCACGCCCGTCCGCTGGACGTCGACGCCCTGGTCGAGCGCCTCGGCCTCGGCTCCTGCGGCCGCACCACCTACCGGCGGCTGTCCGGTGGCCAGCAGCAGCGGCTCGCCCTGGCGATGGCGGTGGTCGGCCGTCCGGAGCTGGTCTTCCTGGACGAGCCCACCGCGGGCCTCGACCCTCAGGCCCGCCGGGCCACCTGGGAGCTGGTACGCGACCTGCGCCGGGACGGCGTCACCGTGGTCGTCACCACCCACCACATGGACGAGGCCGAGCAGCTCGCCGACCGGGTCGCCGTCGTCGACCGCGGCAGGGTGATCGCCGACGGCACCACCGAGGAGCTGTGCCGCGGCGGCGCCGAGAGCGCGCTGCGCTTCGACGGCCCGCCCGGCCTCGACCTCGGCCCGCTGCTCAAGGAGCTGCCCGAGGGTGCCACCGCCGCCGAGACCGCCCCCGGCAGCTACCTCGTCGAGGCTCCCGTCGACCCGAAGCTGGTGGCCGCCGTCACCGGCTGGTGCGCGGCCTCCGGCATCCTGCCCGAACGGCTGTCCGTCCAGCGCCGCAGCCTGGAGGACGTCTTCCTCGACCTGACCGGACGGGAGCTGCGCTCGTGAGCGAACGAAGTGAGGGGACCCCGAGCGTGAGCGCCGTGTCCACCGACTACTCCCCCAGGCCCGGCGCGGCGCCCGTCGGCCGGATGCTGCTCGCCCAGACCGCGTTCGAGACCCGGATGCTGCTGCGCAACGGTGAGCAGCTGCTGCTCACCGTGGTCATCCCGACGGTGCTGCTGGTGCTGTTCTCCGCCGTGGACATCGTCGCGGTCGAGGGCCCCGGCAAGCGGGTCGACTTCCTGGCCCCCGGCCTGCTCGCACTGGCCGTGATGTCCACCGCCTTCACCGGCCAGGCCATCGCCACCGGGTTCGAGCGCCGCTACGGCGTGCTGAAGCGGCTCGGCGCCAGCCCGCTGCCGCGCTGGGCACTGCTGACCGCCAAGACCGGCTGCGTCCTGGTGACGGAGGCGCTGCAGGTCGCGCTGCTGTCGGTGATCGCACTGGCCCTCGGCTGGTCCCCGCACGGCAACCCGCTGACCGTCGCCGCGCTGCTGGTCCTCGGCACCGCCGCCTTCTCCGGGCTCGGCCTGCTGATGGCCGGCACCCTGAAGGCCGAGGCCACCCTGGCCGGCGCCAACCTGGTGTTCATCCTGCTGCTGCTCGCCGGTGGGGTGATCGTGCCGCTGAGCAGGTTCCCCTCCGCCGTGCAGTCGGTGCTGGAGCTGCTGCCGATCTCCGCGCTCTCGGACGGCCTGCGGTCGGTGCTCCAGGCCGGCGCCGGGGTGCCGTGGGCGGACCTCGGCATCCTGGCCGGCTGGTCGGTGCTCGGCCTGGCCGCGGCCGCCCGCTTCTTCCGCTGGGAGTAGCCCGCGGGAGCGACGCGCAACGCCCCCCGGCCGTCTTCGGCCGGGGGGCGTTGGGGTCATCGGCTCATGCGACGTCAGCTCTCGCTGCCGCCACGGCGCTTGCGGGCGAGCAGGACGAGCGCACCGCCGACCAGCAGCACGCCGCCGCCGGCCGCCGCGATCATCGGGGTCGCGTCGCTGCTACCGGTCTGGGCGAGCGCCGGCGCGCTGGTGGTGGGCGCCGGGGCGGGGGTCTTGCTCGGGGTGGGGGTGGCCGACGGGGTCGGGGTGGCCGGGGGCGTGACCGGCGGGGTCGTGGTCACGGTCGGCGTCGGGGTCGGGGTCGGCGTCTTGGTGGGGGTGGGAGTCGGGGTCGGGGTCGGGGTCGGCGTCGGCGTGTGGCACGGCTCGATGGTCTTGGTCTCGTTGATGTTCCAGCCCTTCTCGTTCGGGTTCTCCGTGGTGGTGACCACCAGGTTCGCCTTGATCGGGGCATCGTGGTCCTTCACCGGGAAGGTGCCGTGGTACTCCTTCGGGAAGATCTTGCCGTCCAGCACCTTCTCGCCGTCGATGGTGAGGCTGACGGTGTTCTTCACGGTCTCGTTGCCGCTGTAGTTGATCAGGTCGATCGAGACCTTGTCGCAGGTCACCGACCAACTCGGCACGTGCGCCGAGGCGTTGGTGGCCAGCGCCAGGGGCAGGAGAAAACCGGCCGCAGCCGTTCCGGCCAGTGCCGTCGCGCCGATCGCGAAGTGCCGCTGCTGTCGTGCCATTGCTTTGTTCCCCTCCGAACGGTCCTGTGCAGCAGGCGTGTTGAGTGGTTCGCGGTGGCCCGCTACGACTGTCCGGGGGACTCTACCGGCACTCCCGCACCCCGCCACACCCCGCCGTACGACCGGATATCGACTGTCCGTCCGTCTTCTGATGTGCATGACCAGCCCATCACAGCCGCCACCTCGCGGAACGCGGATTCGGCAATCCTGAATGGACTTCGTCACCTTCAAGACAGAACGGAGCCCTCGGCGATCGGGTTCAATCACCGAGGGCTCCGATTCAGTCAGCCGACGAACCTCCGGGCCGTTCCGGCCTTCCGGCCGTTCGAACGCCGCGGCCCGGCCCGGCCGGCTCAGGCCTTCCTGGCCGCCTTGCGCCGGGCGGCCACCACGATCGCGCCGCCGGCCGCGAGCACGACCGCACCGCCGATCGCCAGCGGCAGCACC
>NZ_JAHSQD010000142.1 GCF_020103755.1 Streptomyces sp. LS1784
GGCTGCGCCGTACCCCGCGCCCGGTCCGCGCGGGCACCGGCTGGCTGGAGCTTCGCGGGGTGCGCGCCCACAACGCGGCCGCGGAGTCGCTGCGCCTGCCCATCGGACGGCTCACCTGCCTGACCGGGGTCAGCGGCAGCGGCAAGAGCAGCGTCTTGGGCGCGCTCGGCGCGGGCGTGGCGGCCGCTCTCAAGGGCACGGCGCCCAAGGGCACGGCGGTCGAGGACACAACTCACGCCGGCACGGTGCGCGAGGTGACCGGGCTCGACGGCTTCGGCTGGGTCGCCGTGGTCGACCAGGAGCCGATCGGGCGCACGCCGCGGTCCAACCCGGCCACGTACAGCAAGGCGTTCGACCTCGTCCGCAAGCTGTTCGCCGCCACCGAAACGGCCCGCGCACGCGGCGCCGACGCCTCCTGGTTCAGCTTCAACACCCCGGGCGGCCGCTGCGAGGCCTGCGCCGGCCACGGCCGCAGGCTCGTCGACATGCACTTCCTCCCGGACGTCTGGGTGGTGTGCGACACCTGTGACGGCCGGCGCTACGCGCCCGAGGCCCTGGCGGTCACGTACCAGGGGCTGACCGTCGACCGGGTGCTGGACCTGACCGTCACCGAGGCACTGGAGGTCTTCACCGGACCCCGGCAGCTCGCGGAAACCCTCACCGCGCTCGACCAGGTCGGGCTCGGCTACCTCCGGCTCGGCCAGAGCGCCACCGAGCTGTCCGGCGGCGAGGCCCAGCGCCTCAGGCTCGCGTCCGCGGTCCAGCGCGGCGCGACCAGCCGCAGAGCCGGCCTGGTCGTCCTCGACGAGCCCGTCTCGGGCCTGCACCCGTCCGACGTCCAGCGGGTCGTCGACGCGCTCGACCTGCTGCTCGACTCCGGCAACACCGTCGTCGTGGCCGAGCACGACATCCCGGTCGCCGCCTCCGCGGACTGGGTGATCGACCTCGGGCCGGGGGCCGGCCCGGACGGCGGCGCGGTGGTCGCGCAGGGCACCCCGGACACCGTCGCCGCCGCCGACACCCCCACCGCCGGCTACCTGCGCCGATACGCGGCCGGCCTGCCGCTCCTGGACGCCGCGCAGGACGCCCAGCGCTGACGGACGGGCGCTGACGGACAGGCGCTGACGGACGCGGCGACGGCCACCGCTCCCGGCGACAATGGTGCGGGGCCCGGACCACCGGACCCACGACCAGAGCGGACGACCGGGAGGGAGCGACGTGCGGGCGAGCCGGACCATCGCGCTGCTCCTCCTCCTCCAGGCGCGGCGGACGATGACCGCCCCGGAGCTCGCGGCCGAGCTGGAGGTCTCCGAGCGCACCGTGCAGCGGGACGTCGCCGCCCTGGTCGAGGCCGGCGTGCCGGTGTACGCCGAACGCGGCCGCGGCGGGGGCTACCGGCTCGTCGACGGCTACCGCACCCGCCTCACCGGCCTCGAACGCGCCGAGGCCGAGGTGCTGCACCTGGCCGGGCTCCCCGGTCCGCTGCGCGACATGGGCCTGGCGGGGCACGCCCTCGCCGCACGGCTGAAGGTTGCCGCCGCCGTGGGCGACGCCCCCGCGGCCGCCGTGCAGCGGTTCCACCTGGACGCACCGGCCTGGTTCCGCGAGGCCGAGCCCCCGCCGCTGCTCGCCGAGGTGTCGCGCGCCGTGTGGGAGGACCGGGTGCTCCACGCCCGCTACACGACGCGCGGCGGCACCCGGGAGCGGCGGCTGGAGCCGTACGGCCTGGTGCTGAAGGCCGGGCAGTGGTACGTCGCGGCGCGCGGCCCGTCCGGCCGGGTCGGCTCGTACCGGGTCAACCGCTTCGAGACCGCCGAGGCCGGCGACGAACGGTTCGAGCGCGACCCGGAGTTCGACCTCGCGGGCTACTGGGCCGCGGCGGCGCGGGAGTTCACCCGCGCCATGCTGCGCGAGCGGGCGGTGGTGCGGCTGAGCCCGGCCGCCGTCGACAACCTGGCCGTCCTGCTGGAGCCGACCGCCGCCGACGACGCCCTCGCTACCGCGGGCCCCCCGGACGCCGACGGCTGGGTCACCGTGAGCCTGCCGGTCGAGACCTGGGACATCGGCTACTTCGAGCTGCTCCGCCTCGGCCCGGAGGCCGAGGTCCTCCACCCGCCCGAGCTCCGCGCCCGCCTGGCCGAGGCGACCCGCCGCGCCGCCGCCCTCTACATCTGACCGGCCCCACGAGCGACGGGCCCTAGGCTGGCGCCATGTCGAACCACGCCCTCGCCGAACGCCACCGCCTCGCCCAACTCCTCACCGCCGCAGGGCCGGATGCCCCGACTCTCTGCGAGGGGTGGACCACCCGGGACCTCGCCGCCCATCTGGTGATCCGGGAGCGTCGCCCCGACGCGGCGGCGGGCATCCGGATCGCCGCCCTGGCTGCCCGGACCCGGCGGGTGCAGGACGACTACGCCGCGCGGCCGTACGAAGAACTGATCCGCCTCTTCCGCTCCGGCCCGCCGGTCTACTCCCCGTTCGCCCTGCCCGGCGCGGACGAGGCGGCCAACACCGTCGAGTACTTCGTGCACGCCGAGGACGTCCTGCGCGCGGTCGAGGGCTGGACCCGCCGGCCCGTCCCGCCCGGCCGCACCGAGGCCCTGTGGCGCCGCCTGCCCATGATCGCCCGCTTCGAGGCCGGCCGCCGCTCCCCCGTCCGCCTGGTCCTCGCCCGCCATGACGGCCAGTCCCTCACCGTCGGCCCCGCCGGCGCCCCCACCGTCCGCATTACCGGCGACCCGGGCGAACTGGTCCTCTTCACCTACGGCCGCGGCGCCCGCACCACCCTCACTGTCGATGGCGCCCCGGACGCTGTCGAGGCCCTCCGCCACGTCCTGCCACTGCCCCCGAAGTAGCGCGCACCCCACGGGCCGGGCCTCTCTCCGGCTGCGGATGCCGGTGCCCGGGTGCAGACTCGCAGGTGGCCGGGCGGGGGCGTGTGCACGCCCGACGGAACCGTCCCGGTCACTCTCCGTCGAAGGGCACCCTCCATGCTCACCACCGACTTCCCCATCGGCTCGCCCTGCTGGCTCGACCTGGGCAGCCCGGACATTCCCGCCAGCGCCCGGTTCTACGGCCAGGTCTTCGGCTGGACCTTCCAGGAGATCCCCGACGCCATGGGCTACGGCTTCGTCCAGCTGAACGGCAGGACGGTCGGCGCGATCGGCGCGCTCAACGAGGGTGACCGGTCCTCCTGGACGACGTACTTCCGCAGCGCCGACGCGGACGCCACCGCCAATGCCGCCCAGCAGGCCGGAGGCAAGGTCCTGGTCGAGCCGACGGACGTGATGCGGGAGGGCCGGCTGGCCCAGTTCTCGGACCCGCAGGGTGCCCGGTTCGCCGTCTGGCAGGCCGGCAACACCAAGGGGCTGGACGCCGTGTCCGAGGAGGGCGCCCTGGTCTGGGCGGAGCTGCACACCTCCGACCAGGACGGAGCCTTCACCTTCTACCGGCAGCTGTTCGGCTGGCGGGAGGAGAACTTCGAGCCGTCGCCGGGCATGACCTACCGGGTGATCTCCACCGCCGAGGGCGACCAGCGGGCCACCGGCTTCGGCGGCATCGCCCCGACCATGTCCCCGGAGCAGCCCTCCGCCTGGACGCCGTACTTCGCGACCGAGGACGTGGACGCGCGGGTGGCCAGGGCGACGGCGGCCGGCGGCTCGGTGCTGATGCCGGCCTCGGACGTGGAGAACGTCGGCCGGCTCGCCTGGCTGGCGGACCCGAACGGTGCCCCGTTCGCCCTGATCCACGGCGAACCGCGGGAGTCGTGAGAACCGTGCGAACACGAAAGGGCCCGCTGCGCACCGGCGCAGCGGGCCCTCGAACCGTACGGAGCGGTCACCGCACCGGGTGCCCGGCCTCCCGCAGCGCACTCTTGACCTCGCCGATCCGCAGGTCCCCGAAGTGGAACACGCTGGCGGCGAGCACCGCGTCCGCGCCCGCGTCGACGGCGGGCGCGAAGTCCGCGAGCTTGCCCGCGCCACCGGAGGCGATCACCGGCACGGAGACGGTCCTGCGCACGGCCCGGATCATGTCCAGGTCGTAGCCGTCCTTAGTGCCGTCCGCGTCCATCGAGTTGAGCAGGATCTCGCCGGCCCCCGACTCGGCGGCGCGGCCGGCCCATTCGACGGCGTCGAGGCCGGTGCCCTGGCGGCCGCCGTGCGTGGTGACCTCGTAGCCCGATTCGGTCTCGGTGCCGGGAGGGCAGCGCCGGGCGTCCACCGAGAGGACCAGCACCTGCCGCCCGAACCGCTTGGCGATCTCGCGGATCAGCTCCGGCCGCGCGATGGCGGCCGTGTTGACGCCCACCTTGTCGGCGCCGGCCCGCAGCAGCTTGTCGACGTCCTCGACGGCGCGGATGCCGCCGCCCACCGTCAGCGGGATGAAGACCTGTTCGGCGGTGCGGCGGACCACGTCGTAGGTGGTCTCCCGGTCGCCCGAGGAAGCGGTGATGTCGAGGAAGGTCAGCTCGTCGGCGCCTTCGGCGTCGTAGAGCTTGGCCATCTCGACCGGGTCGCCGGCGTCGCGCAGGTTCTGGAAGTTGACGCCCTTGACCACCCGCCCGGCGTCCACGTCCAGGCAGGGGATGACACGTACTGCGAGGGTCACGGCTGTTTGCCTTCCAGGGTCTTTGCCAGCCCGGATCGGTAGGCGTCGAGCTCGACCTCGACCATCATCCGGGAGTCGATCAGGCCCTCGACCACCACCATGGTGGCCACCGGGCGTGCGGCGTCGAAGAGTTCGCGGTGGGCGCGGCCCACCTCCTCGGCGTCGCGGACGTGGGTGATGTACATCCGGGTGCGGACCACGTCGTCCACGGTCAGACCGTACGCGGCCAGGGCCTGGAGCCCGACGCCGAACGCGGCGAGGGCCTGCCGGTACGGGTCGCCCTCGTGCTCGATCCGGCCGTCCACCCAGGCGGTGGAGCCGGCCACGTGCACGTGGTCACCCGCGGCGACCGCCCGGGAGTAGCCGAACTCGTCTTCCCAGGGGGAGAAGCCGCCGACCCTGCCGCGTACGATCGGACCGTCCGTCATCCTGAAACCGCCTCCAGGGCCTCTTCGAGGGTGAACTTCTGCTCGTAGAGTGCCTTGCCCACGATGGCGCCCTCGACACCCTCGCCGACGAGCGAGGCGATGGCGCGCAGGTCGTCCAGCGAGGAGACGCCGCCGGAGGCGACCACGGGCTTGTCCGTCGCGGCGCAGACGTCGCGCAGCAGCTGGAGGTTGGGGCCGGTCAGGGTGCCGTCCCGGTTGACGTCGGTGACGACGTAGCGGGCACAGCCCTCCTGGTCGAGGCGCGCCAGCACGTCGAAGAGCTGGCCGCCGTCGCGGGTCCAGCCGCGGCCGCGCAGGGTGGTGCCGACCACGTCCAGGCCGACGGCGATCTTGTCGCCGTGCTCGGCGATGGCCTTGGCGACCCACTCCGGGGCCTCCAGGGCGGCGGTGCCGAGGTTGACCCGGGTGCAGCCGGTGGCGAGCGCGCGGGCCAGCGACTCGTCGTCGCGGATGCCGCCGGACAGCTCGACCTTGATGTCCAGCTGTCCGGTGACCTCGCGCAGCAGCTCGTAGTTGCTGCCTGTCCCGAAGGCGGCATCCAGGTCGACCAGGTGCAGCCACTCGGCGCCGGCGTTCTGCCAGGCGAGGGCGGCGGCCAGCGGCTCGCCGAAGGAGGTCTCGGTGCCGGAGGCGCCCTTGACCAGGCGGACGGCCTGACCGTCCCGGACGTCGACGGCGGGCAGCAGTTCGAGGCTCATCAGATCCAACTCTCAGACAGTCAGAGGGTGTTGACCCAGTTGGTCAGCAGGGCGGCGCCGGCGTCGCCGGACTTCTCGGGGTGGAACTGGGTGGCCCACAGCGGGCCGTTCTCGACGGCTGCGACGAACGGGTGCCCGTGGGTGGCCCAGGTGACCAGCGGCGGGTTGATCCGCGCGCTGTGGGTCTCCAGCTCCCAGTGCCGCACGCCGTAGGAGTGCACGAAGTAGAAGCGGGTCTGCGGGTCGAGGCCGGCGAACATCCGGCTCTCCTCGGGCGCGTCCACGGTGTTCCAGCCCATGTGCGGGACGACGGGGGCCTCCAGCGGCTCCACGGTGCCCGGCCACTCGTCGCAGCCGGCGGTCTCCACGCCGTGCTCGACCCCCTTCTCGAAGAGGATCTGCATGCCGACGCAGATGCCCATGACCGGTCGGCCCCCCGCGAGCCGGCGGCCGACGATCCAGTCCCCGCGGACGGACTTGAGCCCGCGCATGCAGGCCTCGAAGGCGCCCACGCCGGGGACGAGCAGGCCGTCCGCGGCCATCGCGGTGTCGTAGTCGGAGCTGACGGTGACGTCCGCTCCGGTCCGCTCCAGGGCGCGCTGCGCCGAGCGGAGGTTGCCGGAGCCGTAGTCGAGGACGACGACGTTCTTGCCCATGTTCAGGTGTCCAGTCTCTATGCGGCGGGCGGCGGGTCTACAGGCGCATGAGGCCGGAGGCCAGGCACATCACGGAGCCGAAGGCGAGCACCAGGATGACGCTCTTCGACTGCTTCTGCTTCCAGAAGGAGATGACTCCGCCGGCCAGGAAGAGGCCGACGAAGATGAGAATCATCGCAGTATTGCTCACAGCGCACCCTTGGTCGACGGAAGGATTCCGGCCGCGCGCGGGTCGCGCTCGGCGGCGTAGCGCAGCGCCCGGGCCAGCGCCTTGAACTGGCACTCCACGATGTGGTGCGCGTTGCGCCCGTACGGCACGTGGACGTGCAGCGCGATCTGTGCCTGGGCCACGAAGGACTCCAGGATGTGCCGGGTCATCGTGGTGTCGTACGAGCCGATCATCGGCGCGATGCCCTCGGGCTCGGTGTGCACCAGGTACGGCCGGCCGGAGAGGTCCACGGTGACCTGGGCGAGCGACTCGTCCAGCGGCACCGTGCAGTTGCCGAAGCGGTAGATGCCCACCTTGTCGCCGAGCGCCTGCCTGAAGGCGGCGCCGAGCGCGAGGGCGGTGTCCTCGATGGTGTGGTGGGTGTCGATGTGCAGGTCGCCGTCGGTCTTGACAGTGAGGTCGAACAGGCCGTGCCGGCCGAGCTGGTCGAGCATGTGGTCGTAGAAGCCGACGCCCGTGGAGATGTCGGTCCTCCCGGTGCCGTCGAGGTCTATCTCGACCAGGACCGAGGTCTCCTTGGTGGTGCGCTCGACGCGTCCGATGCGGGACATGGGGGGTTACAGCTCCTTGATCACAGTGCGGACGGCGTCCAGGAAGGCGTCGTTCTCGGCCGGCGTGCCGGCGGTGACCCGCAGCCACCCGGGGACGCCGTTGTCGCGGACCAGGACGCCCTGGTCGAGGATGGCCTGCCACACCGCGCGGGTGTCGGCGAAGCGGCCGAACTGGACGAAGTTGGCGTCCGAGTCGGTGACCTCCAGGCCCATCCCGCGCAGCGCGTCGACCAGCCGGTCGCGCTCCTCCTTGAGCCGCCCGACGTACCCGAGCAGGGTGTCGGTGTGCTCCAGGCAGGCCAGCGCGGTGGCCTGGGTGACGGCCGACAGGTGGTACGGCAGACGCACCAGCTGCACCGCGTCCACCACGGCCGGGTCGGCGGCCAGGTAGCCCAGGCGCAGCCCGGCCGCGCCGAAGGCCTTGGACATGGTGCGGCTGACCACCAGGTCGGGGCGGCCCTCGATCAGCGGCAGCAGCGAGGCGCGGTGCGAGAACTCGACGTACGCCTCGTCCACCACCACCAGGCTGGGCCGGGCGGCCTGCGCGGCCTCGTACAGCCGCAGCACGGTGTCGGCGTCCACGGCGGTGCCGGTCGGGTTGTTCGGCGAGCAGATGAAGACCACGTTCGGCCGGTGCTCCGCGATGGCGGCGACGGCGGCGTCCACGTCGATGGTGAAGTCCTCGTTGCGCGGGCCGGAGATCCAGGCGGTGCCGGTGCCCCGGGAGATCAGCGCGTGCATCGAGTACGAGGGCTCGAAGCCGAGCGCGCTGCGGCCGGGGCCGCCGAAGGTCTGCAGCAGCTGCTGGAGCACCTCGTTGGAGCCGTTGGCGGCCCACACCTGCTCACGCCGGACCGGGAAGCCGGTGGTCTTCCCGAGGTACGCGGCGAGACCCTCGCGCAGCTCGACCGCGTCCCGGTCGGGGTAGCGGTTCAGCCCGCGGGCGGCCTCGGCGACGCGCTCGGCGATCCGGGCCACCAGCTCCTCGGGCAGCGGGTACGGGTTCTCGTTGGTGTTCAGCTGGACGGGCACGTCCAGCTGCGGCGCGCCGTACGGGGACTGGCCGCGCAGCTCGTCCCGGATGGGCAGGTCGTCGATGCGAGTCACGGGAGTCACGAGCCCGACACCGTCCAGTCGCTGTGCCAGTTCCGTTCGTCTCCGACGAAACGTGCCTTGATCGCGTCCCCGTGCCCCGGCAGGTCCTCCGCGTTCGCCAGGGTGACCACGTGCGCGGCGACGTCCGCGAGCGCGTCCCGGTCGTACTCGACGACCTGGACGCCGCGCAGGAAGGTCTGCACCGACAGCCCGGAGGAGTGGCAGGCGCAGCCGCCGGTCGGCAGCACGTGGTTGGAGCCGGCCGCGTAGTCGCCCAGCGAGACCGGGGTCCAACGGCCGATGAAGATCGCGCCGGCGTTGACCACCCGGGCCGCCACCGCGTGCGCGTCGCGGGTCTGGACCTCCAGGTGCTCGGCCGCGTACGCGTTGACCACGGCGAGGCCCTGCTCCAGGTCGTCGACCAGGATGATGCCGGACTGCTTGCCGCCCAGCGCCTCGGCCACCCGCTCGCTGTGCTTGGTCTTCGCGACCTGCACGGCCAGCTCGGCCTCGACGGCGTCGGCCAGCGCCGGGGAGTCGGTGACCAGCACCGAGCCGGAGGTCGGGCCGTGCTCGGCTTGGCTGATCAGGTCCGCGGCGACGTCGCTCGGCAGCGCGCTGTCGTCGGCGAGGACGGCGATCTCGGTCGGGCCGGCCTCCGAGTCGATGCCGATCCGGCCGGCGAAGTAGCGCTTGGCGGCGGCCACGTAGATGTTGCCGGGGCCGGTGACCATGTTCACCGGCTCGCACTCCTCGGTGCCGAGGGCGAACATCGCGACCGCCTGGGCGCCGCCGACGGCGTAGACCTCGTCCACGCCGAGCAGGGCGCAGGCCGCCAGGATGGTCGGGTGGACGCGGCCCCCGAACTCCTTCTGCGGCGGCGAGGTGACCGCGATGCCCTTCACACCCGCCTCCTGGGCCGGCACCACGCTCATCACCACGGAGGACGGGTAGACCGCCAGCCCGCCCGGCACGTACAGGCCGACCCGCTCGACCGGCACCCAGCGCTGGGTGACCGTGCCGCCCGGCACCACCTGGGTGGTGTGCCCGGTGCGGCGCTGGTCGGCGTGCACGGCGCGGGCCCGGCGGATCGACTCCTCCAGCGCGGCCCGCACCCTCGGGTCCAGCGTCTCCAGCGCCGCGGTCAGCTGCCCGGCCGGGACCCTGGTCGACTCCAGCCGGACGCCGTCGAAGCGCTCGGTGATCTCGATCAGCGCCGCGACCCCGCGATGGCGTACGTCCTCGGCGATCGGCCGCACCTTCTCCAGGGCGGCCGCGACGTCGAACTCGGCACGGGGCAGCAGGTCACGCGGGTCGTCCAGCGAGCCGCGGAGGTCGATTCGAGAGATCACGCCACCCAGTGTAAGGAGTGGCCGGAACCGCTGGTCCCGTATTTCAGTCCGTGATACGAAAGGCGAGACGACCGGGGGGACGGGGGAAACCATGGCGGAGCGCGCTCCGGAGGGCTGGGACGGGGTCGAGCAGAGGCTCTGGGAGGCCTACCGCCAGGGCGGGATCCTGGACCTGCGGACCGGCGCGGCGGACACCGACGACCCCTTCGGCGACGCCCTCTGGGGCCCCGAGCGCACCGTCCGCGCCGAGGTGCTCGCCCACCTGCTGCTGGCCGGCCCGAAGCCCGCTCCCGGGCGGGTCGCCTCGCTGCGGCTCAGCGGCGTGCTGGTCACCGGCCCGCTCACGCTGGCCGGCGCCACCATCGACCGCTACGTCGAGCTCCAGGGCTGCCGCTTCGAGCAGAAGATCCTCATCTCCGAGGCCGCGGCCTCGACGCTGCGCTTCGTGAGCTGCCTGATCCCCCGGCTGGAGGCCTCCCGGCTCTCCACCACCGGCGACCTCCACCTGGCCCGCTGCCGCGTCCCCGAGGGCATCCGGCTCACCGACTCCAAGATCGGCACCGACCTGCTGCTCAACCAGACCGTGGTCGGCGGCGACCGCTACGCCCGCGCCATCTCCGCCGACGGGATCACCGTCAACCAGGACTTCGAGGCCGAACGACTGGAGACGAACGGCGAGTTGAGCATACGCACGGCCCGCATAGGCGGCCGGCTCTCGCTGCGCGGCGCCCAGCTGCGCGCCGTCCCGCAGAAGAACCGCGTCTGCCTCAACGCCGTGCGCGTCAGCGTCGGCCACACCCTCTACCTGACCGGCTCCGCCGACAACGGCTGGGCCGACTCCCGCGGCTACTACGGCTCCGGCTACGGCCGGGTCCCGGCGCCCGACGGTCCCATCACCCCGTTCCGCGCCTGGGGCCAGGTCCGCCTCTCCGACTCCCGCTTCGACAGCGCCTGCCTGATCTCCGGCGAGTTCCACCTGGAGGGTGACGACGAACTCGCCCTGCGCCGCATCCAGACCCCCGAGCTGCGCTTCTCCTGCAAGTCCCGTCCCACCGGCAAGGTCTCGCTCTCCCGCGCCCGGGTCGGCAACCTGGTCGACGACCCGGAGGCCTGGCCGCTGGGCAAGCACCTGGGCCTCACCGGCTTCGTGTACGAGAACCTGCGCCCGATCACCGCCTTCACCGTCCGGCAGCGGATCGCCTGGCTGGAGGGCTCCTCGGTGGACTTCCAGCCCGAGTCCTACGAGCAGCTCGCCGCCGCCCTGCGCCGCGACGGCGCCGACGACGACGCCCGCGAGGTGCTCTACGCCAAGCAGCGCCGGCGCCGCCGTACCCTGCCGCTGCCCGCCCGGGTCTGGGGCGCGGTGCAGGACGCCACCGTCGGCTACGGCTACCGTCCGGGCCGGGCCGGCCTGTGGCTGCTGCTCGCCTGGATCCTCGGCAGCCTCTGGTTCGCCACCCACCCGCTGGAGCCGCTCAAGGCCGACGAGCGCCCGCACTGGAACCCGGTGCTCTACACCCTCAACCAGCTGCTGCCGATCGTGGACCTCAACCAGGGCGGCTGGAACCCCGGCGGCCTCACCCAGTGGATCTCCGCCGGGCTGGTCGTCATCGGCTGGCTGCTCGCCTCCACGGTCGTCGCCGGCGCCACCCGGATGCTCCAGCGCGGTTGACCGTCAACCGCGCGACAAGGCCCCCGTCCGGGGAACTACGCTGTCCGCCGTGACAGAACGGCTGCCGCTCTTCCCGATGAACACCGTGCTCTACCCGGGCCTGGTGCTGCCCCTGAACGTCTTCGAGGAGCGCTACCGCCGTCTGGTCGCCGACCTGCTCGAACAGTCCGAGGACACCCCCCGGCGGTTCGGCGTGCTCGCGATCAAGGACGGCCGGGAGGTCGCTCCGGTCAGGCCCGAGGAGGGCCCGGCCGGTCCGCTGGACGGCCTCGGCACCGTCACCGGGGACCCGCTGGAGGCGATCTTCCGCATCGGCTGCGTCGCCGACGTCGCCTCCGTCCAGCACCAGCCGGACGGCCACTACGAGCTGCTGGTCACCGGCACGACCCGGTTCCGGCTGTGCTCGGTGGACGTCTCCGGCCCGTACCTGACCGGCGAGATCGAGCCGATCGAGGAGCGCCCCGGCGAGGGTTCCGGCGCGCTGGCCTCCGAGGTCGAGCGGGCGTTCCGGGTCTACCAGAAGCGCCTGGCCGGTGCCCGCGAGGCCAGCACCGTCGGCCACCAGGACCTCCCGGACGACCCCCAGGTGCTCTCCTACCTGGTCGCCGCCGCCTCGGTGTTCGAGACGCCGGTCAAGCAGCAGCTGCTCGCCTGCCCGGACACCGCCCAGCGGCTGCGCGCCGAACTCGACCTGCTGCGCCGCGAGACCGCCGTCCTCAGCTGGCTGCCCTCGCTGCCCGCCGTCGACCTCACCCGCCAGTCCTTCAGCCCCAACTGACCGAGGACCCCGAGGACCCCGCATGGCCAGGAAGACCAGGAAGGGCGGCCAGGGCACACCCGCCACCGTCGCCCTGGAAGCCGCCGCCGTCCCGTTCACCGTGCACGCCTACGACCACGACCCGGCCGCCGCCTCCTACGGCGGCGAGGCCGCCGAGGTGCTCGGCATCGCCCCCGAGCGGGTCTTCAAGACCCTCGTCGCCGACGTGGACGGCACCCTCGCGGTCGGCGTGGTCCCGGTCACCGGCCAGCTCGACCTCAAGGCCCTGGCTGCGGCCGTCGGCGGCAAGCGCGCCGCCATGGCCGACCCTGCCGCCGCCGAGCGCAGCAGCGGCTACGTCCGCGGCGGCATCTCACCGCTGGGCCAGCGCCGCCCGCTGCGCACCGTCCTCGACGCCAGCGCGCTCGGCCACCCCACCATCTACGTCTCGGCGGGCCGCCGCGGACTCGAAGTCGAGCTCGCCCCCACCGACCTCGTCTCCCTCACCGGGGCCCGCACCGCCCCCATCGCCCGCTGAGACCACCCCGCGCCCTCACAGCAGGGGCCCGGGGAACCGTGCGGGGCGGAAGGCACCGCCCCGCACCCGGCGACGCTCAGTGCCCCGTGCCGCTCCCCGTCTCCTTACCGCTCTCCGTCTCCGTACCGCTCTCCGTCTTCGGCCCCGGCCCGTCCCACGGCCCCAGCGGAGCCCCCGCCGCAGACGCCCCCGTCGGAGCCCCCCAGTACGGCGGCGGGTCCTCCTCCCGCTTCCCGAACGCCGCGGAGAGCAGGAGCAGCACCACCATCGCCGTCATCGGCCACACCAGCAACGCTCCCATCGCCCCCAGGTCGATGCTCGCGTCGAAGTGCCCGCCGTCGCCGACCCTCCGGGCCTCGCCGATCAGGTCGCTGCTCGGCCCGAGCCACCGCCCGATCCGCCAGGCCCCGACCGATCCGAGCAGCCCGCCGATGGTCAGCCCCAGCGCGACGCAGATGCCGCCGCCGCGCCGACGGGTGACCAGGAAGGCCCCGAGCGCGGTCACGATGCCGGCCCCCAGGCCGATGAGCACGAACAGCGCGTCGGCCCCGGCCCGCTGCTCCCCTTCGGGGTCCGCGTAGAGGATGCGGTCCCCGTCCACCACCAGCGGCACCTTCGGCGCCAGCCAGGCCCACAGCCCGGCCACCACCAGACCGGCCACCAGGCAGGCGATCACGACGCCGGCCCCGACCCGGACCTCCGGCAGCAGCCGCTGCCCCAGCGGGGTCGTCCCGTGCCCGAGGGCGGTGCCCCCCTGCGGAGGCGCGAACGGGTCGGACGCTGCGTCCGGCACGGCCTGCACATCGGCGGGCGCGGGATCCGGAGGTGTGTTCGGTACGGTCACAGGCCCCATCGTTTCACGACGGCCACTCGAACGACCCACCACACCCACTCGGTGCCCTGCCACGAAACGGCCTGCCGGGAAACGGCCTACCGCGAGACCGCCCGCCGGTACGCCCACGTGGCGACGGCCAGCGACACCACGCCCACCCCTGCGCAGACCGCCAGGTCCCCGAGGACCAGCGCCCAGTCCGGATCGGGCGTGAAGGTCCGCGCGAAGGCGTCCACCCCGTACGTGGACGGCAACAGGTCCCGCAGCCACTGCACCGGCTGCGGCAGGTGGTCCACCGGCAGCACGCCCAGCAGCAGGGCGGCCGACATCCCGAGCTGTCCGAGCATCGTCGCGATCTCCTGCCGCGGTGCCAGCAGCCCGCAGGCCGCCCCCAGCCCCGACAGCGCGGCCCCGGCCAGCGGCACGACCGCCAGCAGCACCCACAGCTGCCCGAGCGGCAGCCCGAACATCACCGCCCCGATCGCCGCCGTGGCGACCGTCCCCGGCAGGGTGAAGGAGGCGTACGCGGCGGCCGACCCCAGGACCACCGAGGCGGCCGGCACCGGCAGGGTCGCGTAGTGGTCGAGCCCTCCGGTGGCCCGCAGCTTGCCGAAGTACTGGGCGAGCAGGTTCAGCGCGACGAACGCCACCACCAGCACGCTCGACCCGGCGACCACCGACCGCGCCTCCGAGGACTGCCCGGCGTCCACCACGCCCCGCATCATCACCAGGATGCCCACGGACTGGAAGGTGGCCACGAACAGCAGCGGGATGCGCGCCACCCGCGCCCGGGCGAGCTGCGCCCGGTAGACGGCCGCGAGCGCCGGCAGCAGCCTGGCCGCGGGGGCGAGCGGGGCGGGGGCGGCCGTGGACCGGTCGGTCCGCGGGGGCACCGAGAGCAGCGTCACTTGGCCAGTCCTCCGTGGCGGCCGCCCAGCTTGAGGTAGGCGTCCTCAAGGCTCGGGGTGGCGAGGGTGAAGTCGTCGAGCGCGGCGAAGGCCGGGCCGGTGGTGACGGCGGCGACCAGTTCGCGGGCCTGCTCGGGGGTGGTGCGGACGGTCCAGCGGCGCCCGGTGCGCTCGGCCCGTTCGCGCAGCGCGGCGACGGCGGGCACGCCGAGCGGCGCCTCGTCCCGCCAGACCAGGTCGAGCCGGACGTCGCCGTCCACCAGCGCCTTGAGCCCGCCGGGCGTGTCGCAGGCGATCACCCGGCCGTCGTCCACCACGGCGACCCGGTCGAGCACCGTCTCCGCCTCGATCACGTTGTGGGTGACCAGCAGCACCGTCGTCCCGTGCTCCGCGCGGCGCCGGTCCACGGCGCTCCACACGGCCCGCCGGGCGACGGGGTCCATCCCGGTGGTGGGCTCGTCCAGGACGAGCAGCGGCCGCTCCCCCACCAGGGTGGCCGCGAAGCAGGCGAGCCGCCGCTGTCCGCCGGACAGCTTGGCGAGCGGCCGGCCGGCGATCGGCTCCAGCCCGAGTTCGGCCAGGACGTCCGCCGCCGCACTCCGGGCCTGCGCCCGGGTGAGTCCGCGCAGCCGCCCGGTGGTCTCGGCGGCGAGCGCCACCGTCAGTTCGTCCAGCGCGGTGGATTCCTGCCCGAGGTAGCCGAGCAGCCGCGCGGCCCGCTCGGGGTGCCGCACGATGTCGTGGCCGAAGAGTTCCACGGATCCCGAGTCGGGGCGCAGCAGCCCGGTGAGCTGGCGCACCAGCGTCGACTTCCCGGCCCCGTTGGGCCCGAGCAGCCCGAAGATCTCGCCCGGCCGCACGGTGAGGCTGATCCCGTCGTTGGCCCGGATCTCGCCGGCGGCCGCGCCGCGCCCGCTGCGGTAGGTCCTGACCAGGTCGCGCACGGCCACGCACGGCAGGGGTTCCTCGGGTGCTCGCCCGGCCGTCTCGTTCACGACCGAAGACTCTACGCGCTCATACGGGCGAACCGGACAACGGGGCCCGGCTCCGCCCCCCGGCCGGCGGATCGGCCGGCGGATCGGCCGGCGGATCGACCGGCGGATCGACCGGCTCAGTCGTCGACGACCATCGACCCGCCCGGCACCCGCGCCGCCAGTTCCTTCCAGAACCCGGCCCGGATGGCGTAGCGGTCGTGCTCGTCGATCTGGTCGTCCTTGTGCGCCAGCAGCCCGAAGCGGGCGGCGTAGCGCAGCAGCTCGCCGTCCACCCGGTGCGGGATGCGCGGGTAGTCGGGCCAGAGCGTGGTGAGTCTTTCGGCGTCGCCGACGCGTTCGCTCCAGCGGCGGGCGAAGACCTGCCCGACTTCGTGGGCGTCGCCGCCGATGGAGGTGATGTCCTCCTCGCGGTCGGCCCAGCGCTGCTCGGCGGTGGTGAGCTGGGCGAGGGTGGGCAGGCTGTCGCCGGCGGTGACGGCGGGCTCCGGGGCGGGCCGGTCCACCCAGCCCCGGTCGGAGGACCATCGCAGCACCGGACCGGTCTGCGCGACGGCCCCGTGCCCGTTCGCCCCGTGCCCGTTCGCGCCGTGCCCGTTCGCCCCGTGCCCGTTCGCGCCGTGCCCGTTCGCGCCGTGCCCGTTGGTGCCGTTCGCCACCGGGGTGATCGGGGTGACCGAGGAGGCCCGCCCGGCCAGGTCCTTCGGCGTCGGTACGACCTTGAGCGCGGCCG
>NZ_JAHSQD010000143.1 GCF_020103755.1 Streptomyces sp. LS1784
GGGCGCCGGCCCGGGGGCGCTCCCGGGGCAGCCCCGGTGGGCTGGAGGGCGGGCGGAGCTGCGGCGCGACCTGCGGCACCTGTGCGTGGGGGTGGCGGGCGCGGCGGAGCCGGGGGAACTGGCCCTGGACCTCGAACTCGCCGAGAAGACCGCCTTCCGCACCCTCGGCTGCCTGCTGTACGGCATGGGCCGCACGGCGGACGGCGTCTTCTGGTGGCGGATAGCCGCGCAGTACGGGGACCAGCTGGCCGTGCACTGCCTGGCGGTGCACTACACCGCCGAGGGGGAGCGCCGCGACGCGGCCCGCTGGGCCGCCCAGGCCCAGGACCTCAGCGCCCCGGGTCGGCTGCCGGAGCTGGCGCCCGACATCCGGCCGGGTGGGGCGGCGGAGCTGGCGCGGGTGCTGGCGGAGCGCTACGACGGCGAGATCCTGCTGACGGTGCGGGAGACGGTGGCGGCGCGACCGAGCGCGGACCCCGGGCGGTTGGGGGCCCGGGCGGTGCGAGGGCGGGGGGTGGTGCGGATTCGGTGACGGGGATGGGGACGGGGATGGGGGCGGGGAGGCCAGGGGGATGGGGGCGCCAGGCGGGCGCGCGGGCAGGGCGGGGCTTGCGGCGGGGGCTGGATCGGGCCGGTCGGGGCCGGGGCGGGAGAGGCCCCGGGGCGGCTGGGGGAGTTCAGGTGAGCCCGGAGATAGCGGCACCCACGTACTCGGCGCCGAGCAGCAGCGGGACGGTGATCATGATTGCCGCGCTGTGCGTGGCCGTCCAGGCCCGCCACTCGCCGAGGGTGTGCCGAGTGTGGTCGTCGCCCCGGAGGTGGACCACCAGCGGCAGCAGGGTTCCCAACGAACCGAGCAGCACCATCACGACAGCGGCCACCGCCTTCTCCCCGACACCGGTCACCGCAGCGGCGATGGAGGCGGCTCCGCCGATGGCTGGGACCAGGGTCTTCGGCTGGGCCACGACCAGGACCACGGCGAGGCCGGCGGACCGGGCGGCGGTCAGCCGGTCGATCGAGAGCAACCAGACCGGTGGTGCGGTGACCCGGCCGGGGCGCGGCCGTTCGCGCCACTGCCGGGCGGCCAACAGGAGGAGGGCGACGCCGAGGGCGAGCTTCAGCCAGGACGGCCAGGTCGGCATGGTGCGGGCGGGGCTCAGCAGGGTGCCCGCCGTCACGACGGCCGCCACCAGCGCAGCCAGGCCGAGCAGCCAGCCGGCTGTGAAGGCGATCCCGTTGGCCCGGCGGCGCGGTGAGGCGAGTATCAGAAGGAGGGCGATCAGCGGCAGCGGGCTGAGTGCGACCGCCACCGCGGAGGCCAGCATCGGGCCGATTGCCTCACCCATCCCCTGTCTCACCCATCCCCGGACCTGCCTTCCCGTCGCCGGGCGCTATCCGCCATTCAGCTACCTGCGGGTGGGTGCCGCACGGCCGGCGCCGCCGTTCGGGTGAGGGCGGGCGTGGGGGGCGGGACAGGGGAAGACGGGGTAGGGACATGGGAAGCCGGGGCGGGCGGAGAGCGGCGCAGGGCCGTCGCACCGCTGGGGTGTGACGGCCCTGCGCGGGCGCGAGGCTCGTCAGTCGGTGCCGGACTCGATCGCCGCGTGGTCGAGTGCGGTGGAGGCGTCCTCGGCACCGGTGCCGGCGGCGATGGGAGCCGCGCCGCCGGGGGCGAGCTCGCCGATCAGGCCGCTCCACGGCGCCAGCTGGCCGTGCACCGCGTACTGCTCCAGCTTGCTGCGCGAGTCGGCGATGTCGAGGTTGCGCATGGTCAGCTGGCCGATGCGGTCGTCCGGGACGAACGCGGCGTCGACGCTGCGCTCCATCGACAGCTTCTCGGGGTGGTAGCTGAAGTTGGGGCCCTGGGTGTCGATGACCGAGTAGTCCTGGCCCCGCCGCAGCCGCAGGGTGATGCTGCCGGTGACGGGGTGGCCGATCCAGCGCTGAATGCTGTCCCGGAGCATCAGCGACTGCGGGTCGAACCAGCGGCCCTCGTAGAGCAGCCGGCCGAGCCGCCGGCCCTGGGTGTGGTACGTGGCGAGGGTGTCCTCGTTGTGGATGGCGTTGAGCAGCCGCTCGTAGGCGATGTGCAGCAGCGCCATGCCGGGGGCCTCGTAGATGCCGCGGCTCTTGGCCTCGATGATGCGGTTCTCGATCTGGTCCGACATGCCCAGACCGTGACGGCCACCGATGGTGTTGGCCTCGTGGACGAGGTCGACGGCACTGGCGAACTCCTGGCCGTTGATCCGGACCGGGCGGCCGAACTCGAACTCGACGGTGACGTCCTCGGTCTGGATCTCGACCGCCGGGTCCCAGAAGGCCACGCCCATGATCGGGCTGACGATCTCCAGGGAGGCGTCCAGGTACTCCAGCCGCTTGGCCTCGTGGGTGGCGCCCCAGATGTTGGCGTCGGTGGAGTAGGCCTTCTCGGCGGAGTCCCGGTAGGGCAGGTCGCGCTCGGCGAGCCACTCGGACATCTCCTTGCGGCCGCCGAGCTGGTCGACGAACGCCTGGTCCAGCCATGGCTTGTAGATCCGCAGGTTGGGGTTGGCGAGCAGACCGTAGCGGTAGAACCGCTCGATGTCGTTGCCCTTGTAGGTGGAGCCGTCGCCCCAGATGGAAACGCCGTCCTCCTGCATGGCGCGCACCAGCAGAGTGCCGGTCACGGCGCGGCCGAGCGGGGTGGTGTTGAAGTACGTCTGCCCGGCGGAGCGGATGTGGAAGGCGCCGCAGGCGAGGGCGGCCAGGCCCTCCTCGACCAGCGCGGCCCGGCAGTCGACCAGCCGGGCCTGCTCGGCGCCGTACGCGCGGCCCCGGGCCGGCACGTCGGCGAGGTTCGGCTCGTCGTACTGGCCGATGTCGGCCGTGTAGGCGTAGGGGAGGGCACCGTGCTCGCGCATCCACGCGACGGCGACGGAGGTGTCCAACCCACCGGAGAATGCGATGCCGATCCGTTCACCGACCGGCAGCTTGCTCAAGACCTTCGACATGGATGCACCCTTGACCCGCGCGGAGCGGGCCCCTGATCTAGCGATGTGTAACGGGATTCGGCGTAATCGATCCGATGCCCGAACTCTGGCATAGATTTGCAGAGTAATGCAAGAGCATACGAAAGTCTGGGTGGTGACGGGGGCCTGCCGGGGCGTCGCGGGCCTTCGGCGATTCGGCCAACTAGCTTGTGCGGTCGGATGGTTGGGGTAGGTCAGGAGGCCCGGGCGGGTGCCCGGGTGCGCAGCCAGGCGGTACGGGAGGCGAGGGCGCCCAGCCCGAGGGCGGCCAGATGGCCGGCGTCGGCCAGCTGCTGGTCCAGCGCCCAAGCGGTGGCCAGGGCCAGGGCGAGCGCCGACAGGCCGTAGCGGCGTAGCGGGTGCGGGCCGAGGGCGAGGAGGCAGGCGCCGGTGGCGACCAGGCCGTAGCTGATGCCCACGTCCCGGGCGTGGGAGAGCGCGCCCGGGATGCGGGCGGTCACCATCACCCACATGGCACCCTCGGTGAGCAGTGTGGCGCCCAGGTGCCCGAAGACGAAGACCGCGCCGGCCCGGGCCGGACCCCAGCGCCACTCGGCCAGGCCCAGGACGACGGCGACCGCCGCGATGCCCGCCCAAGCCGGAACCCCGTCGACCACCAGGCCGCTGGTGAACATCGTCCACCACTTGCCCACCGACACATGTTGCTAGACACATTGTGACTCCACTCGTTACTGAGTGAGATAACGGCAGCTCAGGCTGTGTTGTCCGAGGGGCCGTCGGGTGCTGTCACGTCGCGAACGAGCTGGAGGGCGTCAGCGAGGGCGGCGCGCACGCGCTCGAACTCCAGGGCCAAGCGCGGCAGGGTGATGTGCAGCAGGTCGATCTCGCGCGCTCGGTCGAGGTCGGCTTCGGCCATGCGGTAGCGGGCGGCATGCTCGGGCGCGAGGTGGGGTGTATCGCTGTTCATCGTCTCACTGGGGTCTGGTGGTGTGGGGGCGGCGGGCGGCAGGGCAAAGCTGTCGCGTATGCCGGCAGGGGTGACCCAGCGGACTAAGCGGGAGGACGGGGGTGTGCTGCGGGCGAGGGTGGGCATGGTGCACTCCGGGTGAGATCCCCCCAGTGGAATCGGACGAATCATAGCGAACAGGTGTTCGGATGAAATGTCCCTGGCTGGGGGCAGACATTTGATCATGAAATGGTGAGCGTCGAGGGGTGCTTCCCCCTCCATCGCCCGATCAGGCGTATCTCGACCAACAGCGGCGTGCGACCGGCGACCGGATTCGTCGCGCGCGGCGCCTGCAAGGCCTCCGGCAGGAGGGGCTGGCCGAACGCGCAGGCCTGGACCGCAAGACTGTCAGCAGGCTGGAGAACGGGAGGGCGCTGGCGTCGCACGATCAGCTGGCGCGCGTGGCATACGCTCTGGAGCTACCGCTGTGGCGGCTGTTCTGGGATGAGTAGGGCCCGGCCGGCCGTACGGAGGGTACGGCCGGCCGGGGCGCTGCGACTCAGCAGCGGAGAGGGCTCGCAGCCCGGACATCATCCAACTGGACCGGCGGCGCGTATCCGTTGTACGGCACCAGATACCCGCACATCGGGCACTGCCAGTACGCCCCGTTGACGTACATCGCCACACCGCATCCTGCGGGGCATGGCATCACTGATCACCTCCTTCCTCCTCGGGGGTGGACAGCCGGATGATCATCCGGCCGAGCTTGGCGGCTTCCTCGGGGGGCAGAGCAACCGCTACCTGGTCGACGTGCACCACCACCTCGCCCATGGCGGCAAGGCGGACGAAAATCGTCCCGCCGTCCGTTCCCTGGAACGTTCGCTGAGCTGGCGTCATCACACTGTCGTCCATGGTTCTCCCTTCGGTAGCCCGGGGGCGGTCCCCCGGAGCAACGAGGCTATCGAGGTGTCTGTCACGCGGAGGCCGTTCGGACTGGTGGTGCCGGGCGACCCGGGGAGGACAGTGCTCGACCTCTGCGGTGTAGGCCGTGAGGTCGCGCAGGAATCGACCCCGGCGCCACTGGCGGCAGTTGATGCACAGGCCCCGCTCAACACGGACCTCGACGGGGGCGCCCCCGACGGCAGTCACTCGCACGTGTCCGCGGGCGGGGCTTGTTCCGCGGGGTCGTCTTCGGGGGCGCCGTGTGAGGCGGCCCCGGGCTGTTGACTCGTGCGGCCGAGCATCTCCCACACCCCAGCGACAGCAGCCTGCCACTCATCGCTCATCGGGTTGAAGCGCGGCATCAGCGGTGCGCCTCCAGGCTCGCGGCGTGCGGCGGGCACGCCGAACACACGCCGACCGCGTAGACCAGCCCGTCGTCGTTGACGTGGCCGGCGTCCGACAGGGGCCCGGGGCCGCCGCAGGTAACGCATGCGGTGCCGGATCGCTGGGCCGGGGTCAGCAGTGCATCGAAGCGTGGGGCGACCACCCGCACGCTGTCACCCAGGCGACCAGACGCGGCGTCCTGCAGTCCATGGTGGCGGGTGAGGTCCTCGGCCGTTCGGTTGAGTGCGCGGGTGGTGGCGGCCATCGTCTCTCCTCGGTGTAGGTGTCCCGATACTGAGAGTGTCGGCCGCACGAAGGCCCCGAACTATCACAGCTTGGTGATAGTCCAGGGCCTAGGTGTGACAGCCGGTCAGATGCCGACCCAGTGAGCCAAGTTCACCAGCGTGCCCGGGGTTGCGCGCCGCGCCGAGAGCAAACCTGCGACGGTCTCACGCACCATCGGCTGATACCTCGTCTGCTGCGGCGCTACCTCCCGCGCGCGCTGCAGCGTCTGCTGGGCCTGATCGGTCCGGCCGGTCCACAACTGAGCCCGGGCAACCTCCGCAAGGTGGGCTGCCACCCGCGAGGCCGGCCAATCCGCAGGAATCGTCAGCCCGCTTGCAGCCTGCAGCGCCTCTGCGTACTGGCACTGCTCGGCGAGCGTTGCGACCTGGTGGGTTGCCACGTTGGTTGGGCCGAACGACAACCAGTGGACCTGCGTTGCTTCGCCCGTCTCCGAGGCCGTACGGGCGGCCTCTGCGATGTGGCTGGCCGCGGTGTCCCCGTCTCCCGCCCGCGCGGAGAGGACCGCAGCGCCGAGGTGCAGCTGCCCGGTGACGACGTCGCGCGTACGACCGGGCTCGCCCTGCGCAAGGGTGGCCATCCCGACGGTAATGAGCCGTTGGCCCATCCGGTACTGGCCGGCACGCAGGTAGACCAGCGAGCGCAGGTACTGCCGCATTCCCGCGAGCACCGGGTCCGAGGCTCGTGCGGCAGCCCAGTCAAGGCGGTCGAGGGCGACCACGCACAAGTCGGGGTAGCCGAGCTTGGTGGTGATGTCGTAGGCGGTGCGGTAGGTGCTGGCGAGCGTGCTCCAGGCCTCGGAGGTCTGGACGGTCCACGCTGCGGTGGTGGCTTCGGTGATCAGGTCGGGCAGGACGTGCGCGGCGTCCTTCAGCCGGCCGTCGCGCACCAGCGCGCATAGCTGGTCGGCCTCGGCTGCGAGGGCAGGGATACCGCGCGAAGCGATGTCGGGGTCGGCGCCGAGGTCGTATAGGTCGAGTGCCTCACGGATGGGCTGGATCAGGCCGTCCAACTCGTCCTGCTGTAGCTCGGTGAGGTAGGGCTGGCCGGTCAGGTCCGTTGTCTGAACGGACAGGGCCCGGGCGACGGCGGCCACAACAGCTGACGTGGCGGGCCGGACGCCCTGTTCGACCTTCGTCATCATGCTGTAGGAGATGTGGGCGCGGCTGGCCAGCTCCTGTTGGGTCAGCCGGCGTAGTTTTCTGTACCAGGCGATGCGGGCGCCGATGTGTTCGACGGCGGGCACGGGCATACTGAACTCCGTTCGTAGCGACCACTGCGGACGATACCCGCTGTAGGTGGCGGGCAGCCGTCGGCGGCGGAGTCCAGCACTCCGCCGCCGCTTGCTGTTTGGTCACAGGTCCGTCACCAAAAACACGACGAAGCCCCCGCCCAGCCCTCCGGAGGGAGAGCTGAGCGGGGGCGTGGTGGTTCAGCGGGGTTGCTGTTGAAGGTCCTGGACGGCACCCTCGATCCGGTTCACGGCGTCACGGAGGGACAGGCCGCTGTTGGGGTGCAGCTCGTGCTCGATGCTGGCCAGCCGCTCCATCACTCCGGGGCGGGCGGGCACGCCCGGTCGAGCAGCTGCCCCCTGCCAATCCTCAGCCCACGCATCCAGCGCGCGGTGCAGACGGCGAACCGTCCGCCACAGCACGCCGAGCACAGCGAGGACCGCCCCGAGGGCGGCCGCCCAGGCCGCGAGGGCGTCGACCTGGACGATGCCGGTTGGGTCAGCGAGGGTCACTCGCGCACCTGCCGCAGCAGGGCAGCGTCCGGGTCCGGGGCCGTCCGCAGCCAGGACGGCAGCAGCCGGTCCACCACCGGGAGCGCCATCACCCGGGTAACGCCAGCCGCGACGGTCAGCCCGGCGCCGACACCCCAGGCGGTCTGCGGGATGCCGGAGGCGTCCACAATCAGCGGGGCCGCCGCGGCGAGGGAGAGGCCGGTCTGCAGCACCGTGCGGATGGTTCTGCGGGTCGAGTCGAGCATGGTGATCTCCTAGTCGGTGACGGTGAACTGGTGGGCGCTGGCGAGGCGTTCGAGGGTGGCGCGGCCGGGGATGCCGTCGGCGGCGGCTCCGCTGTAGCCGCAGCGTCGCTGCCAGGCTGCGTACGCGCTGACGGTGCGGGTGCCGAACGAGCCGTCCACCCAGCGCTGTTGCAGGAGCCCCTCGTCCGCGAGCGCCTGTTCCACGATCTGGGCCTCGGACCCGTAGGTCTGGTGGCCCTGCGCGGCGCCCGGGTCGGTGCGGGCGGCGGCGGTGAGGTGCGAGAGTGAGACCGTGCGGCCACCGGGCAGGTTCCCGAGGAGCTGTCGCAGCGAGGCCTCGCCCGGCACGCCATCGGCGTCCGTCCCGGAGTAGCCCAGACTGTGCTGGTACTCGGCGTAGTTCTCGGTGTCGGCGTCCGTCCAGGTCGGGCCGGGGCCCTCCTGGTAGTGGCCGCCGTAGCCAGCCGCGACCAGCGCCCGGCCGACGGCGGTCACCTGGTCGCCCTGGGCGCCGTAGCCGTACGGCAGGCTGTTGATGCTGACCTGGTAGCGGGCCGGAGTCGGGTCCGGCGTAGGCGCAGGCTCGGCCGGCGCCTTCGGGACGCCAACGCGGGCGGCCGGGACGCCACCGAGCGCCGGGTCCGCGCTGATCGTGCCCTCGGGGTAGTCCGGCACGCCGTACCCGTACGGGCTGCCCGGGCCGCGGCGGGGCCGCTGGCGGACGTACACCCCGTCGCCCTGCGGCGACCCGCCCGAGTTCGTGTTGCCCTCGACGGTGTAGATCCACTGACCGTCGTAGGCGGTGACCACGCCGACGTGATCCTGCCCGGACTTGCCCATGTAGAACGGCCCGCCCAGCACCGGGTACTCGGTGAAGCGGCCGCGCTCCTTCCACCACTGCACGGCGCTCCAGCACGACGCGGTGATCGGCCATCGGTCGGCCATCCCCTCGGTCTGGGTGGCACCCCAGGCGGTGAACGTTGCACACCAGGCCTGGTCCTGGGACCACTCCAGGCTGGGGACGGCGGGTGAGTACTTCTGGTGGTTGTTCCACGTGCCGTCGGGGTCGCGGCCCTCGTGGTAGCCCTCCTGGCTGGTGAGCAGGGCCACGAACTCGTCACGCATGGGGTGCCTCCTGGGCATGAAGAAGCCCCGGCCGGAACGGCTCGGGGCGGGATGTGATGGCGGTGTGTCGGGTGGTACCGGTAACGTCAAGGGACCGCAAACAGACCAGGGGGTAGGGATGTTGAGACTGAGCCGCCAGTCATGGGCGATCATCGGCAGCGTGGCGGTGATCGCGGGCGGGAGCGTGACCGCGGCAGCGCTCGCTAGCGGCGGTGACAAGCCTGCGCCGCAGCAGCAGGTCGCCGCCGAGGTCAGCCCGACGCCGACCACGACGGACACCAGCAGCCCGGCCGCACCGGCCGAGGCCTCGCCGGCGGCAGTGCCGAGCGCGCTGCCCACTCCGCCGACCTCCGCGCCGGCGCAGACCACGCCGAGTCCGGCCGCCACGACGAAGCCCAGCAGCAAGACGAAGGAGAACAGCACCGTGCAGCAGCCGAAGCAGATTGCCCCCGCGGCACCGGACGACACCCAGCCGCCCGCACAGACCACGCAGCCCCCGACCGGCGTTGGCCAGAACCCCGGCGGGACCGGAACCGTCGACAACGGTGCGCCGCCGTCGAAGGCCCCGGCGCCCTCGGGCCTGCCGACCGGCGACCCGTACCAGCAGCACCCCTAGCTAGCCGCTGATGCCGTACGCGTTCAGCCCCTTCACGCCCACAGTGCCGCCACCGCCGGTGACCCGGGCCTGCCACACCAGGTCCTGGTAACTCAGATGCGCGCCCGTGATCGGGCCATAGACGGCGTCGACGACGTAGGCGCCGGCTGACAGGACGGCCTGTCCAATGACCGATCCGGCCCCGTCGAGAAGCCGCACCTCACCGGACGTGCTGGCGTCCGAACAGCGAGCCAGGTAATAGGCATGCACACGGGGGTGCTGCTTCCGCCAGTGCATCGTCATGCACGTGGCCCAGCTGGATGACGAGGTGGTCCACTGCGGGAACTCGGTGTACCCATACCAGCCGCTCCCCCCGAAAACCGGCGCTGCGAGGCCACCGGCGGCGTCCTCGGCCAGGAGTGTCTGCCCTCGTGAATCACGGATGACGACGCACTGTGGGTCACCCGGGTTGGAGGTGATGTTTGAGATGCTGATCGCCAACGAGCCGTCCTGCCGGCACGCAAGGAGACCGCGCTGAGGCGAGCCGTCGGGGTTGAGCGGAGAGATCCCACCGACGTAGAACTGCGGGTCACCGGCCTTGGTGTTGACCTTGAATGTGCCGCCCTCGCCCACCACCACGGACCCGGAAAGGATCTGGGTCATGGCCGGCCGCATCTGGGAACGGCCGGCCAGCTGGCGGACCTCGTCCTTGAGCTTGCGGAACTCGTCGAGGATGTCCAGCGGCAGATCGGGCATCAGGCGGCCTCCAGGTAGAGCTCGGTGGACTCCGGCCGGCCGCGCGCCTCCGGCGAGACCTTGAGGCCGACGACCCGGTACCGGGCGGACAGCCCGTCGTAGTACCAGTCGTCCACGATCCGGATCCTTACGTACGAACCGAGTTGGGGCTGGTCAACCCCGCTCCCCGTGTACGCGACGGACGGAATGAGCGAGGGGCGTCGGGCGGCGGCAAGGTCGGCCCGGGCGTGCTGGTCGAGCACGTCCTGGCTGATCACGGTCGAGTAGTCCGACGTGCCGTCCAGCCGCGGCCAGCCAGCCGCGATGTCAGCCGGAGTCGTGAGCAAGGTGGACATGAGCGGCGTCGACTCGGCGGCCAAGTTGCTGTTGACCGTGGCGCCCCGGGACTGCCAGGCGTTGGCGAGCCTGGTCGCGTCCTCGGGCAGTGAGTAGGTGGTGATCGGGCCCGGGCTGGACAACACGAGGTCGCCACCGCCGACACTGAGGCGCGGGTAGCCGAGCCGCAGGGCCCGGTGCCGAGCGCCGGTGGCGTCCCGGTAGCACTGGATGATCCACTCAAAGCCGTTCTGGACGGCGGCGAGTTGGTCAATGAGGCCACCGAGCCACGGCAAGTCGTAGCGGGAGTACACCCGATCACGTGGGACGCCGCTGGTCTGGCCGTAGTCGATCTCGATGCCCAGGTTCCCGCCGGGCGCGGACTGGGCGTAGGCCACGAGCTGTCGGGCAATGTCGAGCTGGTCTACGCCGGTCGAGGTCATGCTGTCGGTCAGCATGCGGTGCGCGCGCAGGACCGACTCCAGGCCAGCAGCCTGAATGGCGCACGTCCAGATGCCGAGGGCATTCCTCGCCGGCGTGCGGGTCCACAGGATGCCGCCCCACACGATCGTGCCCGCGACCGCATCCCAGCGCTCCAGGTAGAGCATGGTCCGCCCCGGCAGCACGGAGGTACGGACCCGCCGGGCCATGCTGCTGTCCGGCACATCGATCGTCGCCGAGAGCGTGCCGGTCTTGCCGATGTAGGCGTCGTAGGACACATCGCGGACCGGGATCCGGTCGAGGAGCCGGTCCGTACGCAGGTCGCAGACCAGCAGCTCGTAGGTGGCCATCAGGCGACCCTGTGCAGCCGCAGCCAGGATCCCGGGAAGATGTTTGTGGGAGTGGGCTGGGCTGAGTTCTGGGCGAACTGGAGTTGCAGGGTGCCGGTGGTGGTGACGGTGATGTACCCGCGAACGGCGGCGTTCACCATGCCTCCGGCGCCATACGTGCCAGCCGTGGTTGTCGCCGCGATCGCGACCGTGCCGGGACTGTACGTCAAGGTGCCGCCCGTACCGGGCGCGTTGATCGACCACGTCCCGGTGGAGCCGGCCGGAACGGACCATCCGAGCTTGAGATCGCCGGCATTGAACTGCCCGTCGTAGACAACCCAGCCGTCGATCTCGTAGGTGGCACCAGCGACGACCGGCAGGGACAAGTCGGTGGCAGGGACTAGCGTGGTCGACGACGTCACAGGCTGGGTTGCACTGGTTTTGCGGGCGTGGAGGACCTGCCCCACCCCGGTCACGGACAGGTTGCCGTTGACCTGAGCGGTAGCCGTCGCGGAACGAGTGATCGTGACATCGCCTAGACCGAGCACGCCGGCGTTGCCGAGGCGGACCGCAGCCTCCCACACGGCGCCCGTGTAGCGCTCCAGGATGCCGGCCACGCCTCCTGCGTCGCGCCACTGCCCAGCGTAGGAACCGGCTGCGGGGCCGGGCGTGATCCCACCCACCGGCACGGTGTAGACCCGCTGGTCGGTCAGCGCGGTACCCCAGTTGATCGGGTCGCCCGATGACGCGCCGGCCTTCACGTTGATGTCCCACAGCCTCAGGTAGGCCGTGCCGGAGGCCGGGGCGGTCGGTGCGGAGCCCGACCCGGCGGTGCCCTGCTGGTAGACGATCTGGGCCGCCCTGGTGCCGGATGAGTCGTGGTCGGTGTCGAGGACGACCAGCCACACGGTGTCGATCCGGGCGAGCGACGCGTGCCCAGGGGCGACGGTGATGCTGGTCGCGGTGTCCACCACGGCTGGGTAGGCGCCCTGGGCGGACGTGCCCTGGACGACGGCCCGGCCGGGTGCGACGGAGCCGGTCATGCCGGAGCCGGTCAGCAGCAGCGGAGTGCCGCCCGGGATCACCCCGGAGCGCACGGTGAGCGCGCCGGTCGGGGTCATCAGGGTCGTGGCGAGGCGGATCATGGCGCGGGTCAGGCCCGTCAGGCCGTTCCACGCGGCGTACACGGCCATTGGACCTCCTACAGGTAGGCGGAGCGCCACCGGACGGTGACCTGCGCGGCGGGATCGGTGCTGGCGGGATCGGCCCGGAAGGAGACGGTGGTCATGCCCGGCGGCACTGTGACCAGGCCCTCGGGCGCGGAGCGGTTGGTGGCGGTGTAGAGGCGGTCCTGGCCGCCAAGGGTGACCGTCCCTGCCCAGGTGTCGATGACGAGGGTGTCGGCCGCGCCGAGGGTGATGTCGTATTCGAGGCGGAGTGCGCCCAGGGTGACGGTCGGTGTGGTGACCGGGCCGCGGATCTCGATGACGGGGTGGGCGTCGGTGGTGCCGGAGTTGGTGGCGATGAGATCGCCGGTGGATCCGGGCGTGCCGAACGAGAGGCCGGTCTCGGTCGGGCTGCCGAACGAGAGGCCGGTCTCGGTTGGGGTGCCGAACGAGAGGCCGGTCTCCGCGATCGGCAGTACGGCCGAGGCGGTTGACTCGGTGACGACGTAGCGCCGCGGGTCGCTGGCCTCCCACAACAGGCTCACGGAGGGGGTACCGGTGGCACCGTCAGTGTCGGTGGACATGACGCGGCGGGTGATTCTGGCCCAGGCCAACAGCGGCTGCCCGGCCAGGCGGATGATCAGTGGCTGCTCATCCTGGCGGACGGTGGTCGCTGCCAGCAGGGCAGCCCTGACAGCCGGCCAATCGTCGGAGTCAGCGGTGACCCGGATCGTGCAGGAGATCGCCCGGGACTGCGCGAGGAGCTGGCCGGGCCGGGAGCCGATTTGTTGGGCTCGCGGTGCAGAGCCGGAGTCCAGGCTGGGCAGGTCCTCCCAGCCCGGGACCTCGGCGACGGCGTAGACGGTTCCGTCTCCGAGGAGGAGCCCGGCCCACTCGATCTGCCGGTCGGCGGTGATGAGTTCACCGGCCACGGGTCATCACCCCCTGCCCTTGGACAGGACCATGAGGTCCATAGCGGTTTGCCGGGCGCCGCCGTTCGGGCTCTCGTAGTACTGCTCGATGTTCAGCACCGGCGCGGCCGAGGCCTGCTCGGCCCAACTCCCACCGCCTGCCGGGCCCATCGGGGCCTGTGCCTGGTAGGACCAGGCAGGGATGGTGAGGTCCGGTGGCTGGACGAGTCCGGCCATGGTGCGGTCCAGCGACGTCCGGCCATCCTCGACGCCGGCCTCGATACCGGCGGGAATCCACCGGCCGATGTCGCGGCGCATCACCTTCGACGGGGAGGCGATGCCCAACGCCTTCGCGATCGGGCCCGGGATCATGTTCGTCGCGAACGAGATCAGCTGTCC
This sequence comes from Streptomyces sp. LS1784, assembly GCF_020103755.1. GTDB lineage: Bacteria > Actinomycetota > Actinomycetes > Streptomycetales > Streptomycetaceae > Kitasatospora. Next base: position 13,571 of record NZ_JAHSQD010000143.1, read on the forward strand.
CTTGAGCCAGCTGCCCATGCTGCTGATGCCTCGCCACAGGCCGCGCACGACGTCGCCGCCAGCGCTGACCAGCAGATCCCCGAGGCTGCCGATCCCGTCGCGGATCCAGCCAGGCACGCCGCGAATCCAGTTGATCGTTGCGTTCCAGCCGTTGACCGCGCCGTCGTAGACGGTGCTCCAGATCCGGGAGAGCACGCCGGCCAGGTTCCAGCCGGTGAAGAAGTTGACGATCGCGCGGCCGGCGGAGACTGCTGCGTTGGAGACCCAGTTCCAGGCCTCCACAGTGGCGTTGCGCACCGTGTCCCAGTTGGCGACGACCAGCGCCACCAGTGCCACCACGGCGGCGATCACCCAGCCGAGCGGCCCCATGGCGAGCACCCAGGCCGCGGCCATGCGGGCCGCCTGAAGCAAAGATTGGGCGCCCATGAGCACCCAGCCGGCCACGATCTCGACCACGGCAGCGGCCTGGAGGGCCATGCCCCACACGATCCGTGCGCCGATCGTGATCCACGCGGCGGCCTGCTGGGCGCCCGACGCGATGGCCGCGGCCCCCGAGGTCACCCATGCCCACACCTGCTGGGCGCCCGACGCGATGGCGGAGGCACCGGCGGCGATCCACCCGCCCACGGTCTGGTAGGACGCGACGACACTCATTGCGGAGTTGGTGACGGCGGCGCCGCCCGAGGTGACCCACGCGGCAACCTGCTGCGCGGCCGAGATGGTCGCGGCGATCCCGGCCTGCGCGTAGCCGACGGCGGTCGTGATGAGGACCGGCAGTAGCACTGCCGTGATAACGCCGGCCACCACCGCGATGGTGGTCCGGTTGTCGGACAGCCAGCGCGCGGTGTCGGCGAGGGCGGGCACCAGCGTGCCGACAACGACTCCCGCGGCTGTGGCAGCCGCCGGGACGAGGTGCTGTCCGAGCCACTTCGCCACGTCGATGACGGGCGGGGCGACGTCGTCCCGCAGGAACCTGCCCAGCTTGGTCGCCGCGGGCGCGAGGTCGTCCCGCAACACCTGGCCAGCCTTCTCCGCGACCGGGCCGAAGCGGTCGGCGAGTTCGCCGCCGATCCGGGTGACGGCCGGTACGACCGTGTCGAGCACGGTGCGGCCGAACGACTCGGCGGCGGGTACCGCGGTGCCGGTGATCCAGTCGGACGCCGCGCCGAAGGCTGGACCGAACCGGGAGGCGAGCGCCGAACCGACGCTCTCCAGGGCGGGCAGCACCTTGCCGCCGACGACCTCGGTCAGGCCCTGCTCCAGCCCCCGGGTGAACTTCTCCAGCTTGGTGGCGGCGTTGTCGCGCAGGCTGGTGCCCATGCGGTCGGCGGCGCCTGCCACATCCCCCAACGCCGCGACGGCCGTGGCAGGGTTGAGGGCCAGCAGCGATTTCTGCATGTCCTCGGCCTTGGTGCCGAAGAGCTCGGTCGCGGCGGCATCGCGCTTGACCGGGTCTTCCATCGCCCGGAGCTTGTCGAGGGTGAGCTGGAGGACCTGGGTTGCCTGCGGGCCGCCCTGGCCGAGCTGCTTGATCATCTGGTCCGCGTTGAGACCGATGTCCTTGAAGCCCTGGGCGATCTTCTGGCCTCCGGCGACGCCCTCGATGACGAACTCTTTGAGGGCGTCGGCGACAACATCCGTGTCGCGAGCACCGGCCTGCATACCCTGACTGAGTAGGCCAGTTGCGGCCGTAGCGCTCAGTCCGAGCCGCTGGAAAATGACGCTGTACTCGTTGAACGTGTCGCCGAGGTCGTCGGCGCGTGGCCCCATGACCTGAAAGCCGCGGGTGAGGACGTCCAGGGCCTCGGCGCCATCCTTCGCCAGCCCGGTCTTGATCATCTGACCGGCCGCGTTGGCCGACTGCCCCAGGTCGACCTCGAAGGTCGAGGACAGGTCAGCCACCTTGGTGGCGATCGACTGGATTTGCTGCTCGGTCGCGCCGGTCGGCATGAGGCCGGCGGACATGGTGGCGCGTACCGCGTCGGCGGCGCCCTGGACGTCCTCGGTGATGGCACCGGCCCACATCTGCCCGGCGATGTGGCCGTAGCGCTCGGCCTCGGGGCCGGTCGCGCCGAGCTGGGCGCCGAGCCGCCCCGTGATCTTTCCCTGCTCCATCGAGTCGCCGAGGCCCTTGACGAGCAGGGCCCCAACGGCAGCCGCGCCGGCCGCGATGACGACCGCGGACCCCTTGAGCAGCCGCTTGCCGAAGCCGCTGCCAGCATCGTCTCCGGCCTGCTCGACGGGGCCGGTGAGCTGGTCGCGGATCGCGGATCCGATGCCGCGCACGGACGGGACGATCTGGAGGCTGGCATAGCCGACGGTGGGCACCGGCGATCACCTCCTCCGGTACTGCTGGGTCAGGTCAGGTGGCCTGCTTCGACGGCGGCGCGGTGCGCGCGGGCCCGGTCGCGGGCGGCGGCCAGTGCGGCGGCGCGCTCGGCCGGATCACGGCGGGAACTGCGGGCGCCGG
>NZ_JAHSQD010000144.1 GCF_020103755.1 Streptomyces sp. LS1784
GACCCTGCCCGCCCGGCGGGCGGCCACCGCGACCCCGCCCAGGGCGACCAGCAGACCGGTCCAGAACGCGGCGTGCAGCGGCCAGGCCGAGCCGCTCGGTGCGAAGCCGGGCGGGGCCATGCCGACCCCGGACAGCCATCGGACGAGCGCGGGCGCCCCGAGCCGGCCGAGCAGACAGCCCGTGGCGGAGGCGACCGCGCCGAGCAGCAGCGCCTCGGCGAGCACCGTGCGCCGGACCTGCGCCCGGGTCGCCCCGGCCGACCTGAGCAGGCCGAACTCGCGGCGGCGCCGGACGACGGCGTAGGAGTACGTGGAGGCCACGACGAACGCCGACACGAACGCGCTCACCCCGCCGGCGGTGCCGAGCGCGGCGACCAGCGAGACCAACTCCCCTCCGCCGGGCGGTGCGTCGAGCGCGGCGGCCAGGCCGAGCAGCATCACGGCGGTCATCGCGACGCCGAGCGCGAGGGCGAGGAAGGCGCCGAGCAGCGAGGGCCAGCGCGTGGTCAGCGAGGTGAGGGCGATCCGCAGCATTCTCATGACGCCCAGCGAACCGGCCGGGGGCGGGGACGGTCAGCAGACCGGGGCCTACTCCGGTGGGTAGGGGCGGCCCTACCCGTAGGGGAGATCCCCGGCGCGGGCTCCCCGGCGCGGGCTCCCCGGCGCGGGCTCCCCGGCGCGGGCTCCCCGGGGCCGGGGGAGGGGCGGGGCAAAGGTAGGCCAGGCCCTACCGCCGGGGCGTCCGCCCGGTGCCTAGGGTGTGCGGACGGGATTCCTCTGACGGAGGGCGCACGGCTGTGACGGAGGGGGCGCGGTGAGCGGGGGCGGCACGGCAGGGACGGCCGGAGCGGACGGGCCGGGCGCGAGGAGCCTCTGGGCCCCGCCGGCCCGGGCCGGGTTCCTGCGCTCGGACGCCCCCTGGCGGGCGGCCGGGTACCTGCTGGCCACCGGCCTGAGCGGGCTGCTGCTCTGTTTCGGGCTGCTGCTGTCGGGGCTGGTCGCCGGGGTCCTGGCGGTGGTGCTGGTCGGGCTGCCACTGGCGGCCGCGCTGGCCCTGGCCGGGGTGCCGGTCGCGGCCTGGGAGCGGCGGCTGGTCCGCTTCCTGGACGGCGGACGGGTGCCGGACCCGCACCTCGTCCCCCCGAACCCGGGTCTGGCCGCCTGGTTGCGGCTGCGCTACCGCGAGCAGGCGACCTGGCGGGAGCTGGGCTTCGCGCTGCTGGCCGCCTTCGTGCTCTGGCCGATCGACCTGGCGGTGGCGGGCTGCGCCCTCGCCGTGCCCGGCTACCTGATCGCGGCGCTGCCGCTGCTGCTGCGGGACGGCGAGCAGGTGAACGTGCTCAAGGTGCTCGTGGTGCACTCGCCGCCGCTGGCCGCCCTGCTCGGGTTGGTCGGACTGCTGCTCCTCCCGCTGCTGGCCTACCCGCTGGCCCTCCTGGCCGCCGCCCGGGCGGCGCTGGTCCGGCTGGTGCTGGCGCCCGGCGGGCAGGAGCAGCGGATCGGCGAACTGGTGCGCTCCCGGGCCCGGTTGGTGGATGCCTTCGAGGCGGAGCGGCGCCGGATCGAGCGCGATCTGCACGACGGCGCCCAGCAGCGGCTGGTGGCGCTGACCATGGCGCTCGGGCTGGCCCGGCTGGACGCCCCGGTGCACGGGCCGCTGGCCGCCCGGCTGGCCGAGGCGCACCGGGAGGCAGGCGAAGTCCTGTCCGAACTCCGGGAGTTGATCAACGGCATCCATCCGCAGGTGCTCACCGACCACGGTCTGCCGGAGGCCTGCGAGGACGCCGCCGACCGCTCGCCGGTCCCGGTCGCCACCCGCTTCGAGCTGCCCGGCCGGCTGCCGGCCCCGGTCGAGTCGGCCGGCTACTTCGCCGTCACCGAGGCGCTCGCCAACCTCGCCAAACACAGCGGCGCGAGCAGCGCGACGGTCGAAGGGCGGTACACGGACGGCCGGTTGACGATCGAGGTGACGGACGACGGCAGCGGTGGCGCCGACCCGGCGCGCGGCACCGGACTGACCGGGCTGGCCGACCGGGTCGCGGTGGTGCACGGCACACTGTCCGTCAGCAGTCCGCCCGGCGGACCGACCCTGGTGCGGGTGGACATCCCCTGCGCCCCGATCGACCGAGGAGCAGCGTGACGACGACCGGACCGACGGACGGCCTGCGGGTGGTGGTGGCCGAGGACGGTGTCCTGCTGCGCGAGGGCCTGGTCGGCCTGCTGGCCCGGTTCGGGCATCAGGTGGTGGCGGCCGTCGGGGACGCCGAGGCGCTGCGGACGGCGGTTGGGGAACACCGGCCGGACCTCGTGGTCACGGACGTCCGGATGCCGCCGGGCCAGAGCGACGAGGGGCTGCGGGCGGCCCTCGCGCTGCGTGAACGCTTCCCCGCACTGCCCGTCCTGGTGCTCAGCCAGTACGTGCAGCACTCGTACGCGGCCCGGCTGCTGGAGGCGGGGGACGGCTCCGGGGTCGGTTACCTGCTGAAGGACCGGATCGGACAGATCGAGGAGTTCGTGGCGGCGCTCGGCGCGGTGGCCGCCGGGGGCACGGTGGTGGACCCGGAGGTGGTGCGGCAACTGCTGCGCCGCCGCCGCAGCCCGCTGGACAGGCTCACCCCGCGCGAGCGGGAGGTGCTGGCGCTGATGGCGCAGGGACGGTCGAACGCGGCGATCTGCCGGGAGCTGGTGGTGTCGGAGGCGGCGGTGAGCAAGCACATCGGCAACATCCTGATGAAGCTGGACCTGCCGCCGGCCGAGGAGACCCACCGGCGGGTGCTGGCGGTGCTGGAGTTCCTCCGGGCCTGAGGGCGCCCGCGGTCGGGTACGGCCCGGGGCCGGGCTCCGGGCCGTACCGGGGGAGTGGGCGTCAGGCGAGGGTGACCTCGACGGGGAGCTTCTTGATGCCGTTCACGAAGTTGGAGCGCACTCGCGGGACGTCTCCGACGAGCCTGATGCCCGCCAGCCGCGGGATGAGCTCCTCGAACATGATGCGGATCTCGGTGCGCGCGAGCAGATTGCCCAGGCACAGGTGGGGGCTGCCCTTGCCGAAGGTGACGTGGTCGTTGTCCCGGCGGGTCACGTCGAAGTCGTAGGGATTGCCGAAGACCTCCTCGTCACGGTTTCCGGAGGCGAACCACATGACGACCTTGTCGCCCTCCCTGATCCGCTTTCCGCCGAGTTCGACGTCGCGCGTGGCCGTGCGGCGGAAGTGGTAGACGGGAGACGCCCAGCGCAGGAACTCCTCCACCGCGGCGGGGATGAGGGAGGGGTCCTCCTGGAGGCGGGCGAGCTGCTCGGGGTGCTGGAGGAGCGCCAGCATGGAGTGGCTGATGGTGTGGCGGGTGGTCTCGTTGCCTGCGACGACCAGGAGCAGGAAGTAGTTGTCGAAGTCCTGCGGCGAGAGCGGCACCCCGTCGCGCGGGGTCTCGTTGACCAGCTTGGAGATCAGGTCGGTGCCGGCGCCGCCGCGCCGCTGCCGGGCGAGCTCGCGGCCGTACGCGAAGACCTCCAGCGAGGCGGGCGAGCGGAAGGGCAGGTCGCGGTACTTCTCGCTTTCCTCGCTGTGCAGCAGGACGTCGGCGTAGTCGGGGTCGGTGTTGCCGATGATCCGGTTGCCCCAGTCGATGAGCTGCTGGTTGTCCTCCGGGGGCACGTCCAGGAGGCGGGCGAGCACGTTGATCGGGAAGTCGGCGGAGACCTCGCTGACGAAGTCGAAGCGGCCCTCGGCCAGGGCGGCGTCCAGTGTGGTGGCGGTCAGGCCCCGCAGGAAGTCGGCGTAACTGTTGATGACGTTCGCGCCGAACTGGCGCTGGAGGAGGCTGCGCAGGGCGCGGTGGCGGACTCCGTCCAGCTCCAGGATGGAGGCGCGCTTCTTGATCTGGTCGTCGTCGACCTCCTCCAGGTTCACGAACCTCGCCGAGGTGAAGGTTTCGGCGTCCCGGTCGACGCGGGCGATGTCGCCGTGCCGGGTGACCGCCCAGAAGCCGGAGTTGGGCGCCTCCTCCGGCTGCCAGTGGACCGGGTCCTCGTGGCGGAGGGTGTGGAACATGCGCCACGGTGTGACGCCGTCGGTGAAGTTGTCGAGATCGGCCAGGTTCACCTGGTCGAGGGGCATCGGTTCGTCGATGACACCGGAAACGGTCGGCGCGGACGGCACGGTGGTCATGGTTGGTCTCCTCGGTCCTACAGGTGGTACGCGTACTCGGTGAACTCCCAGTCGGTGACGTGCCGTTGGAAGCGGTCGACCTCGTCGCGCTTGTACGAGAGGTAGGCGGCGGTGAAGTCCGGGCCGAGGACGTCGGTCAGGGCCGTGTCCGCTTCCAGCGCGTCGAGGGCTTCGGGCAGGGACGTCGGCAGGACCGCGGACTTGGTGCGGTCGTAGCCGTAGCCCTCCAGCGGCGCGGCGGGCTCTTCGCCGGCGATGACGCCCAGGAGCGCCGCCGCGACGGTTCCCGCGATCAGCAGGTAGGGGTTGGCGCTCGCGTCCCCCAGCCGCAGTTCGAACCGGCTGCCGGAGCCGCGCTCCGGCGGGATGCGGACCATGGCGCTGCGGTTGTCCAGCCCCCAGTCGATCAGCCAGGGGGCGAGGGTGTCAGGGCCGAAGCGCTTGTAGGAGTTGATCGTCGGGTTGGCCAGCGCCGCGAGTGCCGGGGCGTGGGCGAGGACGCCGGCCACCGCGTGGCGCGCGACGGCGCTCAGCCCGTACGGCGCGGCCGGGTCCGCGAAGACGTTGCCGCCCTCGTCGTCCACGCAGGACAGGTGGAGGTGGAAGCCGGATCCGCCGGCGTCTTGGAAGGGCTTGGCCATGAAGGTCGCCAACCGGCCTTCCTTGCGGGCGAGTTCCTTCACCGCGGACTTGAAGCGGAAGGCGCGGTCCGCGGCCTCCATGGCGCCGGAGTGGGTCAGGTTGATCTCGAACTGGGAGCCGTCGAACTCGTGGTTGCCGTTGGTGACGCCGATGCCGAGGTCGCGCAGCAGGCGCAGGCTGCGCAGCAGGTGGTTGTCGCCGTCCGCGCGCAGCCCCGCCGTGTAGACCACGCCCGCGGCCTCGCTGTAGCGGCGCCAGCCCCGGGGCGTCTCGGGGGCCGCGTCGCACAGGAAGTACTCCAACTCCGGCCCCACGACCGGGTGCAGGCCGTACTGCCGGCACCGGTCGACGACCGTGCGCAGCAGGTCGCGCGGGGATTCCGGGGCGGGCCGTCCGGTGGCCGGGTCGGTGACGTCGCCGAGGCAGCTGGCGACCCCGGGTTCCCAGGGCAGGACGGTCAGGGTGTCGAGGTCGGGGCGCACGCAGATGTCGGGCAGGCCGGCGTCCAGGCCCCCGGAGACGGGGACCACGTCGCCCTGGGGGCTGGTGTGGTAGACGGCGCGGCAGAAGGCGAGTCCGTGGCCGCAGGCCGAGGGCAGGTGGTCCAGCAGGACGTCCCGGGCCCGTTCGGTGCCGATGAGGTCGGGATAGGTCACCCGGACCACGTCGATGCCCTGGGCGGCCAGTCGCTCCATGTGGTGGCGGACGGGCGGGATGTCGGATGCGCTCACCGGTGTCTCCTCTGGGGGAAGTGGGGCGCCTCCCCGTGCTCGCGGCACAGCGGGGCCAGGGCGCGCGGCAGTGGGGGAGTGGGGAGGGGCGCGGCGGCTTCGGACTGCGGGGTGAGGCAGGACACCGCTCGCTCGCTCGCTGGTGGCAAACGGTAGGGACGCCGGTCGCTCTCCCGCAAGGGGTCTGTCCCAGAAATTTATCCATCCGGATAGCTATTGACCAGAGGCCGGGCTGCTTTCTATGTTATTTGACATCAAACGTTTTGGCGGTCGATGCCCACCGCCCCCTGCGGAGGCCGTCGCCCTTCTGCGGCGTCCACCGCCCCCTCGGCCGTGATCCGGCCCCCGCGGGCCCACGCCCCCTCTGCCTCCCTTTCCCTGACGCTCCCCCACCATCAGGAGGACCTGCCATGAAGGTCGTCGTCGACATGAACAAGTGCCAGGACCACGGCCAGTGCGTCTTCGCCGCCCCCGACGTCTTCCACTTCGACGACGACGGTCGCCTGGCGTACGTCGCGCACCCCGACGAGGCCCTGCGCGCAGACGTCGAGGAGGCCGCCGACGTCTGCCCGCTCCAGGCCATCCGGATCGAGGACTGAGCCGTGACCGCACCCATCGTCGTGGCCGGCGCCTCCATGGCCGGGCTGCGCGCCGCCGAACAGCTGCGCGCCGCGGGCTGGGACGGGCCGATCACCCTCGTCGGGGACGAGCCCCACATGCCCTACAACCGGCCTCCGCTGTCCAAGGAGGTCCTGGCGGGCAAGGCGACCTTCGATTCGCTCGCCTTCCGGCCCCGGGCCAGTGTCCGTGACGTGCGGTGGCGCCTGGGCGCCACGATCGTCCGTGCCGCTCTCGACCGGCAGGTCGTCGAACTCGGCGACGGCGAGACCCTGCCCTACCGCGCTCTCGTGGTGGCCACCGGCATGCGCCCCCGGCGACTGCGCTGCCCCGGCCCCGTCGTCGGACGGCACACCGTCCGCACGCTGGCCGACGCCCGGGGGCTGCGCGAGGCGCTGACCCGGCCGGGCGCGCGCGTGGTCGTGGTGGGAGCCGGCTTCATCGGCTGCGAGGTGGCCGCCACCGCCGTGGCCCTCGGCGCGGCCGAGGTCACCGTGGTCGACCCGCTGCCGCTGCCCATGGTCGGCCCGCTGGGCGAACTGCTTGCCGGGGCACTGCTCGCCCGCCATCGGGACCGGGGCGTCCGCTTCGCTCTCGGCACCGGGGTGACCGCCTTCCAGGGCGAGGACCGGGTCACCGGGGTGGCCCTGGCCGACGGCCGGGTGCTGGCCGCGGACGTGGTGGTGGAGTCGGTCGGCTCCGTGGCCAACACCGAGTGGCTCGAAGGCAACGGACTGGACCTCTCCGACGGCGTGCTCACGGACGAGCACCTGCGGGCCGGTGGACGTCCGGAGGTGATCGCCGTCGGCGACGTCGCCCGCTTCCCCAACGCCCGGTACGACGGTGTCCCGCGCCGCGTCGAGCACTGGTCCATCCCCACCGACACGGCCAAGCACGCCGCCAAGGTGCTCACCGCGCACCTCACCGGCGCCGACCACGCTCTCGCGCCGTTCGCGCCGCTGCCGACCTTCTGGAGCGACCAGCACGACTTCCGGCTCCAGTCCTTCGGCGCCCCCGCCCTCGGCAAGGACGACGTTCGCGTCCTGGACGGCAGCCTCGACGGGGACGTCCTGGTCGGCTACCACCGGGACGGCCGCCTGGTCGGCGTCGTCGCCCTCGGCGGCCAGAGCGCCGCGTCCGCGGCCGCCCGCTACCGCGCCGAACTGCTCCAGCAACCCGCTCCCACCGCGTAAGGAATCCCAAGTGGCCAGTGTCCGTGGATACTTCCACCCCAAGACGGCGACCGGCGCCTCGTCGCTGATCCCCTCGCCGCCGTGGCGCTACTCCGGCGACCTGCTCACCATCGAGTACCGCACCGACCCCGCCCGGGTGCGCGAGCTGCTGCCCGAGCCGCTGGAACCCGCCGACGAGGACCCGGGCGCCGTCGCGCTGATCTGGGCCGACTGGCAGTCCTGCTCCGCCTCGGGGCGGGAACTGCTCGACCCGGTGCTCGCCCAGTACAAGGAGGCGTTCGCCGTCGTCCGTTGCAAGTACCGGGGACAGGACTACTCGCGCTGCGTCCACATCTGGGTCGACAAGGACTTCGCCATCGCCCGGGGACTGCACCAGGGCTACCCGAAGAAGCTCGGCTCCATCCACCAGACCCGGCCGCACCCGTACGGGCCCGCCCCGCGCATCGAGCCCGGTGCCCGGTTCGGCGCGACCCTCGCCGCCGCGGACCGGCGCCTGGCCCAGGCCGTCGTCACCCTGCGCGAGCCGTCCGAGACCAACGGCTTCGTCAACAGCCATCCGATGGCCCACCACCGCTGGCTGCCCTCCATCGAGAAGGGCAGGGGCCTCGCCCTGGACGAGCTGGTCGAGTCCGGTGCCGCCTCCTTCGAGGCCGGACAGCCGTGGGTGGGCGACGCCGAACTGGAGCTGTTCGAGGCGCCCACCGAGGAGCTGGCCCGGCTGGAGGTCCGCGAGCCGATCGCCGCCTACTACCGGCAGGTCGGCGTGGTGTGGGACGGCGGCCGGCTGCTGGCTTCCGACACCACCGTCGCCGAATGAACTCCAGTGCCGAGCAAGGAATCTGACGACATGAGCGAACACCTCACCACCGTCGCCGGCGTCGCCGTCGACACCCGGCACTGGATCGGCGGCGAGCGCGTCGCCTCCGCCGCGACGTTCACCGACCACTCGCCGATCGACGGCAGCGTCCTCGGCGAGATCGCCCGGGGCACCGCCGCGGAGGCCGGGGCGGCGGTCGCCGCCGCCAAGGCCGCCTTCCCCGCCTGGGCCGCCACCTCCCGCGAGGAGCGCGCCCGCCTGCTGCACGCCGTCGCCGACGGCGTCGAGCGGCGGCTGGAGGACCTGGCCGTCGTGGAGACCGCCGACAACGGCGCCCTGCTGCGCTCGCACCGGCGCGGCGTCATGCCCCGGGTCGCGCACAACTTCCGGTTCTTCGCCGACTGGCTGCTCAAGCTCGACCACGCGGACTTCGACACCCGCGGCCACAGCAACCACGTCAGCTGGGACCCGGCCGGCCCCTGTGTGCTGATCACCCCGTGGAACGCGCCGCTGATGCTGGCCACCTGGAAGGTCGCCCCGGCGCTGGCGGCCGGCAACACCGTCGTCCTCAAGCCCGCCGAGTGGTCGCCGCTGACGGCCTCGTTGCTCGCCGAGATCGCCGCCGAGGCCGGGCTGCCCGCCGGCGTCCTCAACGTGGTGCAGGGCCTCGGCTCGGAGATCGGCGACGCGCTGACCTCGCACCCCGACGTGCGCCGGATCAGCTTCACCGGGTCGGTGCCGACCGCCAAGCACATCGCCGCGTCGGCTGCCGCCAACCTCACCCCGCTCAGCCTCGAACTCGGCGGCAAGTCCCCGCTGCTGGTGTTCGCCGACGCCGACCTCGACCTCGCCGTCGACCTCGCGGTGGAGCAGTACGACAACGCCGGGCAGGTCTGCCTGGCCGCCACCCGGCTGCTGGTCGAGGAGAGCGTCGCCGAGGAGTTCACCCGCCGCTTCGTCGAGAAGGCCGCGCTCCTGAAGCAGGGCGACCCGCGCGACGAGGCGACCGGCCTCGGCCCGAACATCCACCCCCGCCAGCTGGAGAAGATCGACGGTTTCGTGCAGCGGGCCGTCGCGGCCGGCGCCCGCGCCGTGATCGGCGGCCACCGCCGGGACGGCCAGTACTACGCGCCGACCCTGCTCACCGACGTCGCCCAGGACTCGGAGATCGTCCAGGAGGAGGTCTTCGGCCCCGTCCTGACCCTGCAGACCTTCGGCGGCGAGGACGAGGCGGTACGGCTGGCCAACGACACCCGCTTCGGCCTGGCGGCCACCGTGGCCACCGGTGACCCGGAGCGCGCCCGGCGCGTCACCGGGCATCTGGTGGCGGGCACCGTCTGGGTCAACTGCTTCTTCGTCCGGGACCTCCGGGCCCCGTTCGGCGGCTCCCGCCACTCGGGCGTCGGCCGCGAGGGCGGCACCTGGAGCTTCGACTTCTACTGCGACCTCAAGAACACCGTCACCTCGCCGAAGGGATGGAAGGACCATGGGTGAGATCGTCGGAGCCGGCCTGCTCGCCCACGTCCCCACCATCGTGCTGCCCGAGGAGACCAGGCTCCAGCTGAACGAGGGCCGGGAGATCACCCTCGTCACCGGCCTGCGGCAGCTGCGCGAGGACGTCTTCCGGCGCGAGGACTACGACACCGTCGTCGTCCTGGACTCCCACTGGGCGACCACCGTCGAGTTCGTGGTCACCGCCCAGCAGCGCCGGGCCGGCCTGTTCACCTCCGAGGAACTGCCGCGCGGCATGTGCCGGATGCCCTACGACTTCCCCGGCGATCCCGAACTCGCCCGCAACATCGCCTCGTTCGCCGACCGGCACGGCACCTGGATCACCGCGATCGACGACGCGTACCTGCCGATCTACTACGCCACGATCAACCTGTGGAAGTTCCTCGGCGAAGGCCTGCCGGACAAGCGCTGGGTGACCATCGGCGTCTGCCAGACCGGCGACATGGAGGACCACCTGCGCCTGGGCCGCGCCCTGGCCGACGGCATCGCCGCCACCCCGGGCCGACGGGTGCTGCTGATCGCCTCCGGAGCCCTGTCCCACACCTTCTGGCCGCTGCGCGAGTTGCGCGACCACGAGTCCGGCGACCCGGCGCACATCTTCACCCCCGAGGCGCGGGCGGCCGACGAGGAGCGGATCGCCTGGTTCACGGAGGGCCGCCACGACCGGGTCCTCGACACCATGGACGAGTTCTGGCGCCACAAGCCCGAAGCCCGGTTCTTCCACTACCTGATGATGGCCGGCGCCCTCGGTGAGCAGGCGTGCACCGCGAAGGCGCGCCAGTACGGCGAGTACGAGAACTCGATCGGCACCGGCCAGGTCCACCTCTGGTTCGACCGCCCCGAGAACGGCTGGACGGGCGCAGGCCTGCCCGCCCCCGCCGGCCCCCGCAACCCCCACAGCCCGGTCTAGAAAGGCCCCGCCATGCCCGAGTACCGCCGCATCCTCCTCGACGGCGCCGCCGTCCAGACCGTGCGCGACGGCGACGAGCTGGTCGCCGGAGACGGCCGGCGCGTCGCGATCGAGGACGCCCACCACCTGCCGCCCGTCGTCCCCTCGAAGGTGATCGCCGTCCACCTCAACCACCGCAGCCGGGTGGAGGAGTTCCGGATCGCTCTGCCCGACACCCCCACGTACTTCCACAAGCCGACCTCGGCGCTCAACTCCCACAAGGGCGCGATCGTCCGCCCCGAGGGCTGCAAGTGGCTCAACTACGAGGGCGAGGTCGCCATCGTCATCGGCCGGACCGCGCGCAACGTCTCCCCGGCCGAGGCGGGGGACTACATCGCCGGCTACACCGTGGCCAACGACTACGGCCTCCACGACTTCCGGGACACCGACGCCGGCTCCATGCTCCGGGTCAAGGGCTCCGACACCCTGTGCCCGCTCGGCCCCGGACTGGTCACCGACTGGGACTTCCACGGCAAGCGGCTGCGGACCTACGTCAACGGCGAGGTCGTCCAGGACGGCTCCACCGACGAGATGACCTGGGACATGCACTACCTCGTCGCGGACATCGCCCGCACCATCACCCTGTACCCCGGCGACGTGCTGCTGTCCGGCACCCCGGCCAACTCCCGGCCCGTCCGGCCCGGGGACGTCGTGGAGGTGGAGGTGGAGGGCCTCGGCCGGCTCACCAACCACGTCGTCACCGGGCCGACCCCGGTCCGCACCGACGTGGGGGCGCAGCCCACGGAGTCGGAGGAGGTGCTGTCCACCGCTCTGGGCGGCGACTGGGAGTTCCGCGGCATCAGGCCGCCGAAGCGCTGACCGGTGGGCCCCGGTAGGGTCGATCACATGACCGACCCCGTCAAGCCCGCCCCCGCTCGCCGCCCCCGCAAGCGCGTGACGAACTACGGGACGGGCCGGACGGCCCTGCTGGACGCCGCCGTACGCGTGGTGGCCCGGGGTGGTCTGCGCAAGCTCACCTACCGGGCCGTCGCCGAGGAGGCCGGAGTCACCCACGGGCTCGTGGTGCACCACTTCGGTTCGCGCGACGCGCTGATCGAGGAGGCCGTCACCCACGCCATCCGCTCCTCCCTGAGCACCAGCACCCTCGGTGCCGGTACGGGCGGCCCGGCCGACTTCGCCACCGGTCTCGCGGAGATGGTCGAGGCCGGACCCGAACTGCAGGCGTTCCAGTACGAGTTGCTGCTGGAGGCCCGCCGCAGGCCCGAGCTGCTGGCGCAGCTGCGCGGCCTCTACGAGGAGTACTTCGAGGCCAGCCGACGCGAGCTGGACCGCATCCTGCCCGGGCCGGTGAGCCCCGGCATGTCCCGGCTGGTCTTCGCCGCGCTGGAGGGCCTGGTGCTGCACCAGCTGGTGTTCGGCGAGCGTGCGGCCACCGAGGCTGCCCTGACGGAGCTCAGGGGCCTCCTGGCCGGGCTGGCCGGGCCGGCCGAGGAGCCGGACGGGCGCTGACGGCCGGGGTTCTCTGCCTTCCGACCCCTTGTCAAACGGATGGCCGCACCCCACGATGAGGCAACTCGTTTGACCTGAAACGACTTCCCCCCACTCCAATCTGGCAGGTGATCCGTGTGGACAGTCGGACGACTTCCTCAGAGCGGACCGAGCGGGACGCCCCCACCGCGACCACGCTCAAACCCAACGCCCTGGGTGTCCTGGGCATCCTCTTCTTCGTCCTGTCCGGTCAGGCCCCGCTGACGGGCATCGCGGGCGCCGCCCCCCTGTCGGTCGCCTTCGGCAACGGCTCCGGCACCCCCGCGGCCTACGTGGTGGCCGGGGCGGTGATCCTGCTCTTCTCCGTCGGGTTCATCGCGATGGGCCGGCACGTCGTCGACGCCGGCGCCTTCTACACCTACATCGGCACCGGCCTCGGCCGGGCCGCCGGTGCGGGCAGCGCGGCCGTCGCCCTGTTCGCCTACTGCGTCATCCAGGCGGCGATGTACGGCCTGTACGGCTCGATCGTCAGCGCACTCGTCGCCGACCACACCCCGCTCCACCTCCCGTGGTGGGTCTACACGCTGGTCACCATGGCCGTGGTGCAGGCCCTCGGCGCCCTGGGGATCGAGATGGGCGCGCGGGTGCTGGCCGCGTTCGTGCTCGCCGAGTTCAGCATCCTGCTGGTCTTCGGCCTGGTCACCCTGGTCAAGGGCGGCGGGCCGGAAGGGCTCGGGGTGGCCGACAGCTTCTCCCCGTCGGCCGCCCTCCAGGGCGCGCCGGGCGTCGCCGTGATGTTCGCCCTGGCGTCGATGTTCGGCTTCGAGGCCACCGCCATCTACGGCGAGGAGGCGAAGGAGCCCAAGAAGACCGTGCCGAGGGCCACCTACCTCTCGGTGATCGTGGTCACCGGCTTCTTCGCCCTCACCTCGTGGACCCTGATCTCGGCCTACGGCGCCTCGAAGGCACCGGCGGCAGCGGAGCGGGCGCTGGCCGCCGGCGACTCCGCCGGATTCGTCTTCGCTCCCGTCTCGGACCTGTTCGGCGGCTGGATCGGCGGCGTCCTGCCGGTCCTGCTGGCCACCTCGCTGTTCGCCGGCGTGCTGACCTTCCACAACTCCGCCGGCCGCTACCTGTTCTGCCTCGGCCGGGACGGGCAACTGCCCGCGCGGCTGTGCCGGCTGAACGGCCGGCACGCCCCGGCGGCCGCGGGCCGGGTCCAGACCGTCGTCGCCGTCCTCCTGGTCGTGCCCTTCGCCCTGGCCGGCCAGGACCCGGTGCTCACCCTCTTCTCCTGGTTCAGCGGGCTCGCCGTCCTGGCGATGATGCTGCTCTACCTGCTGACCTCGGTGTCGGTCGTGGTGTTCTTCCGTCAGCGGCGGGTGGACACCAGGGTGTGGAACACCGTGATCGCCCCCGTGCTGGGCGCGCTCGGCATCGCGGGTGCCATCTGGCTCATCCTGGCCAACTTCACCACCCTGATCGGCGGCGAGGCGAGCACCGCGCTGTCGCTCGTCCTGTCGGTGCCCGTCGTCATGGCGCTCGGCGTGGCCAACCACCGGATCCGGCGCCGACGCACCGGCTGACCCACTCCAGGGCCTGTCTTCGAAAGCGCGCGCCCGCAGGCCGGGCGCGCGCGCCACCCATGTCCCACCCACGTGGTCCGGAGGACCCCATGACCCTCGCCACCCACGACGACTGGCTCCGCCGGGCCGAGACGCTGGAACCGACCCGCACGCACCTGATCGACGGCGCCGACGAAGCCGGCTGCGGTGCGTTCCCCGTGGTGTCGCCCCGCGACGGCCGGGTGCTGGCCGAGGTCGCCGACGCCGGCGCGGCCGAGGTCGACGCGGCCGTCGCCGCCGCCCGCCGCGCCTTCGACCGCGGTCCCTGGCCGCGGCTGTCCCCCGCCGAACGAGGCCGCGTCCTGCTGCGGTTCGCCGACCTCCTGGAGGAACGGCGAGCGGAGCTGGCACTCACTGTCAGCCTGGAGACGGGCAAGCCCGTCACCGACGCCCACGACATCGAACTGCGGGCCGTCATCGGGACGTTCCGCTGGTACGGCGGGCTCGCCGACAAGCTCACCGACGAGTCCCCGCACACCGCGCCCGACGCCCTCGCCCTCGTCACCCGGGAGCCCGCCGGTGTCGTCGGCGCGGTCGTCCCCTGGAACTTCCCCCTCACCCTGGCCGGCTGGAAGATCGCCCCGGCGCTGGCCGCCGGCTGCACCGTCGTGCTCAAGCCCTCGGAGAACTCACCGCTGTCGGCGCTGCTGCTCGGGCGGATCGGTCTGGCGGCCGGACTGCCGCCGGGCGTGCTCAACGTCGTGGCCGGCGACGGACCGGTCGCCGGACGGGCCCTCGGCCTCCACCCCGACGTGGACGTCCTCGCCTTCACCGGCTCCACCGCCGTCGGCCGCCACTTCCTGCGCTACTCCGCCGACTCCAACCTTAAGCGGGTCTGGCTGGAACTGGGCGGCAAGTCGCCCAACATCATCCTGCCCGACGCCCCCGACCTGGAGCAGGCCGCGGCCACCGCCGCCTGGGGCATCTTCTTCAACCAGGGCGAGATGTGCACCGCGCCCTCCCGGCTGCTGGTCCACACCTCCGTCGCCGAACGGGTCACCGAGGCCGTCGTGGCGCGCGCCCGCGCCCTGCGCGTGGGCGATCCCCTCGACCCCGCCACCGAGATGGGCGCCCTGGTCGGCGAGAACCACCTCGACCGGGTCCTCGGCCACGTCCGCACCGCCCTCGACGACGGCGCCCGCCTGCGCACCGGCGGCGCGCGCACGCTGACCGGCACCGGCGGCGCCTACCTCGAACCGACCGTCTTCGACCAGGTCGCCCCGGACAGCCGGCTGGCCCGCGAGGAGGTCTTCGGCCCGGTGCTGGCCGTCCTCACCTTCGACGACCTCGACCAGGCCGTCGCCCTCGCCAACGCCACCGAGTACGGCCTCGCCGCCGGACTGTGGACGTCCGACCTGTCCACCGCCCACAAGGTCTCCCGCGCCCTCAGGGCCGGTACGGTCTGGGTCAACTGCTACGAGGAGGGCGACCTCACCGTGCCGTTCGGCGGCATGAAGCAGTCCGGCAACGGACGCGACAAGTCCGCCCACGCCCTGGAGAAGTACACCGAACTGAAGACCACCTGGATCCAGCTGTGACCCGCCGGCCGCTCATCGCGATCCCCGCCCGCTTCGCCGCCACCACCTCCGCGCTGCGCTACGCCGCGGAGGTCAACGCCCGGGCCCTCATCGAGGCCGTCTGGTGGGCCGGCGGCGAGCCCGTCACCCTGCACCCGCACGCTCCCGGCGGCGCCGCCGATCCCGCCGAGGTCGCCGCCCGGCTCTCCCGGTTCGACGCGCTGCTGCTCCCCGGCGGCGGCGACCTCGCGCCCCACCGCTACGGAGCGTCCGACGCCCACGAGGCCGTCTACGACGTGGACGACGAGCAGGACGCGTTCGACCTGGAACTCGCCCGGCAGGCCCTCGCGGGCGGGGTGCCGCTGCTGGCCGTCTGCCGCGGACTCCAGGTGGTCAACACCGTCCTGGGCGGCACCCTGCACCAGGACATGGGCGGCCCCGGACACGAGCACCGCCACCGCCGGCACCTCGTCTCGCTCACGCCGGGCTCCCCCCTGGCCCGGATCACCGGTGCCGAGGAGGTCCAGGCGTCCTGCTACCACCACCAGCACGTGGACCGGCTGGGGGAGGGCCTGGCCGTCACCGCCCGGGCCGCCGACGGGACGGTCGAGGCCGTCGAACTCACCGGGCACGACGGCTGGTTCGCGGCCGTGCAGTGGCACCCGGAGGACACCGCCCACGAGGACCCGGCCCACCAGCGCCTCTTCGACGCACTGGTGCGGGCCGCCCGCGGCGCGGTCTGAGCCGACGTACCGCGCGCCGGCCGGCCGGCCCGACCTCGCCGCCTCAGCGGCGGGCGCGCC
>NZ_JAHSQD010000145.1 GCF_020103755.1 Streptomyces sp. LS1784
AGCGGGCGCCGCGCAGCCGGGCCGGGTGCGAGCCGGTGGCGTCGGCCGCGGTGCTGCCCGCGTTCTCCTCGAAGCACCAGTGGGCGACCAGGCCGCGGTCGCGGGCGGTGACGGCGGTGCCGAGCCTGGCGACGTCCCGGGCGGCGCCCCAGATCCGGACCTCGGAGAGCACCCCGGTCAGCTGCTGGACGATGGCGCCCTCGCGGGCACGGCCGAGCTCCAGCGGCGCGTCGTTGCCACGCGGCCCGGGGCCCTCGTAGCGGGCGGCGCCGATCTCCCGGCCGTCCAGGTGGAAGCGGATGTCCTGCCACTCCCGCACGGCGAGCGACTCGACCAGCTCCACGCTCTGGGTGGTCGGCTTGCCGTCGGCCCCGGCTACGGTGATCTGCTTGGTGCCCTTCTGCTCCTGCATCGAGCGGCCGCCCTTGCGGACCACGGCGAGGCGGTGGAACTGCCCGGCCTTCACGCCCTCGGTGGAGGTGAAGCGCACGGCCCGGCCGTCGGGCTCCTCGAAGGCGAACTCCAGCCGCCCGTCCGGCAGGACGGCCAGCCGGTACGGCACGCTGCCGCCGACGCCGTCGGCGGTGCGGCCCTTGGAGAGCAGGCCCTGGGTCTCGCCGAGGCGGTCGACGCGGGCGAACACCTCCAGGGTCAGGTCGTCGGCGATGTCCAGCGCGTCGTCGTCCGGGACTTCGAGGTAGGCGTCGCCGGTCAACTCGACGGCCCAGGACTGCTGGTAGGCCAGCGCGAGGTGGCTCCACTCGCGCAGCGGGAACGTCTCCCGGCTGACCACCCGCCGGTCGCCGACGGCCGCGACGACCCGGTAGCCGCCGTCCGCGACCGGCGAGCGCGCCGGGACGGGGGTGGGCATGCCGCGCAGTTCGGCGTGCCGGCCGTTGCCGGAGCGGTCGGCCAGAGCGGCCTGCGCACCGGGCGCCGGCGCCGAGTACGTCCAGTAGCCGAGCAGCCCGGGCTCGGTGCCGTTCAGCCGTCGCCCCTGGTCGGCCCGCAGTTCGTCGCCCCCGCGTGCCTTGGACCAGAGCCGGACCTCGTCCAGCCGGACGGAGGCGAACTCGCGGGGCCAGCAGACCACCGAGCCCAGCGAGAACCGGCCCTGCCCGCGGTACGGCGCGTTGGCGGTGCGCCGGGCGATCTCCTGGCCGTCCAGGTAGATCACCTGCTGGCGGGTCTCGCGCTGGAAGACGCAGGCCCAGTGGTGCCACTTGGTGTCACCGAACAACTGGGTGGTGTCCAGGTCGTCGCCGTAGAAGGCGAAGGTGAAGCGGCCGTTCGAGCGGAAGCCGATGTGCAGGCTCTCGCCGGCCCGCCCCTGGTCGCCGCTGTGGCCGAGCACGTAGTGCGACCGGCTGTCGATCGTGGTGCGCTGGGCCCAGAACTCCACCGTGAAGTCGCCGTCCCCGAAGCCGAAGGCGCCGGGCACCACGGCGGCGTCGTCCACGCCGTCGAAGACCAGCCCGGAGGCCGCCTGGGTACCGAGCAGGCCGAGGCCGTACGGGGTGTCCCCGGGGTTGGCGTGCAGCAGCCGCACCGGACCCTCGGCCCGCTCCGGGTTGATCCAGGTCTCCAGGGTGAGGTCGCCCGGAGTCACGGCCCGGGGCAGCTGACCGGCGGGCAGGGCGAGGAAGCGGCCCCTGCCGTCGAAGGCGTAGGCGCGGCCCGGCATGTCGGCGCGCCAGCGCCCGCCGTGGCCGCGGACCAGGCCGTCGGCACGGCCGAGGGGCAGCTCCGCCAGGCCGCCCGGGTCGACGGTGATCAGCCGGGAGCCCTCGGCGAGCGTACTGCCGGGCTGCGAGGCCTCGGACCAGCGGTGGTCGTAGCGCACCCGCTGCACGCTCATCCCGGGCTTCAGCAGGGTCAACTCCGCGCCGTTGCCCAGGCGCAGCGACTTCGATCCGGCGGGGTGGCTGCCCTCGAAGCGGAAGCCGTGGCCGCCGACGGTCACGAAGCCGGGGCCGGCCAGCGGGGCGAGGGTGCCCTCGGTGAACTGCACCACGTCGCCGTCGATCCGCAGCACCGTGCCGATCGTCACGGGCTGCTCGGCCGCGCCGTTCACCACGGCGGCGAAGTCCTCGGCCCGGCGCGGTAGGTGGGACCACTTCTCGCTCTGCCCGTCGTGCCGGATCGTCAGGGTGACCTGTGCCGGCCCGTCCCCTGCCTCGACGGTGATCTCGGTCGGGCCGAGGTCGGTGGCCGCGTCCCGGGCCGTGAAGGAGACCGTCCGTCCGCCGGAGGGCAGCTGCCGGGAGGAGCGCAGCACCTGGGTGTCGTAGTAGGCGGCGAAGAACTGGCCGTTGCCGCCCCGGAAGTAGAGCACCACGTTGCCGGTGGCGCTGTCCAGCAGGAAGGGGCGGTCGGCGGCGCGGGCGAAGCCCAGCAGCGCGCCGGAACCGCTCAGCCCGGTGCGGTCGACGGTGAGCTGCGGCACCGGCAGGGCGATGTCGTCGGAGCCGCGCACGCCGCCGGTGAGCCGGCCCAGTTCGTCCTGCTTGGCGGCGAGGCCGGCCTGCTGGGCGGCAAGGTCGCGGCGCAGCTGGCCGAGCCGGTCCTGCTTGATGGCGAGGAGTTCGAGGCGATCGGTGAGTTCGGCGATCTGCCGGTTCAGCCGGTCGGTGGTGGAGTTGGACTTCAGCGAGTTGTCGATCCGTTCCAGGATCAGGACGCCCTCGCCGGAGGCGTTCGCCGCCGAGTAGTCGTACTGGACGATGCGGTCGCCCTGACTGTCCCGGGCGGCGACCAGCCTGCCGCTACGGCGCACCACCAGGCCGTTGCCGTTCCAGGTGTCGAGCGCCAAGTGGGTGGAGTCGTTGTCGGCCTCCCGGTCATACTGGATGATTCGGACGTCGTTGCCGGTCTCACGGCCCGCGACGTTCATGTCGAGTCCGGAGTTGGCGTTCCGGACGAAGTAGCAGGTGACGCCGTTGAGCGTGGTGCCGGTGGGCTCGAAGGTCCAGATCGTCGACGCGGCCTGCTTGTTTGCGGTGCGCACCAGCGGGGCGGCGCCGTCCTTGCGGTCGCCGTCCACGGCGAGGTACTGGACCTTGCCGTCCTTCTGCAGCTTGAACCGCAGCCGGTACCGCCAGTAGGTGACGTCGTTCTCCAACGCGGTCCGCGCTTCCGCGAGTTGACGCTGGACATCCGGGGTCTCGGCGGTCTCCAGCTGCAGGCGGGTGATCTCGGCCTCGGTGGCCGCGATGTCCCGTCCCAGCCTGGCCACCTGGGCGTCCACCTCCCCGGCCGCGTCCACGTTCCCGCTGGACTCCGGAGCGGCCAGCACCGGCAGAGCCAGCTCCTCCGGGACCTGCGCCAGCCGGCCGTCCCGGCCCACCCCCAGGTCCAGGGTGGCGACGTAGGCCTCCTCGGTGGCCGCGCCGGTCACCGGGTCGGGCCCGCCGGTGGTGCAGGCCAGCAGCACCCTGGCCTGGCGCTTGACCGGCTTGGCCGACTGGTCGTAGCCGGCGGGCGTGGCCTCCTGCTGGTGGTGCAGCAGCGTGGACAGGCCGGAGACCACCCGGCGCCCGGTGAAGGCGAAACTGCTCCGGCTCACCGCGGAGTCCTCGCCGACCGGGGCCTCGGAGGTGACCCAGGCGGGACCACCGCTCAGCGTGGCGTGCCGGGCGTGCTCGGTCTGGTCGTGCAGCGTGGTGCCGGAGCCCTCGTCGAAGCGGTAGTAGGCGGCCAGGCCCGGCTCGTTGCCGATCAGGCGGCGGCCCCGGTCGGCGGCGATCTCGCTGCCGCTGCGCGGGCGGTGCCAGATCCGGACCTCGTCCAGCTCGCCGCGCCCGTACGAACGGGCACCGTGTCCCAGGGTGAGCCCGCCGAGGCCGGCGTAGGCCATGTCCGTGGTGCGGCGGCCGAGTTCGACGCCGTCGCGGTAGACGATCTGCTCGCGGGTGTCCCGGACGAAGACGCAGGCCCAGTGGTGCCAGTCGGTGTCCGTGATGGGCTGCGGGATGTCCAGGTCGTCGTGGAAGAAGGCGAAGGTGAAGGTGTCGTCCGGGCGGAAGCCGATGTGCAGGGTGCGCAGCCGGACCCCCTTGGAGGCGCCGTGGCCGATCAGGAAGTCCTCGCGGCCGCCGGTGGCCGTGCGCCGGGCCCAGAACTCGACCGTGAAATCGCGGTCGGCCAGGTCGAGGGCGCTGCTCGGCAGCTCGGCCACGTCGTCCACGCCGTCGAAGCGCAGTGCCGTCCCGGCCCGCCCGCCCTCGCCCGCCGCCGGCACCAGCGGACGGCCCGTGAACGGGCAGGTGCCGGGCGCGCTCTCGTAGACGGCGTCCCGGTAGCGCGGGTCGGGGCTGGTCCAGGCCTGGGTGCCCTGGGTGTTGAACAGGCCGTCCCGGCCGCGCTCGACGCTGAAGCCGTCGATCCGGCCGGTGGCGTCGTTGTGCGCGAAGATCTGCCAGCGCTCCCGCCCGTGGACCGCGGTGGGCACCAGCAGGGCGGTGAAGCGGCCGCCGGAGAGGTTGCGGACGAAGGACAGCTCCTGGGTCGGCTCGACGAACGGCCGTCCCTCCATGTCCTGGGTGCCGAGGCTGTCCTTGGCGGAGTCCGGGCGGCCCTTGTGCCGGCTGCGCCGGTAGCGGACCTCCAGCACCGGCTTCAACTCGCCGCCGGCCAGCACGAACCGGTCGCGCAGCAGGGTGGCGTCGACCACCGCGAGCTTGGCCTCGCCGTCCTTGGCCAGGTAGTCGGTGCGGGCCGGGTCGCCCGAGGAACCGGTGCCGTCGGCGAGCCGGAACACCGCGTCCGGGTGGTCGGCGCGCACCGACTGGCGCAGCACGTACAGGTGGGTGCCGTCGGACAGGACGTGGAAGGGGGCGGCGGCGCCGAGCCTGGCCGTGCTCGACAGGAAACGGTCCAGTTCCTGCTCGTCCAGCCGCTCCGCCGCGTCCGCCTCGACCCGGCCGCCGCGCTTGACGACGGGCATCCGCACCGTGCCCGCCACCGCGTAGCCGACCCGCGCCACCTCCGCCGGGAAGCGCAGCGGCAACGGGTCCTCCGACCAGTACGCCGTGTCGGCCTCGCCCTTCGCCTCGTCGTGCTGCGACAGGTCCAGCACGCTGTAGACGATCCGCCGCTGGTCGTCCATCGCGAACGCGACCGTACTTCCCTGGTGCCGCACGGTCGTGGTGTGCACGTAGGCGCGGTCGCTGTAGACCTTCGCCAGGTGCTGCGTCTCCGTCAAGCTGTCACCTCACACCCGGTGTCCGCGGAGCTACCGACGGCCACACGATCAACACAGAACGTGCCCACGGTTTCACTGGTTGTGACCGCCGATCAAGACACTTTCGCGCCAGGGGACATCGGCGATCCCGCCATTCGCCCGGGCCTCCCCGGACTGCCGAGTCGGATCGCCGGGTCCGGGGTCAGCTCCTCTCGCCGTCGGCCCAGGTGATGTATTCCTGGTCGATGAAGTAGCGGCCGTCGAAGCAGAGGAAGACCTTGGACGTGGTGTCGTTGTCGCTCATCCAGGTCTTGTTCCACTGCACGACGGTGCCGGCGCCGTCACGCGTGGGGAAGTAGAGGCCCTCGCGGCGTTCGGGCTGGTTGTGGAAGCCGTGCCCGTTGGACATCCGGTACGGCGTGCGGACGAGGGCGCCGCTGCCGCCGACGCGGTCGTAGAGGGGGGCGGGGAAGTTGGTGTGGGCGACGAGCTTCGGCGGGACGCAGTGGACGTCGACCTCGTCGCCGTCGACGTAGCGGGGACGGAACTGGACGCCGTCAACAAGGACTGGGAGACCGTCGGCGTCCTCTGAACTCTTCCCCTCCCTCGGCAGAGCACGGATCTGGCACGACAGGCCTGAATTGGTCCGGACAACACGAAAGCCTCAGGCCGCTGGCCTGGGGCTTTACTGCTGGAGCGGGCGACGAGAATCGAACTCGCGCTCCAAGCTTGGGAAGCTGGGTGTTGAAAGCCGTGTCGACGGCGGGTAGTTCGGTCTTGGGCGGGCGTTCGATCGGGACGAGTTCGATGCCGTCGAATCCGACGTAGCCGAGGTCGGCCACCGTGGGGAATCCGCGGTCGGGCTGACACCGAAGACCGCACCCGCGAGCCTGCGTGAGGTTCTTGTGCATCAGGCGGACCACCGGCATCACTGGCTGGTCGGCCCGATCGCCGCGGGCCGCCCGTCCGGCCTCACGACCTCGCCGAGCAGTTCCGCGCACCGCCCGTACAGCAGAACCCGTTGCCCGCTGTCGAGCCCCCGTGAGAGCATCAAGGTTCAACGGTCCGTCTTCTTTCGTTCACGCTTCGCGACGTGAATGAAAAAGTGCGGACCGTTGCCATGTCAACTGTTTTGAGCAATTCACCAAGGTCTGCGAATGGCAGGTACCGTTTGATGTGGGCGACAGAGCTGACAGAAGCCTGCATCGAGGATGCGGGCAACATCTTGGTTGCGCCTTCGATGCTGCAGGATCATGGCTTGATCAGGGACTTCTTCGGGTCCACAATCACGCCGGAGGACCTTGCTTCTGATTCGCCCGACCTCGCGCAGAAGACCGTCTACCTGTGTGGCGATATATCCGGGATCAGTGGCCGCCAGCTGCGTGCGGCTGCCCGGGTATTCGTTGTCCGGGAGCTGTCGCACGGTTACCACGAGGACGTCGACAAGCCTTGGACCCTCGTCGACCTCGGCCGAGTTCCCATCCGCGTACACGGCGTCGGCGTGTACTACCGCCGCTTTTTCGGACTCGGCGCCGATCACTTCGGACGGATCCGTGCGGAGCACGCGTTCCAGTCCCTGACGGAGTCCACCAAACCTGGAACGGCCCATCGCAGCGGAATCTATCTGACGCCCGTCACGCGAAACGGTAACGAACTGCATTTCCGCCTGCTCCGGTGCTCCACGAATCTCTCGGGGCCGACCGAGAGTTTTCGCCCGACCGACACACGCATCGTCGAGGCTCTGAACCGCGAGGCCGCTGCCGTCTTCCGGAACCAGGCACCGCTGAATCACGTCCTCGCCCAGATCTACCACAACACCCTTGCCACGGCCGAGCGCAAGCAGTCCAAGGCCAAGATCTCGGCCCATGCCGACAAGACCAAGGACATGCCCGCCAATGGCATCATGGCCTTCTGCACCTTCTATGACCGGCTCGACAAGCTGCAGCCCCTGGCCGAAGACGCCTTCGACCATGGCGTGAAGGGTGCCAGCGGGCTGACCAAACTCCACTTTCGCCTCAAGGAGCCGACCGAAGGACGCGACGGGGTCGCGCTCCCCGCGCAGTTCACCCTGACGCTCTACCCCGGCTCCGTGTTCTTCATGCCGCTGTCCACCAACCGCCTGTATACGCATGAAATCCGGCCCCCGTCATTGGACGCCGAGTTTCTCCCGACCCGCCTGGGATACGTGGTGCGCTGTTCGAGCGCCGAAGCCGTTCACAAGAACGGCCACACGTTCCTCAAGGTGGCCGGAGACGTGGTGAAGCTGGGGCCACCCACACCGGCCGGCATGGACGAGCTGCGCAGGCTGTACGCCGAGGAGAACAGGACCTCGTCCTTCGTTGATTACGGCGAAAAATTTCTCTTCAGTATGAACACGGGAGACTACCTTGCCCCCCGAATCTAGGATCTCGGACGAGATCCTCTCGTGCGCTCTGCCGGCCGAGGAGAATCTCTTCGCGGAGCTGTCCGCGTCGGCTCGTTTGGAAGACGTAGGAAAAGGCCGGCGAGGCGCCACGCTTACCAGGGTCGACGAGGCGGGTGGTGTGCCTCTCGTGCGTACTACCACTCGGTACAGCAGCCCGACGCAGCGCTTCCGGGCGGTTCACGAACGGCTGGCGCAACAGATTCAAGAACGTGCGGCGCTTTCGGTCGGCTTCAACAACGCTCTCATCGAGACCTACACGAACGCCTACACGACCATGGGCAGCCATTCCGACCAGGCCCTCGATCTGGCTGACGAGTCGTTTATCGCCGTCTTCTCCTGCTACCAACATCCCGAGGCGGGCCCGCCGAGGAAGCTGATCTTCGAGTCGAAGGGGTCCGGTGGCGAGAGGTTCGAGATCCCCCTCGCCCACAACAGTATCGTCGCGTTTTCTGTCGACTCGAATCGGCGGCTCAGGCACAAAATCGTATTGGACAAGCCCGTCCAGGCGGCGGACAACCAATGGTTGGGCGTAACCTTTCGGGTGTCGAAGACCTTCGTCCGGTTTCGCGACGGACATGCATACCTCCCGCAGGGTGCCCGCCTCATGTCGGCCGACGACGAGCAGAGGCACGAGTTTTACCGACTGCGGCGCCGTGAGAACAGTGAAACGGACTTCGTCTATCCCCTGCTGACGTACACCATCAGCGAGAGCGATCTGATGCCGCCCGTCTGACCTTGAGGGGTTTTTGACAACCCTCCGGGTCGACGGAGTTCCGGAAACGTGACAGGCGCGGCCTTCCCGGACTGTGGAGCCCTCGACGCCCCGGTGTCGGTGGTGGTGGGGTGGTGTCAGTGGAGACGCATCCCCGCACTCCGCCACCACGGCCCGCCCTCGATGCCTCCACCCCGGACACGCCTGCCGCCCGAAACCTCGCGCTGCGCCTGACCAGCCGAACGGGTGAATCCAGCGACGGCTACGCACTGCGCGGCCTCCTCGCCCACCTGAGCACCCGTGACCGCCTCGGGCTCGACCGGACAGCCGCACTCGAACGCGCTCTCGCCGCCTGCACACTGGGCTCCGGCACCCGGCCCGCCCCCTCCGCGAGCACCCGGAGGCAGCTGTGGGCAGCGCCTCAAGGGTGCTCGAAAACCCCCAGTTCGACCCGGGCTCGCCCAGTGGTAATCCGCTTGAACAGCACACTCGAACAACCTCATCATCAGACGCTCACCGCCTGTGAAGAAGCCCCAACTCGGCCTTGCTGATGCCCACTTGGGCCTCCCCATCCTGCCGATGCGGCGGCTTCACATGCCCGCGCACTGTCCGTGTCTGGAGGAGCTGTGGTGAACACCCCCGTCGTGATGGTCGGCGACCCGTACAAGGAGGTGAACGCATGAGTGCCACGACCCCATCAGCCGAGGCCGTCGACGAGGAACTGCAGTGGCTCGCCGACGGTCGCCGCATCGAGGCGATCGAAGCGATCAGCGTCAGCGCGATGGCCCGCCGCCTGCCCGCGCTCGTCGTCCGCGCGTTCCGCCTCGGCTGGCGCATCGACCGTACCTCCGTCGCGCTGCTCCTGACCTGCCAGGCCGTGTCCGCGATGCTAGGTGCGGCCGGCCTGTTCGCGACCACCGGCACGATCTCGGCGCTGTTCGGCCCGGGCCAGACCGGCGACAAGCTCGCCCACGCGGCGCCGTCGATCCTCGTGATCGCGGCGGCGGCCGGCGCCCGCTCCCTGCTGGGCATCACGATCCGGACCATCACCATCCACCTGTCGCCGCGCATCTCCCGCGAGGCGGAAGCCGCGGTGCTGCGCGCCACCGTGGCGGCCGAACTGACCGCCTACGACCACGCCGGCTACAACGACGAGCTGGAAGCCGCCGACCGTGGCGCCGAGGTCTGTGTGGACATCGTCGGGGAGGCGCAGAACCTGCTCGCCTCCCTCGCCTCGCTCCTTGCCGCGGCCGGCGTGCTGACCGTGCTCCACCCCGCCCTCCTGCCGCTGCTGGTGCTCGCGGCGCTGCCCCAGGGAATCGCTTCGGTGCACGCCGCCCGGGTGCAGTTCCTGGCGAACCGGGCCGCGGCCGGCGACCGCCGGATCATGGCGAACCTGCGCTGGTACATCCACCTCAAGCGCAACGCGGACCAGGTCCGCTCCGACACCATGGGCGAGTTCCTGCTCACCAAGTACGACCAGGTCGGTCGGCGGCTGGACGCCAGCTCCCGGCGGGCGGCGATGAAGAGCGCCCGGGTCTCGGTGATCGGGGCCGCCGCGTCCGGCCTCGGCAGCGCGGTGGTGTGGGCGGCGATGCTGTGGCTGGTCAGCACCGGCCGGATGAGCCTGCCGCGCGGCGGCGCGGCCGTGTTCGCCCTGACCGCGGTCGGCACCAGCCTGCGCGGCATCGTCGGCTACGGCGCGGACCTCTTCCGCACCGGCATGTACCTGGACGACTGGTCGAGCTTCCTCGACACCGCCGGCGGCCACCGGCCCGAGCGCGGCACCGAAGCTCCCGAGGCACCGCGGCGAATCGCGGTGGAGAACCTCGGATACGCCTACCCCGCCTCCGAGCGCAAGGCGCTGGACGGGGTGAACCTGCACGTCGAACGGGGCGAGATCCTGGCCCTGGTGGGGGAGAACGGATCCGGCAAGACCACCCTCTCCAAGCTTCTGGCAGGGCTGTACCTGCCCGATGCCGGATCAGTGCGGTGGGACGGGCGCGACACCCGTGACCTCGACCCGCACGCCCTGTGGCGCCAGGTCGCCGTGGTCCCGCAGGACTACGCGCGCTGGCCGCTGACCTGCCGCGAGAACATCACGCTGGGTCAGCCCACCGCCGAGGGCGACGCGGCGGTGCTTCGCGCCGCCGACGTCTCCGGGGCGGCCGATGTCGTCGCCAGGCTCCGCCGGGGCCTGTCCACCCTGCTGGCGGTGGAGTGGATGGGCGGCGAGGAACTGTCCGGCGGCCAGTGGCAGCGCCTGGCCATCGCCCGGGCGTTCCACCGTGAGGCCGGACTGCTCGTCCTGGACGAGCCGACGGCCGCCCTCGACCCGCGCGCCGAGCACAGGATCTTCCAGAACCTGCGGGCGGTCGCGCAGGAACGGGCGGTCGTCCTGGTCACCCACCGACTCACCAACGTGGCCGTTGCCGACCGGATCGTGGTCCTCGAAGACGGAAAGGTCCTCCAGGAGGGCACGTTCGCCGAGCTGGTCGCCGACGAGGCAGGCCGCTTCAGGGAACTGTGGGACCTGCAGAACGAGCGCACCGGCCTCCCGGCCCAACGGACCCGGCCGGTCCAAGACCACGGGGAGCCCGACCGGTGATCGACTTCCAGGTGCAGACCGGCCCGCCGGTCGGGCGGGCCGCGGAGATGTCACCGTCACGCTCCTGGAGCCTGAGCTCCAGTTCCGCAGGCATGGCATCGCTCGGCTGGAGGCGTCCTCGGCGGAGCGCAGGCCGGCGGAGCACCTCTCCTCGATCCGGCCGACCTTCCGGACCGCGAGGACGGTGATCGAGGTGGCGAAGAACAGGCCGACGACGGCGAAGCCGATGAGATTGCGGTCCACTCCGCCGATCCGGTTCCAGCAGGCTGGTTCGCCAGACCTGGGCATCGCCGGGTTCGGCCTGTTCGACTGATCTGCCTCGACCGGCCGTCCTTACCGCAGCACGGACTCCAGGAAGTCGCTGCCGAGCCGGGTCACGACCGAGAGGTCGAGCTGGTTGAGGACGTAGCGGCCCCGGCGCCGGGTGATGAGCAGCCCGGCCTTCTTCAGGACGGCGAGGTGGCGGGAGACTTCGGGGGCGGTGATGCCGTACGCGTCGGCCAGTTCGTTCGTCGTGTACGCGCCGCGCGCGAGGTTGCGGCACAGGTTCATCCGCATGGGATGGGTCAGCGCGTCCAGGCGCAGCTTGACCGTCTCCACGGGCTCGGTGCCGCCGACCTCGTGGGTGGAGACCGGGTACTGGATCACGGGCTGCCAGCCCGGTCCGTACAGGGTGAAGAGGTGTGGCCAGCCGAAGATGCTCGGCAGGAGCGTGACGGCGGTGCCGCGGGCGTCGGTGCGGCCGTGGAGCAGTTTGTCGACGACGATGCGCCTGCCGTGTTCGTCCTCCTCCAGGCTCAGTGCCGGTGACGCTGCCGTGAGTGCTTCCGCCAGGCCCTTGCGGCGCAGGAGCTCGGTCTTGTGCTGGGCGTCGGCGGTGAGCTGGACACGGACGCGGCGCCAGGTGTCGGCGAAGAACGCCTGGTCGCAGTCCTCCAGAAGCCGTCGTATCCATGCGCGCGTGGCGGTGGGATCGGCGAGCATCCGCTCGACGAACGCCGCCTGGCGTGGGCCGCGGGCCGCCGCCAGGTCGAGTGCGCGGCGTCGCGACCAGTCGTCGACCAGCGGCGACGGCAGGCCCTTGGGGTAGTAATTGGTGCTGCAGGAGATCTCCAGGGCCGTGCCGACGAACTTCTCGTCGTCCATGCGGTCGAGGTCGTCCAACTCCTCGGCGAGGGTCTCCCGCGGCCGGGCCGGCATCAGGAAGTCGGAGCGCGTCGACCGCCACATGAAGTCGGCCTCCAGCAGCCGTTCGGCCAGCTCCGGCCCGAGCGCGGCGGAGGTCGTCGTCGTCCACGCGTGCAGCCGGGCGTGGTGAGCGGGCTCGGCCAGCGCGTGCAGCGCGTTGCCGAGCTCGGCCAGCGGCGAGGGGCAGAAGGTGATCCGCTCGTGCGGCAGTCCGGTGATGTCGATGGTCACGCTCACCCCATCCATGGTGCCGGGCCCCTCTTGCGCCCGGCCGGGCGGGGGGCACCGCCGTGTCATTTGACGGGGGTCGTCAATCGGCGGGACGCACGGGGCGGCCGGGGTACATGGTGGGCGCATGAACGCCCTGCACCAGCACCTCCTCGACAGTCACCGGGCCGCCCAGCACGGCGAACCGGCCCCGCCCGCCCCCGGTACCCACGACGTCGCGGTGCTGCGGGCAGCCCGCGACCACCGCCGCTTCGAAGCCGTCCTCGCCGGCCGCCCGACCACGGGCCGCCTCCGCCTGGCCCTCCGCCGCTGGCTGAACCCCGGGGCCTGTTAGTGTCCTGCGCCGGTGGTTCGTCGTCAGTCGGTGTGTGACTTCTGCTGCTGCGCCCGCCGGGTGGCGGTGGGACGAACCGGACCGGTCGGATCGAGGGCAGAGGTTCGACGGCGGCATGACGACGGCCGGGGGCAGCCCGGCGCCGGGACCCGAGGGCCGTCGTCACGGTGCGGTGAGCACCGACACGGCGTTCATTCTGACCGGGGCCGTCCGGGCGAGCGGCCCGGATCGGCTTGAGCGCGGCGAGGATGTTCACCGAGCCCTTGCGGCGCCGGTTGACGCCCCACAGGGTGTCATCGCCGATCGAGCGTCGGCAGGGACGCTCACCCGTGCCCGGCTGCTCGGCCGAAGCAGCCGGGCAGACGAAGCCCATCGCCGTCCTGAACCGCCTGCCACGGTGAGCTGTCCGTGGCAGGAGTGCCGGATCAGCCGATCAGGGTGTCCTTCAGCCATGGGGTGATCACGGCCATCGCCTCGCCGAAGCGCGAGATGGCGCAGTGGCCGGTGTCCGGGATCAGTTCGACCCGGGTGTCCCGGCGGCCCTCGAACACCAGGGTGTCGTCCATGGGGATGTGGACGTCCTCAGTGCCGTTGACCACCAGCATCGGCCCGTTGGCGTCCCGGTCCAGCAGCGGGCGCAGGTCGAAGGCCGCGAAGGCTTCCTCGCGCTCGGCCGTGCTCGGCATGGCGTCGAAGCCCAGGGCGTTGCCGACGATGCCGTCCATGCCGAAGGCGAAGCCGCGGCCCGGGGCGAAGGAGCGCTCCACCGGGCCGCCGAGCACCACGGAGGCGTCCACCGCGCCGGTCAGTCCGTTGCGGGCGGAGTAGTAGCCGCCCATCGAGATGCCGAAGTGGCCGACCCTCCCGTTGCCGGCCGCGCGGGCGAAGGAGACCAGTCCGGCGATCACCTCGGCCCCGCCGTCCGGGGTCATCGGCAGGTGGGCGGTCTCGCCGGTGCCGGGGAGGTCGAACAGCAGGAGTCGTGCCGGCAGGGCGAACGCGAGCTGCTCCCACATGCCGTGCAGGTCGGTCTTCCAGGAGTCCACGCCGCCGCTGGCCAGCACGATCGGCGCGTCGGCGGACAGGCCCGGGGCGGCGATGAGGTGGATCGGGAGGGTGGCGTCGCCGCCGCGGTACGGGACGGTGAGCGTGCGGCGCTCGAACTCCACCGGGAAGCCGGGGGCGGCGAGGACGTACTGCTCGACCTGGCGGGCGAGCGCGGTTCGCTTCGGGTCGTCGGCAAGCGAGGGGAACTTGGCCCAGCCGTACGCCTGCGCGGCCAGAAGGTGGCGCCCGGCCTCGGCGTGCCGGGCGGCGAGGGCGGACCACTCGTACACCCAGCTGCCGGGCCGGTCGGGCCACATCTCGGTGACGGCGGCGCGGACCGCGTCCACCTCGTCGGCGGGGAGGCCGAGGGTCATCTGCGGGTAGCGCTCGACGAACAGGTCCCGCGGGTCCAGGGGCCAGGTGAAGGACATGGTGGTACCTCCTGCTGTGCTTAAAGCCGGAACTCTTGCATTAGTGACTATGCGCCCGTGCGGGGCTTAACGCAAGAACACCTGCGTTAAAGTAAGGGTCGAGGTGATCGACACATGACCGAGGAAGAACCGAAGCCGATCCGCCGCCGCCCTGGCGGCCGCGCCACGCGCGTCCGCCAGGCCGTTCTGGCGGCCGCCATGGAGGTGCTGGCCGAGGAGGGCATCGCCCGGCTCAGCATCGCCGGGGTCGCGGCCCGTGCGGGAGTCAACGAGACCACGGTGTACCGGCGTTGGGGCAGCCGGGAGAAGCTCGTGCTGGACGCCATGCTCGCCGGAAGCGACGAGGGGATCCCCGTCCCCGACACCGGAGCCGTCCGCACCGACCTGGCGGCCTTCGCCCGCGCGCTGGCCGGATACCTCGCCACCCCCGCCGGCCGTGCCGTCGCCCGGGCGGCCTCGCTCAGCTCCGACGACCCCGACCTCGCCGAGGCCTGGCAGACCTTCTGGCAGTCCCGCCTCGACCAGGCCGGCGCCATCGTCAGCCGGGCCGTCGAACGGGGGGAACTCCCGACGGACACCGACACGGCCCTGGCGCTGGAGCTGCTCTGCTCCCCGCTCCAGACCCGCTCCCTGCTCGGCCACCGCCCGATCGAGCCGGACCTGCCGGAGCGGTTGACGGACATGGTGCTGGACGGCCTGAGGGGAGGGGCCAGGGACTGACCCTCGGGCCCCAGGGGGAGCGACCCCTCCTGAGTAGCACCATCGCCAAGGGCCCCACGCAACTGCAAGGCGCCGGACATGACCGACAGGCCCATGCTCATCCTCATCGCCGGCCCCTACCGCTCCGGCGCCGGTGGCGACCGCCGGTCCGGGCGAGCGGAGGGGCGTTCCGCCCCACCCGACCGGGTCGCGCGCTGGAAAGTCGAACAAGTCGCCTGCGGCGCAGCGGAGTTCGACTACCATCAGTGGTTCGGCCAGGGAGGGGAGGTCGCGATGACCCATGCGGGTGAGCTCCGGCTCGCGGACGGCAGCGGGATCTGGGTGGAGGTCTCGGACGGGGACGACTCGGGGTTCGCCTCGGAGGCCAACTTCACCGTCAGCGTGGAGTGGCGGCCCCGCAGCGGGGACCGGGCTTGAGCCTGGCGGTGACACCACCTTCCGGGGACGAGGCCCTGACCGAGGGCCTGGTCCGCATCCGCTCCCGGTCC
The DNA here is from genome assembly GCF_020103755.1 of Streptomyces sp. LS1784. Taxonomy (GTDB): domain Bacteria; phylum Actinomycetota; class Actinomycetes; order Streptomycetales; family Streptomycetaceae; genus Kitasatospora. The sequence goes on from NZ_JAHSQD010000145.1 coordinate 15,364, forward strand.
GGCGAGGTGGTGGGCGCCGGGTTCATGATCGACGCCGACGTCGTCTGTACCTGCGCCCACGTCGTCGCGCCATGCTTGTGCTCTTCGCATGTACGCAAATATCGCGATTGATACCGCAGGCAAGGATTCCGGCCGGACCAGCCACGACAAGCGACGAGGCCACAGCCCAGGAGCCGAAGCCTCGTCATGGTGGGCACCGCTGCCGTACTACTCCGCGTCCTCGTCGAGCGTGTGCTTGACGAGGGCGTTCGCGTGCCCGTGGCCGAGTCCGTGCTCCTCCTTCAGCCAGGTGACCAGCTCCGTGTGCCTGGTCAGCGGCGAGGAGCGGATCAGCTCCTTCCAGTGGGAGATCGGCTGCCCGTACTTCTTCTCGATGGACGGGAAGTAGCTGGCGGGGCCCTTGACGGCGGGGGTCGGCGTGTTCGTCATGCTCATAGGACCGGCGGCGGGCCGGAAACTCATCGGCCGTCGTGTGTGAGCCGCATCACGTCCGGGTGCGGGCCCGCTGTCGCCCGCCCGCCGTCGGCCGGCCCCGCGGCCTTCCGGGCCAGGGGCGCAGATCGGCCACTCCGCGCGGCCTGC
>NZ_JAHSQD010000146.1 GCF_020103755.1 Streptomyces sp. LS1784
CTGCTGCGCCGCTTCCCGGCCCTGCGCCTGGCCGAACCGGCCGCGGCCGCGCAGTGGCAGGAGAACCCAAGGCACCGGGGACTGCTCAGCCTGCGGGTGCTGCTGCACTGACGACGGCGGGCGGGTACCGCTGCCGGCGGTCCTCAACCATCGTCTCAACCTCCGTGGATAGGCACGCTTCGGGAACAGCGTGCGGTTGCACGGTCTCGGTTGCGGCAGGCACCCTCGAACACTTCACACCCGAACGGGTGGACCCTTTTCGAAAAGGCGTCTATCCGCTGGAGGATCGACCTAATTATCGCTACTGGAACCCTCGCTAAGAAGTGCGTCGAGGCCTACGTCGAACGCGCCGCCACCCACGCCGAGCGGCGGTCCGACCACGCACCGGTCACGGCAGTGTTCGATCTGAACAACTAGGCAGCAGAAACTGGTAGTTCGACAGAATCAAGAGGCGGCACCGACGCGGGGCATTCCACACGTCGGGGCTGCCTCTCGGTAGCAAATACGCCAGCGACGAAGGAAGTCGCACGGCACTCCCGGAGTGGATTTTTCAGCAAAGCGATTCACGTGACCCTGCTTCCACAAGCGAAGCACCTGTCCGCCCCAGATCAGCTCCCCCGACGATCCAGACCCGCACATCCCTCTAGATACGGCCACCGCCCGCAACCCCTTGACCCCCAGTTCAGGGCTCCGCCCCAAAAAACCTCAGGAACGCCTCTCCCCTGTTTCGGGAACGCATGAGGCTCCTTCGCAGTTCAAGTCCACGCGGTAGCGGCGCAGCCCGCGCTGTCCGCAGTGAACTCCGAGCACCGGCGGGGTGTCGTCGTGTGTCCTCCTCCGGTGAGAGTGACCGGGAGGTCCGGGAGGTCCGAGCGGCGGACGGATTCAGTGCTCCAGGCCGTGCACACGACCTGGCCCACGGCCGTCCGGGGCAAGGCCGCGACGTCCAGCGGCAGGGCGACCGTGAGGCCGGCACCGGAGGTGGTGACGGTGACCGCCGCCCGCGGTTGCGGCCGGCCGGTTCAGGCAGCTCCGTGTGGAGCATGTTGCCCCTGTCCACTTCGTCGGGGCCGTCCAGGAGCCGTCCCAGCGTGAAGGCTGTGAGCTGCGACAGCGAACCGGGCTGCGGCTTCTTGCTGTTGTCCGTCTCGATTCTGGGGCGGGGCGGGCCCGCAGCCGGCAGTCCGGGGTGACCCCGTAGAGGCGGGGGTGGGCCGTGACCTCGGAGGGCCGACTGCCAACGGCTTCCGGTCCCGTGCCGGATACGGCGCACCCGGTTGTGAGCAGTAGGAGTGCAGCGGCCCTCTGCGGATCAAGCCGATTCGTACGGCGAAGGCGCCGCCGCGGGAAGCCTGGCGTAGACGGCGAGGCCGCCCGCCGGGAGCGCGGTGGCGTGGACGGTGCCGCCGTGGGCCCGGGCGACGACCTGGACCAGGGCGAGGCCGAGTCCGTGTCCGTGGGCGCTGTCGAGGCGGGGCCGGGCCCGGTAGAACGGTTCGAAGAGGCGGTCGACGACGGCCGGGTCGACGACGGGCCCGGTGTTCGTGACGGTGAGGTGCACCGCGCCGGGTCCGTCGTCCGGGGCGGTGGACCGGGACTCGGTGGCGACGTCCACGGTGACCCGGGCCCCCACTTCGCCGGTGTTGTGCTTGACCGCGTTGTCGACGAGGTTACCGACCAGCCGGCCCAGCAGCACGGAATTGCCCCGTACCAGGCAGTCGGGGGCGTCCGCGGTGAGGACGAACTCCGGTCCGTGCGCGGACTGCCCGGCGCCCGCGGCGGTCGCCGCGGTCACGGCTTCTTCCGCGAGGGCCGCGAGGTCGACGGGCTCGGGGTCGAAGGTGAGGTGTTCGGCCGCGGCCAGGTTCAGGAGTTCCTTGACGACCCTGATGTTGCGCTCGTTCGCCTCACCGAGCATGGGCAGGATCTCGGCGAACTCCTCACGGTCCGGACGGTCTCCCAGCATGGTCAGGGCGGTCTTCGTCGTGGACAGGGGGGTGAGCAGCTCGTGGGCGGCGTTGGCGGCAAACCGCCGGTGCGAGGAGAAGGACTCCTCCAGGCGGGCGAGCGTGACGTCGAAGGTGTCGGCGAGGCGGCGCAGTTCGTCGTCGGGCCCGGAGGCGTTGATGCGGTGGGAGAGGTCGCCTTCGGCGGCGCTCGTCGCGGCCCGGTTGAGTTCGCTCAGCGGGGCCAGCAGCCTGCCTGCGATCCTGCGGCCGGCCAGCAGGCCTGCGGTGGCGACGATGAGCACGCCCGCGGTGGAGACGGCGAGGACGGTGTTCCAGACGTCCTCTTTGGTGCGGATCGTGGAATGAGGGCCCTGGATCCGCTCGCCGGGGGACGGGGCCCGGGTCCCGATCTCGTCGGACCCCGGTGGCATGGGGTTTCCGTCGGCGGGCGGGTAGGGGTGGGCCGGGGTGGAGCTGGTGCCGGGCGGTACGGTGACCGCCGTGGTCAGGTCGTAGGTCGGCAGCCAGCGGATGCCGACGTAGACGACGGTCAGCATCAACAGGGCGCTCGCGGCCAGTGCGACGGCGAACCCGAAGGTCAGCCGGCTGCGCAGGCTGAGGGGGCGAGTGAGGCGGTGCAGGCCGAGCGGGCGGCGCCCGCGGCTCACGCCGCGCCCAGGCGGTAGCCCGTCCCGATGACGGTCTGCACGATCTTCGGGTCCCCGAGTTTGCGGCGCAGGGTGTGCACCACGAGCCGGACCACGTTGCCGCCCTGGTCGGTCTGTCCGTCCCAGGCTTTGTCCAGCAGGTCCGCGCTGCTGACGACTCCGCCGTCGGCACGCATGAGCAGTTCGAGGACCGCGATCTCCTTCGGGGTGAGCCGGATCTCCGTACCGTCGCGGGTCACCTGTCGGCGGTGGGTGTCCAGGCTGATGCCGGCCTGCTCCAGCACGGGGGCGTACGTGGTGCCGCTCCTGCGGTGCAGGGCGCGGAGCCGGACGATCAGCTCGGGCAGGTCGAAGGGTTTGGGGAGGTAGTCGTCCGCCCCCAGGCCGAAGCCGGCGACCTTGTCGTCCAGTGTCCCGGCCGCGGTCAGCATCAGGATCCGTGCGCCCAGGCCCATCCCGGTGATCCGGCGGCACACCTCGTCCCCGTGGACCACGGGCAGGTCCCGGTCCAGTACGACCACGTCGTAGTCGTGGATCCGTACCCGCTCCAGCGCCGCGCCGCCGTCGGGTGCGATGTCGGCGGCGATGCCCTCGCGGCCGAGGCGCATCTGGAGCAGGCGGGCGAGCGGTGCCTCGTCCTCGACGATCAGTACCCGCACGGCGGAGACGTCCCTTCGGGTGAGAATTCGATGAGAGCCCGAAGGCGGGTCGGAATATCGACCCACGGAATTACGGGACACTTCCATTTGTACCGTACCGGGCGTGTGAGCGGTATGTGAGGCCTCGGTGCCGGGCCGTCGGGCATCACATACGGGTGAAATGCGCTGGCCGATAGCGTCGTTGCCATGAATCTATTCAAACGGGCCTGGTGGCGGCTGACCGGCCAGCTCGGGAAAACCGCCATGCTGATCGGCCTTTTCACCGTCATCTGCACGCTCGTGCTCTCCGGATTCCTCATCCAGTCTGCCGCGGCGCGCGCGGCCGATGATGCGAAGAGGAAGGTCGGGGTCGTCGCCACGATGCAGCTCGACATCAACGCGCTCATCAACTCAGGCGGAACCAACGCCGGCGGTGGCGGACGGCCCAGCACGATCGGTTCGAAGGGCGAGCTGCGCAGCAGCCTCGTCGACAAGATCTGCGCGTCCTCCGCGGTGACCGGCTGCAACTACGCCGTGGGGAGCGTCGGGCGCCCCGGCACCGGGCTGAGCCTGCACCAGCCGGTTCCGACGCCGCCCGGCCAGAACGCCGAGGGAACGGACTTCTTCTCGGCTTCCGGAATTCTCGACCTGAACCAGGAGAAGGACTTCCGCAACGGCGACTCGAAAATCATCTCGGGCCGGGGCATCACCCCCACCAGCGCCAAGGACGAGATCGTCATCGAGGAACGCGTCGCCGACGACAACAAGATCAAGGTCGGGGACGTCGTCAAGCTCAAGGTGGGCGAGATCCCCATGGACGGCAAGCAGCGCAGCGACGCCGACCTCTCCTTCAAGGTCGTCGGCATCTACAAGAACAGCACCGCCGACACCGGTGCCTACGTTCCCGCGATGATGGACCCCGCCAACAAGATCTACACCACCCCGCTCGGCAGCTCGCTCCTGTTGGGCAAGGACGGCAGCGACGGCATCCTCAAGTCGGCCACCTTCAGCCTGAAGAACCCCGACGATCTCGACCGGCTGAAGAAGGACGCCGCGGCCGCCGGCGTGGACCCCAAGATCTTCCCCCTGACCGTCAACGACAAGCAGTACCAGGCCCTCGTCGGCCCCATCACCCGCACCGCGGGCTTCGCCAGCCTCACCGTCTGGCTCGTCGCCCTCGCGGGCACCGCGATCCTCGCCCTCATCATCGCCTCGGCGCTGCGCGAACGCCGCAAGGAGCTCGGCATCCTCCTCGCGCTCGGCGAGAAGAAGCCGCTGCTGCTCGGCCAGCACCTCGTGGAGATCTTCTCCTGCGCGCTGATCGCCATCGGCATCGCCTCGGCCGCCTCCCAGGCACTCGCCCAGCCCATCGGCGACGGCCTGCTGGCCGGCGAGGTCTCCTCCGCGAAGGACGACGCGGGTAAGAGGACCCCCGAGCAGGACTACAGCAGCATCGGCGGCGGCACCAAGGACGACGGACCGCAGGTCGATCCGATCGACTCCCTGGAAGTGAAGGTCGGTCCGTCCGACATCGCCCAGGTCGGCGTCCTCGGGCTCGGCATCGCCGCGATCGCCACCGTCCTGCCCGGCATCCGCGTGATGCGCATGAGTCCCCGCGACATCCTCACGAAGGGCGACTGACCCGCCATGAGCACCCACCTCACCGACGCCGCCGACTCCGCTGCCGGGCACGAGCCCGCGGTCCTCGAAGTGTCCGGCGTGGCCCGCACAGTCCCGGCCAAGAACCACAAGCGGACCATCCTCAAGGACGTCCACCAGCGCTTCGAGGCCGGCCGGATGTACGCGATCGTCGGCCCGTCCGGCTCCGGCAAGACCACCCTCCTCTCCCTCGCCTCGGGGCTCGACTCGCCCACCTCCGGCACGGTCCGCTTCAAGGGCCGCGACATCGCCGAGATCGGGCTGGGCCGCTACCGCAACCGGCACGCCGCGACCGTCTTCCAGTCCCTCAACCTCATCACCTACATGACCGCGGTGCAGAACATCACCTCCGCCATGGAGATCACCGGGGTCAAGGCCGGTTCCCGGGCCCGGAAGCGGCGCGCCGTCGAACTCCTCGAACTCCTCGGTGTGGAGAAGACCGAGCACAACCGGCGCACGCTCCAGCTCTCCGGCGGCCAGCAGCAGCGCGTCGCCATCGCCCGGGCCCTGGCCTGCGAGGTGGACATCCTCTTCGCGGACGAGCCCACTGGCGCCCTCGACCACGACACCGCCGAGTCCATCGTCGGCGTCTTCCGCCGCCTCGCCCACGACGAAGGCAAGTGCGTCATCCTCGTCACCCACTCCCGCGAGGTCGCCGCCGCCTGCGACCAGATCCTCCAGCTCAAGCGCGGACGGCTCGTCGCCGCCTGATCCGCAGCACGCGGGAGAGGCCCCGACCCGGTACGGAGGATTCCGGGGGTCGGGGCCTCGTCCATGACCGGGATCAGGGGTCGAAGCGGTAGCCCATCCCCGACACCGTAATCAGATACCGGGGGATGCGAGGGGTCCGGCTCCAGCTTGCGGCGTAGCCGCGCCAGATACACGCGCAGGTAGTTGCTGCTCTGCCGACGGCCGGTACCCCAGATGGTGGTGGGGCCCGAGACCGTGCAGGTGCCCTGCGCGTGGGCGGTCCCGGACAGCGCCACCGGGGCGATGCCGGCGACACAGAGCATGCTGGCCGCAACGGCCAGCGCGGATCCGCGGCGACCGGCCGAACCGGCACGGCCCCCGCTCGTACCCGGGCTTGGCTGACCGGCGGCGGCGGCCCTTCGCGCTCCAGGCCGGCGACCCTGATCGCCCGCCCGGTCGGCGGCACCGAGCGGGCGGAGGGCAAGGGTCGCCAGCCGCCGATCGCCGTCACCCCCGCTGGGTGACGGCCACCGAACAGGGCTCACACCGTGGTCACTAGCACGACCACGGCGTGGTGACGTGGCCCGTCACGGTGTCCACCGCCACCGTCCTGCCCTCGCTGGGAATGCAGAAGTAGTAGGTGGGATGCGGGTTCTGCACGACGGGCTCATTGAGGTACAGGGGCTTGAACGCGCCGGTGTGCCCGGCCTTGACGGCCAGATCGTGGGCCTGGACCTCCGTCATGGTGAACGGGGAGATGGCCTGGATCCCGATCGGGACGCTCCACCGCTGCGTGCTCTGGTACTGACCGGTGGTCGAGTACTTGTACTCGAAGGACGGCTCCGAGTCCTTGGCCCGGAAGCGGATCCACCAGGCCTGGACGTCATTGGGGTTGGTCGTGGGTGTCAGCAGGACGGCGTCCGCGTCGTAGAACTGCGAGCCGGGGTGCTCCTGCTGCGCCTTCACCTTGGCCTCCCGCACGATCTGTGTGAGCGGGAGGTGGGGTGCCGCGCTGGCGGTGGACGGGGCGATCGGCAGCAGCGACAGGGCCGTGGCGGTCGCGGCGAGCCCGATCCGTGCCCGAAGGCGGCGGCGTGATGTCCGGCACCCGTTCAGTGCGGGTGTCGCGGGCGTGCGAGCGGTGCGCGTGGTGTTCATGTCCTTCATCTCCTTCGACCCGGACCCTGCGTGGTCACGGTGGAAGGCGACTGCCGGGTTCGGCGTGAGCGGTGGCCGACGGGCGAGAGGTCCTCGGCCGCCTCCCGGGGTCCAACGGTAGGAAGGTCTCCGGGCGCCGTCTCCTGGCCGTCATCCTCGCTGAGCCGAACAGGCGAACCTCTCACCCGGAGCGATGCCCGTCCGGGGCTTCGCCGCGCGGTCCCGGCCGGTGGGCCCGATCCTGTGCCGCTCCTTGATCATCGCTGACTGTTGCAAGGTGGTGCCACGATCTTCTCGAAGTAGGCGTCCCAGCCGACGGGCCGACGAGCCTGTAGATCGTCCTTCAGGCTGCGCTCCACCCACTCCAGGGCAATGTAGTACCGCTCCAGAACCGGGTCCCAGCCCGACTCCAGCATCCGCACGATATGAGGGTGCTCGACAGCTTTGAGTGCGGCGGTCTCCGGTTCCAGGAAGACCTTGATGATTTCGTCGTCGCGCCGCTTGAGTAACTTGATCGCCGCGAACTGCCTGTCACTGCAATGCCGCCTTAACTCACCGGCATTGCCTGTCACTGTCGCTATTTGCCGTGTCGACGGCCTTGCGCACCTTCGACAGACCGCCGCTGCGCGCGCTGTCTCCCACCAGCAGGAAGCGATCGTTGATCACATGCGGTCCCACACATGCTCCTCGTCCAGCACCGGCGCCCGTCATCGCCAGGTCGGCCAGGCGTTCCACCAGGGCGGTGATCGCGGCGGTGACGCGCTCGCCCTTGATGGACTGGCCCTTGCAGGCGGGTTTGCCGGCTGTCTCCGCGCACCGGTAGTACTCGTAGATCTTGCCGTTCTTGGCGAGGTTCACCTGCCGGTAGAACCGGTCACCGCAGCGGTCGCAGTGCGCAACGCCGAGCCAGGGCGAGGCGCCGTTCGAGCACTCCTTCGTGATCGTGCGCTCGTCCATCGCCGCCTGGACCGCGGCCCACTCCTCCTCCGTGAACAGGGGCTTGGCCATGCGGATCGGCAGGCGCTTGGCGTCGCGGGCGATCTTGCGCGTCTTCACGGAGCGGCCGGTCAGCTTCAGGCCCATCGTCGCCGGCGAGCGCAGGATCTTGCCCACGCTGGTCGGGTTCCAGTGGTTCGACGGCGCGGTCTTACGCTTGCTCGAGTACGACTCGCCCTGGTTCTTGTACGCGTGCATCGACGGGGTGTCGAAACCGGCGGCCTCCAGGGCCGCGGCGATCATCCACTGGCTCTGCCCCTCCAGCAGGAGCTTGCCCATGTACCGGACCGTCTCCGAGGTCACCGGGTCCGGCTCCAGTGTCCGCCCGCCGCCGGGACGGTCCACGACCCGGTACCCGTACGGCGGCTGCCCGCCCGCCCAGCGGTCCGTCTTACGCAGGTGCTTGTGCGCCGCCGTGACGCGGGCCTTGATCCGCTTGAGCTCCATCTCCACGAAAATCGACGCCAGCATCAGGAACACCTTCGCCGGCTCGTTCCCGAACGACGACTCCCGCCCCTCCCGGTAGTGCAGGGTGATCCCATCATCGGTGAACACCAGGACCTTGTGGTTCTCCTCCGCCCAGTGCGCCACGTCCGCGCAGTCCTTCGCCGAGCGAAACGCCCGGTCCAACGCGTCCCACTCGCCCTGCCGCTCGGTCAGCCACGGACCCAGGTCCAGGCGCTTCCACGGAGTGACCTACGCGGAGACGTCCAGATCCTCGAAAGACCCGACGATCTCCCACTCCTTCGGCAGCGCGTGCCGGATCGCCGACTCCGCCCGCACCAGGTGCGAGACCTTCCCCTCGTCCCCGTGCGTGTCCGAGACACGTGAACCCCCCACTGCCCGAACCGGCGCCGAAGCCGTCATGATGCCCACAGGAGGCCCCCTACCGCCCAGGCCGGCGGGCACCCTCGAACAACCTGCACTCGAACGGGTGGACCTTTTACAAAAGGCGTCGTTCCGCCGGCGCATCGACCTTCTGACGGCCAGTCAGGGGCTTGCGGACACCTGCGTCAAGGCCTACGTCGAACGCGCAGCCTCCCACGCGGAGCGCTGGAGCGACCACGCGCCGGTCACCTCCGAGTTCGACTTCAACCTTAACTAGCCGTCAATTTCCTACAGTTGACGACCAGCAGATCTTCGGGCCCTGGGCTCACCCCATGAAGCCAGCCCAGGGCAGCTCACGTCGACGCACGTGAACCGCAGCGTCCAACCAACTCGGCGGGGCAATGAAGAATCGACCTGTTTTCTAGAAGTCCCAGCATCACCGCCAAGCCGACAGGTCCCTCGCCGAGCGGACGAGCGACCAGCTCGGGACGGTCCCCGCGCGTGCGGGACCGACAACTCGGGGACTGGTTGAACAACCAGGCGCTGTCGTCCCCTCGGGCGCGGGGGTCAGCCGATGCTGCACGGCGTCCTCCCCGCACCGGGGCAGCCGTAGGGCGGATAGTCGTTTGTCGATGACGCGAGGTTCTCCCCGCACCGCTGGGTTGTGGCGGGTGGACCCGGGTGCTGGGAACCGTTGGATCGGAGTGGGGGTATGGGGGAGGTGGCGGGGCGCCGGAATGCCGTAGGACCGCGGGCGGCTTGGGAGCTGATTCCGCTGGACGGCGTGGGGCCGCTCCGGTTCGGCATGCTGATCACCGAGGCCGCGGCAGTGCTTCCGGGTATGAGTGAGCTGTGCCGGCTCCAGGCCGGACCGTCGGAGCCGGACACCGTGGGGGTGGCGTTCGGGGCGGAGCGTGCGAAGCCTGCTGTGTATGGCTACTTCATCGGCGATCGATTGTTCTGCATCGCGGTTGATGCAGCCCGCGGGCTCCAGGTCATGCTCTGGGGACGGGAGCTGACAGCGTGCGTGCCGACCGATCTGGAGCGGTTCCTGCTGCACGCCTCCGACTGCGAAGTCCTCGATGTGTCCTACGGTCCGCGGGGCAACCCCGGGGCCGCCCGCATCGGCCTGGTCCTGAGGGTGCAGGAGGTCGAGGGCAAGGTGATGACCAGACCGGTGACGGTAGGCCGGGGGTGGGAGGACCGGTGCCCCGACGACTGGGAGGGGCCGATACCGGAATGCGAATGGATCGGCCGACAGTGGCCATACCCGGGCTACGCAGAGTACTGGCCACCGCCCGGCCACGCACCTGCTTGGAGCGACTGGCAGCCCCCTTTCCAGGCAGTTTGCCAGGAGAACAGGACGGCCAGGAGGTCAGCGACAGACACCCATCATGATCGACAATCATCAGGATCCGCGGCGGCATTCACGGAAATCGCGCCAGAGCCAGTCTGCCACGTCCGCCGACAGACAGCACATAACCGAGCTCGGTCAGCGCCCGGTTGACCTTCGCAAGGTCCGCGCCGTCCAGTCCGCCCTCGGCTCTGGGCCTTGCCGGTTCCCAGGAAGGCGCCCGGATCGTCCGCGCAGACCAGAGCAAGTGAGCCGAATTGCCCACGCAGACGGTGATCCGGGTCCCGCGCACAGCCGTCTCCCCGGGCGCGGTGACGCGTCCGTACTCGCTGGAGTCCCGGATGTCCGGCTCGGCCATGCAATGAATCGAGCCGGACTCCTCACCTATGGCTTCACATCGAGACGAACGAGCGCGCCGATCTCGACGAGTTGGTCCGGCAGCGCCAAGTCGGATACGCCCATGACCGTGCTGGCGGGCCGGTGCTCCCCGAAGTACTCGGCGTGGAGGCGTGCTGTCGTGTCGAAGTTCTCGCGCAGGTTCCTCACCAGAACCGTGGTCTCTACTATCTGGCTACGCTCGGCCCCGAACTGCCTCAGTACCAGGTCCAGATTCTCCAGCGTGGTACGGACCTGCAGTTCGAAGTCGTCGGCACCCACGAAAGTGCCGTGATGGTCATGAGACAGCTGCCCCGACACATAAACCGTGTCACCGACCTGAGTGGCCTGACTGTATCCGTACAACGATTCCCATGGCATGCCAAACCCGAATGCCTTCACCTGAGTACTCATGACTCACTCCCTTGATGCAGCTTGTGGGCTGCCAATTGCAGACAGGCCCCTTACGTGAAGAAGTTACGGGTTCGCGTGAACAATGCTCGTCTGGCAGCGCCGTCGAAGTTTCCTTTGTGCGCACAAAATTGGCTGCTGTGGCCCCTTCGGTCGCTGGTGTGATGAGTGGAACCATCGCACCAGCGACGAGGAGCCCTGCCTCGTCACCACCCCCGCTGACCAGCCTATTTCACCCACCAGCACTGGTGGATGCTCCGGCCCAGCGAGGTGGCGGCGATCAGGACCCCGAGGGTGACGGCGCTCAGCACGGTCACCAGTTCGTCGTTGCGGGACCGGGACTGGGCCCGCCGGCGTAGGCGGACGATGATGATCGCGAGGAACGCGCTCGCGCCCGCCATGGCGGTCGGTGATCCGGTACCCGTTCGGTGGCTGCCCGCCGGCCCAGCGGTCCGTCTTGCGTAGGTGCTTGTGGGTGGCCGAGACCAGGGCCGCCTGCACCAGGTGCGAGACCTTCCCCTCGTCCCCGAGCGTGTCCGAGACACGTGAACCCCCCACTGCCCGAACCGGCGCCGAAGCCGTCATGATGCCCACAGGAGGCCCCTACCACCCAGGCCAGCGGGCACCCTCGAACAGACTGTTCTCGAACAGGTGGACTCTTTTAGAAAAGGCGTCCATCCGCTGGAGAGTAGACCTAATTGTTTGTCAAAAAAGCCTCGCCGACAGGTGCGTTGAAGCCTACGTCGAACGCGCCGCCTCCCACGCCGAGCGCTGGTCCGACCACGCACCCGTCACCGCAGTGTTCGACTTCGAGCGATAACTGAATAGCCAAATGACAATGGCCTCCAAGCCGGGTCTCGTGGCTAATCAGCAGCAACTTCATGACGGCGGTACCCGGACGTGAGCACCTCGACTCAGAACCCCCTGCATGCGAGACAGCTCCGCGGGCGGACCGATGCTCTGGCCGGCCGACGAGCCGTGGCCCGTGTGTACGCACCCGCGCAAGCAGAGCACGGGTGAGCGGATGGAGGAGGTCCGGCTCCGGCGGCAGATTCTGACCAAGGCCTGGGGCGCACTCTCGAGGACGGAATCGACCTCGGGCTGACGGACCCCGAGCGGGAGGTTCTGGCTTCGCTGGACGGCATGCCCCATGGCTGGCGAGCACCGACCCAATCCCCATGACAGCTGTCGCGCAGCTGTACCGGCGGGACGTGCCCGACCTGGCCGGCGGGCCCACCGACTGCGGCCTGCTCCAGGTGTCTGGTGCCGTTCGACGCTCGGCGGCGATCGTAGGCGGGCAGGCCTGCCTACGATCGCCGGTAGGAGGTGAAGTCCGGGCCGGTTGTACTGCGCGGGGTGTCGGGCAGGGTGGGGGTGCCGACGAGTTCCAGGGCGGCGTCGACGCCCTGCGGGTATAACTTCCGTACGGCGTCGGAGATTTCGCCGGTGTCCAGGAGCGGGTGGTCGATGCCTCGGCGCTCGAGGTCGTCGAGCCGGTCCGAACGACGGGTGGTGGCAAGGACTGAAATTCCACCCTGGGGCTGGACACCTGGAGACTGGGACATGTGAGGTGCGCCGTGAGGCGCTTCGTTGTATCCCCGACGCAGTCGGGAGGAACTCGGAGGGAGGTTCCTGGGTCGCCTGACTCACCTGGACGCGAAAGCGCGAGGGGACAAGAGCATGTCAGGGAAGCGGTGACCGCCTGAAGGTGTCAAGGACGGGGTGCCGCGAGGCCCGCGCGATATGGCCAAAGCTGGATTGCCTGAAGCCCAATCTCCAGAGATGCAAGTCCCCATCTGACGGCAGGACACCCGAAGCCGTCATTGCGATAGGTCCGAACATGGCTCACAGGCTCGGACAACCTCCGTGTCGCGGATCGTCGCCCAGCGAGGGCGGTCAAGGAGATGAGTGGGCGGCCTACATCGCGCTCGATACGTACAGCGAGGACGTACCGCGGGATCGCCTACGGGACGCGAGCCCTATGGCGACGGAGTGCCCGTAGTAGTCGCAGGAGTGACGACCTGCCAGGGAGGTCGGGAGAGCCGGCCGCAGGGCAAAGGGGCACAGGTGACTGGAGTGTTTGGGAGGGGAGGCATGCGTAATGCAGATAGCCGAAGCCGTGCTGGACATTCTCCGCAAGCGTGGTGAGAAGGGACTGCCGGTCGAGAGGCTGTACCGGCAACTGTTCAACCCCCAGCTGTATTTGGTGGCCTACGGGCGCATCTATGCCAACACGGGTGCGATGACGCCGGGGGTCACCGGGGAGACGGCAGACGGCATGTCACTGGAGAAAATCGACAGCATCATCGACGCGTTGCGCGCCGAGCGCTACCGGTGGACTCCGGTCAAACGGGTGTACATCGAGAAGAAGGGATCGGCGAAGAAACGCCCGCTCGGCCTGCCCGCCTGGTCGGACAAGCTGGTAGCCGAAGTGGTCCGCCTGCTCTTGGAGGCGTACTACGACATCCAGTTCTCCGACAGGTCCCACGGATTCCGTCCCCAGCGAGGATGCCACACCGCGCTCAGCGAGGTGGTGGACGTCTGGAAGGGGACGCACTGGTTCATCGAGGGGGACATCTCCGACTGCTTCGGCAGCCTGGATCACGAGATCATGCTCGCGATCCTGGCGGAGAAGATCCACGATGAACGTTTCCTGCGGCTAATCAGCCACATGCTCAAGGCCGGATACCTGGAGGACTGGCGTTGGAACGCCACGCTCAGCGGCGCGCCGCAGGGCGGCATTGCCTCGCCGATCCTCTCGAACATCTACCTTGACCAGCTGGACCAGTTCATCGAACAGTCTCTACTCCCTGAGTACAACCGGGGACAGCGGAGGCGTCGAAACCGGGCATACCAAGCCATCGAGTACGCGATCGAGAAGGCCACACGGCACAGCGACCAGGAGAAGGTGAGGGCACTTCGAGTCCAACGCCGCTCCTTGCCGAGCCAGGACCCGAACGATCCGGACTATCGGCGTCTGCGTTATGTCCGTTACGCCGACGACTGGCTCCTGGGGTTCGCCGGACCGAAGCACGAAGCCGAGGAGATCAAGTCGAGGATCGGGAGGTTCCTGCAGGATGAGCTCAAGTTGGAACTGTCCGATTCCAAGACCGTGATCACCCACGCCACCAGCCAGGCGGCACGCTTCCTCGGCTACGAGATCCGGGCCCAGCACTCCGATACGAAGATCACCCGCAATCGTCGGGCGGTCAACGGAGCGATCGGCCTGTTCGTGCCCAAGCAGGTGATCAGGCAGAAATGTGCGCTCTACATGAGCCGGGGCCAACCAGCGTTACGAGGAATGCTGCTTCACGATGAGGACTTCACGATCGTCGCGAAGTATCAGGCCGAGTACCGGGGGCTCGTCCAGTACTACCTTCTTGCCCAGGACGTGCATCACCTGGGCAGGCTCCAGTGGGTCATGGAGACCTCCCTGCTGAAGACGCTGGCTCGGAAACACCGGTCCACGGTCTCGAAGACGGCGCGCAAGTACAGAGCCACCGTCAAGACGGCCGATGGAATGCTCCGTTGTTTCCAGGTCATCGTTCCACGCGGCGAGGACAGGCAGCCACTGGTCTCCCGCTTCGGCGGGATATCGCTCAAACGACAGCGCACGGCAGTTCTTACCGACCAACGGCCGGTCATGGCCAGCGCGAAGCGGAACGAGCTGATCCACAGGCTCCTCGCCGAGTGTTGCGAGATCTGCGAATCGCGGACGAAGCTGGAAGTCCACCACGTCCGCAAACTCGCCGACCTCAACCGGCCCGGTCGTCGGGACAAACCCGCCTGGGTGCAACTGATGGCCAAGCGACGGCGCAAGACCCTTGTGATCTGCCGCCGCTGCCATGAGGACATCCATGCAGGGCGGGGCACCGCGCCGCTTCGGAATTAGTCACTGGAGAGCGGGATGCCGGGAAACTGGCCCGTCCCGTTCGGGAAGGGGCCGTCGGAAAAGGACCTCAGCCTGAGGCACCTCGTCGGCGGCCTACTTCACCCCGGAGGAAGCAGTTTCAGGTGGGAAGCAACGGCAACATGAGTAAGCGGTACACGGCGGAGTTCAAGAGGGACGCGGTCGCGCTCGTCCGGTCTTCTCCGCACCGGAACGTCACCGAGATCGCCCGGGAGCTGGGGGTCAGCCCGGAGGGGCTGCGGGGCTGGGTCAAGCAGGACCGCACCGATCGGGGCGAGGGCCGGCCCAGTGACCTGACCAGCCCCGAGCCCGAGGAGCTCGCCCGACTTCGTCGGCAGAACCTCGAGCAGCAGAAGACGATCGAGATCCTGCGCAAGGCGGCCGCCTATTTCGCGGCCGAGACGAATCGGTGAGGAGCCGTAAGTTAACTACTGCCTGATTTGATGTTGCTTTCGTGGTCGGCGATCGCGTTCTGGAGGGCATCGATCGTGCGGGGTGGGTGGGTCCGTCTGGGAGAGGCCAGGGCGGCGGCGATGCCCGGGCTGGCGAAGGCGAGCAATGGCTTGGTGCGGTGTGCGTGGTAGTTCAAGCTCGTGGGTACTCGACCGAGCAGTTGCGCGGCCAGGGTCAGGGTGACGGTGTTGCGATGGTGCAGGACGGCGACCAGCACGCGGTGGCGGTGGTCGAGGTAGCCGGCCCCGGGGTTGTATCCGCGCCGGTTGATGCCCTTCCTCTTCTCGCGCTCGGCCTCGGCCAGGATCCGGCGGCAGGGCTCGAGTTCCTGCACGAGCTGGTCGAACTGCTCGCGGGACATGCCGGTCAGGGCCGGATGGGTGAGCAGGAAGGTGGCCTCGGCCGGGATCGGGGGTGCCTTCGCCTGTTCCTGCTCGACCGGCGGTTCCTGTCCGGGGTCGTGCGGGGCGATGGTGTAGTTCCACTCCCCGTGGAAGTCATCGCGCTCGACACGCTGAAGGAGCGCCGCGCGCTCGGCTTTGGTGAGCGTCCGGCCGGTGGGGTACTCGTTCTCGTCGAGGACGGCCTGGACGGTCAGTCCGGTGCTGGTGCGGGTGGCCGAGATGGTCTGCAGCAGCACTTCGTAGCTAGGCCGTGTCCTGCCGATCAGTTGAGTCGTTGATACGACTATGGGGAGTAGGGGTGATCTGACTGACAGTCAATGGGAGCGGCTCCGGCCGCTGCTGCCGGTGAGCAACGGGCGTTGTGGCAGGTGGCGGGACCACCGGCAGGTCATCGACGGCATCCTGTACCGGACCCGGACAGGCGTGCCGTGGCGGG
>NZ_JAHSQD010000147.1 GCF_020103755.1 Streptomyces sp. LS1784
GGTGGCAGCGCGACGGCTGCCGCCGCGGCGGTGGCGAGCTGTTCCGCGGTGGCGGGCGGCTCGGCGGGACCGGGCGCGGTGGGGCCGGCGGTGGCGGTTCCGGTGGTCATGTCACCATGCTGCCCCGCCGGTCGGGGTCGGGTAACTCCCCTATCGGGTGGCCCTATTGGCAGCCCTGTTCACCCGTTCACCCTTTCGGGGCGAATCTGGCGGTCAACTCCCCCGCCGTGATCCGTTCCAGGGTGTCCGGGGCGGCGTCGGTCGGGCCCGGGTAGAGCCGGTAGAGCGTCCCGCACACCTCGGCCGGGGCGCGCACGTCGGCGTGCACCAGGGCGGCGAACGCCCGGGCACCGGCGAGGCGTTCGGCGATCAGCCGGGCGGTGTCGTCCGGCGGCTGCTCGGTGCGCCGGTCGCTCGCGTGGCGGGAGCGCAGCCGCTCGGCGAAGGCGCTCACCGGCTCGTCCGCGCCCCGGTGGTAGACGCCGAGCCCGCGGCCGGTCCGGTCGCGGACCAGCACCTCGTCGCTGCCCGCCGCCGCGGTGGCGCAGGCGAGGTCCCACAGGGTGGCCCGGGAGCCGGGCGCGAAGTGCGTCAGGACGTCGGCGGCCAGCGAGCCGACCACGGCGTGGTGCCGGTAGAGGTTGTGGAACCCGGTGCCGGAGCCCACGTTGAGGTCGGTCCAGGTGTAGCTGCGGGTCTGGAGGTCGACGATCATCGGCACGCAGATCCGGGCGTCCCCGGCGAGGTCCAGCCGCTGGCGGACGCTCCTGGGGTGGAAACTGCCCGTGCGCTGCCGGGCCGCCTCGGAGGGGGTCAGGGTCATGAAGCCGGCGAACGCGTCGGTGAGGTCCTCGAAGGGGATGTCGTTGTAGCTGAACACCACCACCACGGCGTACCGGGCGCGGGCCTTTCCCAGCGCCCGCAGGTCCAGGTCGACGAACTCGGTGGCGCCGTGCGGCGGCGGGGCGGTCGTGAAGTCGCCGGAGTGGACGGCGGCGCGCGGCCCGGTGACCAGCCGGGTGTAGTCGCACAGGCCGGTGAACTGCCATTCCTCGTCGTAGAAGGCGACCGACAGGTCGAGGTCCACCCGCTGGTGCGGGCGCTGCATCCAGTGCACGAACAGTCGCAGGTGCTGCCCGCCCGGGAGCCCCTGCACGCTGCCGCGCGGCACCGCGACCAGGGTCTTGGCACTGGCCCGCTCGGCGAACGGGACCACCAGGTCGGCGAGGGCGGCGTCCAGTACGGCCACCTCGTAGCGCCCCGAAGCGGCCGCCGACTGCTCGGCCCGGCGCAGCAGTTCGGCCTCGATCAGGGCGCAGACCGGCGCGCTCAACCGGTCCGGGACGGGCGTGCCCCAGTCGAAGCGGGAGTGCGCCGAGGCGACCCGGCCGCGCGGGAAGTACAGCCGTCGCTCGCCGATTCCGCGCGGCGCGCGCAGCCGTCCGTACGCGCCGAGCAGCGGGCCCGGAGCGACCGCGCGCAGCGCCCCCGGCAGTGCTTCGGCGAGTTCGGCGGGCAGCGGCTCGCCGGGGAAGCAGGTGGCGTGCACCCGCAGCAGGTGGTGCAGTCGGCGTACCAGTTCGCCCGGGCGGCGGGCCAGCAGCCTGACGGTGGCGGGCAGGTCGCCCTGTTCGAGGGTGTGCTCGACCCGGGCGGCGAAGGTCTCCACGGTCAGCCGGGTGTGGCCGCCGGGCGTCTCGCTCACCCGCAGCGGGGCGGGCGCCTCGCGCAGCTGCGGGCCGAGGCCGTGCAGGTCGAGGTCGCTCTGCCGGACCACGGCGAAGGCGGCCGCCGCGTACGGGAAGCGGGCGCGGTGCTCGTACGGGTGCAGCAGTTCGCCGGCCCGCAGCCAGGCCTGCCGGTGGCGGCGCAGGTCCTCGGCGAGGGTGCCGGCCGGGAACGCGTCCAGGACGGCGAGCAGTTCGCGGCGCAGCGGGCGGGGCAGGCTCCGCAGCCGCAGCGTGCGGGCGGTCTCCGGCAGCAGGTCGGGTTCGGCGCCGGACCACGCCCAGATCAGCCGCAGGACGTCGGTGGCGGTGGTGAGGTGGCCGGCGAGGAGCGGCCGGGCGGCTTCCCGGTCGCGGTGCAGCAGGGCGGCCAGCACGGTGGCGCGGGTCTCCCGGACGGGGATCTCGGCAGGCAGCCAGTCGGCCGGGTCGGCCGGGGTGTGGTCGAGCAGCAGGGCGAGGTCCTCGCGGTCCTGCGGGCTCAGCGGCGTCTGCCGGGCGAGCAGCGCGGTCAGCGCGGTGGCGGCGAGCGCGGCCACCTCGGCGGGACCGGCCAGGCGCAGCGGCTTGAGCTGCTGTCCGGGCTGCAGTTCGCGGGCCGCCTTGCGGGCGGCCCTGGTGTCGGTGGACAGACGGCGCTTGCGCTCCAGCGGAGTGCGGCAGAGCGGGCAGTGGCGGTCGCCGCCGTCCTCGACCCGCTCCCGGTAGCAGTCGCCGCACAGCAGGTGGGCGCAGGGGGCGAGGGCGCCGATGCCGGCCTCCAGGCTGCTGCGTTCGCAGAGCAGGCAGACCTGGCTCGCCTGGCAGAGCAGGTAGCCGCGGATGATCGCGGAGTAGTCGGCGTGCGCGTGCGAGGGCACGCCCTCGGGGAAGCGGCGGAACAGCGGGACGTGGCTGCGGTCGGCGCCGAGCATCGCGTCAATGCCCCACAGCAGCCGGGTGCCGGCCGCGGAGAGGTCGAGCGGGCGCAGCCGGCCGAGGGCGGCCCGCAGCGGCGCGGTGAGCACGTGGCCGCGCCGGGCGAGGTCGGCCTCCAGGGCGACCAGCCCCTGGGCCGTCCACGGCTGCGGTTGGCCGGGCCCGGCTCCGGGCTCGACCAGGACCGTCCCGTGGCGGCGCAGCAGATAGGCGTCCAGACCGGTCTCGGGTACGACGGCGCTCGGCTTCTTCACAGCTCTTCCCCCGTGGGTACGACGAAGCGGGGGCGGAGAGTGGGCGCACTCGGTTCATTTTGGAGATGAGTGAGAAGGAAGCACGCCGCGGAGCCGCCCCCGCGTCGATCACCCTAGCGAACACCCATCCGCTGCCCGAACGGTTTTCCGTCTCCACCTCGCACGGCTTCGCCCCCCGGCCCCGAACGGTTTTCCGGCGCCGCCCCCCTTCCTACTCACAAGTAGCTTCGCTACAGTGGCCGGACACGCACCACCGCCGGGCTTCGGGAGCCGCACCGGCGGCAGGCCGCGGTCGCCGCTTCTCCGGCGCTCGCGCGGTGCGCTTTCACCGGCCGGTGCCGCGGACCGCGGCGGGCCGGGTTCCTCCTCGCATCAGAGTCGCTTCCTTCACTTTCGAGCGCCTGAGCACCACGGCACATCCGCAGTTCGGCCGGAGCGGACCGGCCGCTGCCCGGGTGCGCCGACACCCCGTCATCTCCCCAGCCCCCGCACGTGGACCCTCCTCCGGCGGCGGCCGCCCCCGGCGTACGGGCGCGGCGGCGTGCCCGCCGGAGCACGCGCGGGCCCTTCATGACTAGGAGTCAGGACAGATGGAGCGTCCCTTCCCCACCGTCGCGGTCGTCGGCCTCGGCACCATGGGTGCCGGCGTCGCGGTGGCGGTCGCCAAGAGCGGCCGCCGGGTGATCGGCATCGAGGCCACCGAGGACTCGGCCGCCCGGGCACTGGCCCGGATCGAGGAGGCCACCGCGCACGCGGTGGACCGGGAGCGGCTGACCGCCGAGGAGCGCACCGGGCTGCTGGCCCGGATCTCGGTCGGCCACGAGCTGGCGGCCGCCGCCGGGGCGGACCTGGTGATCGAGGAGGTGCCCGAGCAGCTGGAACTGAAGCGGGAGGTCTTCGCCGAGCTGGACCGGATCTGCCCGGAGGCCACCGTGCTGGCCACCGGCACCACCGCGTTGTCGGTGACCCGGATCGCCGCCGCGACCGCCCGTCCGGAGCGGGTGCTCGGCCTGCACTTCTTCAACCCGGTGCACGGCATGAAGCTGGTCGAGGTGGTCCGCACCGTGCTGACCTCCCCGCAGACCGCCGAGGACGCCGCCGCCTTCGCCCGCGACCTCGGCAAGGAGCCGGTGGCGGCCGGCGACCGGGCCGGCTTCGTGGTGAACGGCCTGCTGTTCGCCTACCTGAACCAGGCCGCCGCGATGTTCGAGTCCAAGTACGCCTCGCGGGAGGACATCGACGCCGCGATGCGGCTCGGCTGCGGCCTGCCGATGGGTCCGCTGGCGCTGCTCGACCTGATCGGCATCGACACCGCGCGCACCGTGCTGGAGGCGATGTACGAGCAGTCCCGGGACCGCCTGCACGCGCCCGCCCCGATCCTCGGCCAGCTGGTCGCGGCCGGGCTGCTGGGCCGCAAGACCGGGCGCGGCTTCTACACCTACGAGGCGCCGGGCTCGTCCCGGGCCGTGGACGCGGCCACCGGGCCGGCCCTGCCCGGGGTGCCGGGCCGGGAGGTGCGCACCGTCGGCGTCTGCGGCTCGGGGACGATGGCCACCGGCATCGCCGAGGTGTTCGCCAAGGCCGGGCACCCGGTGCTGCTGGCCGCCCGGAGCCAGGAGAAGGCCGAGGCGGCCAAGGCGCAGCTGGCGAAGTCGCTGGAGCGCTCGGTGGCCAAGGGCCGGCTGTCCGCCGAGGCACGGGACGCCGCGCTGGCGCTCGTCACCCCGGTCGGCCAGTACGCCGAGCTGGCCGAGGTGGACCTGGTGGTCGAGGCGGTCGCCGAGGACCTGGCGGTCAAGCGGGAGCTGTTCGCCACTCTGGACAAGATCGTCAAGCCGGGGGCGGTGCTCGCCACCACCACCTCCTCCCTGCCGGTGATCAGCTGCGCGACCGCCACCACGCGGCCGCAGGACGTGATCGGCATGCACTTCTTCAACCCGGCCCCGGCGATGAAGCTGGTCGAGGTGGTCTCCACCGTGCTGACCGCGCCGGACGTCACCGCGACCGTGCTGGAGCTGACCGCCAAGGTCCGCAAGCACCCGGTGGAGTGCGGCGACCGGGCCGGCTTCATCGTCAACGCGCTGCTCTTCCCCTACCTGAACGACGCGGTGCGGATGCTCCAGGAGCACTACGCGACGGTGGACGACATCGACACCGCGATGAAGCTCGGCTGCGGCTACCCGATGGGCCCGTTCGAGCTGCTGGACGTGGTCGGCCTGGACGTCTCGCTGACGATCGAGCGGGTGCTGCACCAGGAGTTCCGCGAGCCGGGCCTGGCCGCCGCACCGCTACTGGAGCACCTGGTCGCGGCGGGCTGCCTGGGCCGCAAGACCGGCCGCGGCTTCCGCGACCACGCGCGCCGGTGACCACGCCGCAGGCCGGGGGCGGCCCGTACGAGACGCCGTACGGGCCCCCGCAGGCCGGATCGCACGCCGCACAGCCGTACGGGGCCCCGCCGTACGGGGCCCAGCCCCACGGCGGCGCGGCTCCCGGGAACGGCGCCCCGTCGTACGGCTCCGCGCCCTCAGCGTCCTCCGCGCGCCCCGGTTGGAGCCCCGGGACGGTATCCTCCCGCTGGCCTCGCCCGGCCGTGACCGGCCCGGTCGCACCGGTGCGTCGGGGAAGGGCCGCGGCCGCACCGTCCGGGCCGTGTAGCGTTCCGGACATGGATCGGGTTCAGTCAACCTCCCCGCAGCACCCCGCCGGGCCGCACCGCGGCGCCGACCGGACCGCCCCCTCCACCGGGGGCACCGGGCCGGACGGCGGGCCGGGAAGCCGCCGGGCGGCGGCGCAGCGCCAGCAGATGCGCCAGGACCTGGCCACGGCCGCGATGGAGCTGTTCGCCTCGCAGGGCTACGAGGAGACCACGGTCGACCAGATCGCGGCCGCCGCCGGGGTGGCCCGGCGCACCTTCTTCCGGTACTTCCGGTCCAAGGAGGAGGCGATCTTCCCGGACCACGACGACACCCTGGTGCGGGTGGCCGACCTGCTGGCCAGCGCCGAGCCGGAGGAACACCCGCTGGACGTGGTCTGCCGCGGCATCAAGGAGGTGCTGCGGATGTACGCCTCCACCCCGGGGGTGTCGGTGGCGCGGTACCAGCTGATCCGTCAGGTCCCGGCGCTGCGCGAGCGGGAGATCGCCGTGGTGGCCCGCTACGAGCGGCTGTTCACCCGCTACCTGCTGGGGCGCTTCGACACCGGCGAGTCCATCCCGTCCGGCTGGCAGCGCGGCGGCGAGGACGACTCGATGCTGGCCGAGGTCTCGGCGGCGGCGGTGGTCGCGGCGCACAACCATGTGCTGCGGCGCTGGCTGCGGGCCGGCGGCCGGGGCGACGTGGAGGCACAGCTGGACCACTCCTTCGAGGTGATCCGGCGGACCTTCTGGGCCTCCAGCGCGCCGGGTGCCAGACGCCGGGGATCGGTGGTGGCACCGGGTGCCAATGGGACCCCGGGGGACACCGGGGCGGAGAGCGCACTGAGTGCCAGCCCCGGAGGTGAGGTGCTCATCACAGTGGCCCGGACGGACGCTCCGCTGGATGTCGTGGTGGACAGCATCAGGGCCGCACTGAGCGGCGCCCGGGAGTCGTAAGCACAGTATTCACGCAGGTCAGAGCAGTATCGAGGGCCCGCGCCGACGTGGCGGCGCGGGCCCTTCGCATGTCCGCGCAACGCGCGTCGCACGACCTCGGAAGCCGTCGGAATTCCTGACACCCGGTGTCTTTACGAGTGGCACAGGGTGCCACTACCTTGTTACCCACCAGTCGCGGCGCCGCGGCTCCCCACCTCGGCGCGCTGTCGTCCGGCGTTCCCACACCCCGGGAGCAGAGCCAGAACGGCCCGGTCCACACCGGGCGCCCAGTCTGACCCGCCCACCACCCACCTCAGCGAAGCCGGTGTCCGCTCCCGGCTCCCCCAGACGCCCTGTGCCCTCACACAGGTACGCCTTCGGAGGCAGCCATGCAGGAAATCCTCGACGCGATCCTCAGCACCGACACCACGTCGGCGGACTTCGCGGCGATCAAGCTCCCCGAGTCCTACCGCGCGGTGACGCTCCACAAGGACGAGGAGCAGATGTTCGCGGGCCTCGACAGCCGCGACAAGGACCCCCGCAAGTCCCTTCACCTCGACGACGTCGCCCTGCCCGAGCTGGGTCCCGGCGAGGCCCTGGTCGCCGTCATGGCCAGCGCGGTGAACTACAACACCGTCTGGAGCTCGATCTTCGAGCCGGTCTCCACCTTCGGCTTCCTGGAGCGCTACGGCCGGCTGTCGCCGCTCACCAAGCGCCACGACCTGCCGTACCACGTGGTCGGCTCCGACCTGGCCGGCGTGGTGCTGCGCACCGGCGCCGGGGTCAACGCCTGGAAGCCGGGCGACGAGGTCGTCGCGCACTGCCTCTCGGTCGAGCTGGAATCCCCGGACGGCCACAACGACACGATGATGGACCCGGAGCAGCGCATCTGGGGCTTCGAGACCAACTTCGGCGGCCTGGCCCAGCTGGCCCTGGTGAAGACCAACCAGCTGCTGCCCAAGCCCAAGCACCTCACCTGGGAGGAGGCCGCCTCCCCCGGCCTGGTCAACTCCACCGCCTACCGCCAGCTGGTCTCGCGCAACGGCGCCGGCATGAAGCAGGGCGACAACGTGCTGATCTGGGGTGCCAGCGGCGGTCTCGGCTCGTACGCCACCCAGTACGCGCTGGCCGGCGGCGCCACCCCGATCTGCGTGGTCTCCAACGACCAGAAGGCCGAGATCTGCCGCGCCATGGGCGCCGAGGCCATCATCGACCGCTCGGCGGAGGGCTACCGGTTCTGGAAGGACGAGAACACCCAGGACCCGCGCGAGTGGAAGCGCCTGGGCTCGAAGATCCGCGAGTTCACCGGCGGCGAGGACGTGGACATCGTCTTCGAGCACCCGGGCCGGGAGACCTTCGGCGCCTCGGTGTACGTCACCCGCAAGGGCGGCACCATCGTCACCTGCGCCTCCACCTCCGGCTACATGCACCAGTACGACAACCGGTACCTGTGGATGTCGCTCAAGCGGATCGTCGGCTCGCACTTCGCCAACTACCGCGAGGCCTTCGAGGCCAACCGCCTGATCGCCAAGGGCAAGATCCACCCGACCCTGTCCAAGGTCTACTCCCTGGAGGAGACCGGCCAGGCCGCCCTGGACGTGCACCACAACAAGCACCAGGGCAAGGTCGGCGTGCTCTGCCTGGCCCCCGAGGAGGGCCTGGGCGTGCGCGACGAGGAGTTCCGTGCCCAGCACGTCGACGCCATCAACCGCTTCCGGAACGTGTGAGACGGGTCCGATGACTGAGCCGCAGCGCGTCCAGCGCGACCGTCCCTGGCTGATGCGCACCTACGCCGGCCACTCCACCGCGAGCGACTCCAACGCGCTCTACCGGCGGAACCTGGCGAAGGGCCAGACCGGTCTGTCCGTCGCCTTCGACCTGCCGACCCAGACCGGCTACGACTCCGACCACGTCCTCGCCCGCGGCGAGGTCGGCCGGGTCGGCGTCCCGGTCGGGCACGTCGGCGACATGCGCACCCTGTTCGACGGCATCCCGCTCGAACGGACCAACACCTCCATGACGATCAACGCCACCGCGATGTGGCTGCTGGCGCTCTACCAGGTGGTCGCCGAGGAGCAGGGCGCGGACATCGCCAAGCTCACCGGCACCACCCAGAACGACATCGTCAAGGAGTACCTGTCGCGCGGGACGCACGTCTTCCCGCCCGGCCCGTCGGTGCGGCTGATCACCGACATGATCGCCTACACGGTCGGCAACATCCCCAAGTGGAACCCGATCAACATCTGCAGCTACCACCTGCAGGAGGCCGGGGCCACGCCCGTCCAGGAGATCGCCTACGCGATGTGCACCGCCATCTCGGTGCTCGACGCCGTGCGCGACTCCGGCCAGGTGCCGGCCGAGCGGATGGGCGAGGTGGTCGCCCGGATCTCCTTCTTCGTGAACGCCGGCGTGCGCTTCGTCGAGGAGATGTGCAAGATGCGCGCCTTCGCCCGGCTGTGGGAGAAGGTCACCCTGGAGCGCTACGGCGTCACCGACCCCAAGCAGCGCCGCTTCCGGTACGGGGTCCAGGTCAACTCGCTGGGCCTGACCGAGGCCCAGCCGGAGAACAACGTCCAGCGGATCGTCCTGGAGATGCTGGCCGTCACCCTCTCCAAGGACGCCCGTGCGCGTGCTGTCCAGCTGCCCGCCTGGAACGAGGCGCTCGGCCTGCCCCGGCCCTGGGACCAGCAGTGGTCGCTGCGCATCCAGCAGGTGCTGGCGTACGAGTCGGACCTGCTGGAGTACGGCGACATCTTCAGCGGCTCCGAGGTGGTCGAGGCCAAGACCGCCGAGCTGCTGGCCGGCGCCGAGGCGGAGATCGCCAAGGTGCTGGAGATGGGTGGGGTGATTCCGGCCGTCGAGTCCGGCTACCTGAAGTCCAACCTGGTCGCCTCGCACGCCGCCCGCCGGGCCCGGATCGAGTCCGGGGAGGACAAGATCGTCGGGGTGAACTGCTTCGACACCACCGAGCCGAGCCCGCTCACCGCCGACCTCGACACCGCGATCATGGTGGTCGACCCGGCCTCCGAGCAGTCCGTGCTCGCCGCCCTGGAGGCCTGGCGCGCCGAGCGCGACGAGGCCGCCGTCCAGGCGTCGCTGGCCGAGCTCAAGGCCGTCGCCGCCACCGAGGACAACCTGATGCCGGCCACGCTCGCCTGCGCCCGGGCCGGCGTCACCACCGGAGAGTGGGCCTTCGCCCTGCGCGAGGTCTTCGGCGAGTACCGCGCGCCCACCGGCGTCGGCGGCGCCCCCGTCGCGGTGGCCGCCGAGCCCGGCGGCGAGCTGGAACAGGTCCGTGCCGCGGTCGCCGCGACCGCCGAGGAGCTGGGCGCCGGCAAGCTGCGCCTGCTCGTCGGCAAGCCCGGCCTGGACGGTCACTCCAACGGCGCCGAGCAGATCGCCGTCCGGGCCCGCGACGCCGGGTTCGAGGTGGTCTACCAGGGCATCCGGCTGACCCCGGAACAGATCGTCTCCGCCGCCGTCGCGGAGGACGTGCACTGCGTGGGCCTGTCCATCCTCTCCGGCGCGCACAGCGAGCTGGTGCCCGACGTCCTGAAGCGGCTGCGCCGCGCCGGGGTGGAGGATGTCCCGGTGATCGTGGGTGGCATCATCCCGGCAGCGGACGGCGAGGCCCTCAAGGCCGCCGGCGTCGCCGCCGTGTTCACCCCGAAGGACTTCGGCATCACGACCATCATCGGCCGGATCGTGGACGAGATCCGGCTGGCCAACAGGCTTCAGCCGTGGACGTCCGCACCGACCACGGCCACGAACTGACCAGCTGACCAGCTGACCACTGGGAAGGAACCCTCGATTCTTATGACTGCTGTCAACCGTCTGCGCCCGCGCCGCTCCTGTCTCGCCGTGCCGGGCAGCAACCCGCGCTTCCTGGAGAAGGCCCAGGGCCTGCCGGCCGACCAGGTCTTCCTCGACCTGGAGGACGCCTGCGCCCCGCTGGTCAAGGAGAGCGCGCGCCACACCATCGTCGACGCGCTCAACAACGGCGACTGGGGCGGCAAGACCCGCGTCGTGCGCGTCAACGACTGGACCACGCACTGGACCTACCGCGACGTGATCACCGTGGTCGAGGGCGCCGGCCCCAACCTCGACTGCATCATGCTGCCCAAGGTGCAGGACGCCGGGCAGGTCAAGGCGCTCGACCTGCTGCTCACCCAGATCGAGAAGACCATGGGCTTCGAGGTCGGCCGGATCGGCATCGAGGCGCAGATCGAGAACGCCAAGGGCCTGATCAACGTCGACGCCATCGCCGAGGCCTCGCCCCGTCTGGAGACCATCATCTTCGGCCCCGCCGACTTCATGGCCTCCATCAACATGAAGTCGCTGGTCGTCGGCGAGCAGCCGCCCGGCTACGGCGCCGACGCCTACCACTACATCCTGATGCGCATCCTGATGGCCGCCCGCGCCAACGACCTCCAGGCGATCGACGGCCCGTACCTCCAGATCCGCAACCAGGAGGGCTACCGCGAGGTCGCCCGCCGCTCGGCCGCCCTCGGCTTCGACGGCAAGTGGGTGCTCCACCCGGACCAGGTCGCCGCCGCGAACGAGATCTACTCGCCCTCGCAGGAGGACTACGACCACGCCGAGCTGATCCTCGACGCGTACGACTACTGCACCTCCGAGGCGGGCGGCGCCAAGGGCTCCGCGATGCTCGGCGACGAGATGATCGACGAGGCCAGCCGCAAGATGGCGCTGGTCATCTCCGGCAAGGGCCGGGCCGCGGGCATGCAGCGCACCACCAAGTTCGAGATCCCGGAAAGCTGAGGACCCACGGCATGCAGTTCGGACGCACCTACGAGGAGTTCGAGGTCGGCGCGGTCTACAAGCACTGGCCCGGCAAGACGGTCACCGAGTACGACGACCACCTCTTCTGCCTGCTCACCATGAACCACCACCCGCTCCACATGGACACCAACTATGCGGAGAAGACGACGGACTTCGGCAAGAACGTCGTGGTGGGCAACTACATCTACTCGCTGCTGCTCGGCATGTCCGTCCCGGACGTCTCCGGCAAGGCGATCGCCAACCTGGAGATCGAGTCGCTGCGGCACGTCGCGCCGACCTTCCACGGCGACACCATCTACGGCGAGACCACCGTGCTCGACAAGTGGCCGTCCAAGTCCAAGGACGACCGCGGCATCGTGTACGTCGAGACCAAGGGGTACAAGCAGGACGGCACGGTCGTCTGCATCTTCCGCCGCAAGGTGATGGTGCCGACCGAGACGTACATCAAGGAGCGCGGCGGCGAGCAGCCCGGCCGTCCGACCCCGCTCTCCTGAGCCTCTCCTTCCACGACTCCTGAGCCTCTCCCCTTTATAGGGGCCCTCCGTCCGCGGCGGGCCCCCTGAGAGACCCCGGACGGGCAGGCCGCCGTCATCGGCCGCGCCCCACCCGGTACGGGGGCCCTGCTGCCGCAGCCACGCCGGCAGGGCCCCCGCAATCCCCCCCCCCCGGGGGACTCCCCGACTTTTCCGCAGACCCTCAAACCTTTCGGAGCCGCACGATGGGACGCCTCGCACAGACCGACGGCCTCACCGAGATCCAGCGGGACATCCTCGCCACCGTGCGGGATTTCGTCGACAAGGAGATCATTCCGGTCGCGACCGAGCTGGAGCACAAGGACGAGTACCCCACCGCCATCGTCGAGGGCATGAAGCAGCTCGGCCTGTTCGGCCTGACCATCCCCGAGGAGTACGGCGGCCTCGGCGAGTCGCTGCTCACCTACGCCCTGGTGGTCGAGGAGATCGCCCGCGGCTGGATGTCCGTCTCCGGCATCGTGAACACCCACTTCATCGTGGCTCACATGATCAACGCCCACGGCACCCAGGAGCAGAAGGACTACTTCCTGCCGAAGATGGCGGCCGGCGAGATCCGTGGCGCCTTCTCGATGTCCGAGCCGGGCCTCGGCTCCGACGTTTCGGCCATCTCCACCAAGGCGGTCAAGGAACGTGGGGGCACCTCCCAGCCGGAGGCCGGGGGAGAGTTCTACGTCCTCAACGGCCAGAAGATGTGGCTCACCAACGGCGGCACCTCCACCCTGGTCGCGGTCCTCTGCAAGACCGACGAGGGCGGCAGCACCCCGTACAAGAACATGACCACCTTCCTGATCGAGAAGGAGGCCGGTTTCGGCCCGAACCCCAAGGTTCCCGGCCTGACCGTGCCCGGCAAGATCGAGAAGATGGGCTACAAGGGCGTCGACACCACCGAGCTGGTCCTCCAGGACGTCCGCATCCCGGCCGACCGCATCCTCGGCGGCGTCCCGGGCCGCGGCTTCTACCAGATGATGGACGGCGTCGAGGTCGGCCGCGTCAACGTCGCCGCCCGCGGCTGCGGCGTCGCCCGCCGCGCCTTCGAGCTCGGTATCTCCTACGCCCAGCAGCGCTCCACCTTCGGCAAGAAGATCGCCGAGCACCAGGCGATCCAGTTCAAGCTCGCCGAGATGGCCACCAAGGTCGAGGCCGCCCACCAGATGATGGTCATGGCCGCCCGCAAGAAGGACAGCGGCGAGCGCAACGACCTCGAGGCCGGCATGGCCAAGTACCTCGCCTCCGAGTACTGCAAGGAGGTGGTCGAGGACGCCTTCCGCATCCACGGCGGCTACGGCTTCTCCAAGGAGTACGAGATCGAGCGCCTCTACCGCGAGGCTCCGATGCTGCTCATCGGTGAAGGTACTGCGGAGATCCAGAAGATGATCGTCGGGCGCCGCCTCCTGGAGGAGTACCGGATCGCCGACTGATCCCCGGGCCGCCGGCCGACGCACCACGTCGCCGGGCGGCCCCTCGAACCGCCGGTCGACGGGCGTGCGGGCCCGTCCCGGTGGAGTGCCGTGCCCCGTCATGGGCCCGGCCTGGTCCGCCTGGGTCCGGCACGGCCCTCCGGAAGCGGCCGTAGGGCGTACAGCTGCAACGACGCGCCCTGCGGCCGCTTCCGCACACCCGCTTCCGGCCGCTACGGCCGTTTCGCCCGACGGGTTCCGTCGGCGCACCCGCTGAGACATGAGTCACCAGCCCTGTCCGGTCCCTTGGGAACCGGACCGGGGCGAGCTACGGTCGTAGGGGTGGACGCGCACACGCGCCGCCACCGGACACATGAACGAGCAGGCGGGTTGCCCACCCACCGTGTGCTCCCGATAGCATCCACCGGGACAGCAAGCCGTCCCTCTATTACCGATCCCGCGGTGGCCCCCGTCCAGCGGCCATGATCCCCCGCGACAAAGGTCTTCGATGCCCATCAGCCCGTCCCCTCACACCTCCGTCACGGACCGCGATGCCCTCGCAGCCCCGACGGCCGGTCGGCGACCCCGCGTGACCATCGCGCGCGGAGCCACCCCCTGGTTCGTCCCCACCCTCGCCACGGCCGCCGTGACCACCGCCCTCACCCGGCGCAGCGGCAAGTGGGCCCTGGCGGCGGTACCCGCCTGTGCGCTCAGCGCGGGCATGCTGTGGTTCTTCCGCGACCCCGAGCGTGAGATCGGCACGGGCAGAGTGATCTCCCCCGCCGACGGCGTGGTGCAGAGCATCGACGCCTGGCCGGACGGCCGCACCCGGGTCGCGATCTTCATGAGCCCGCTGAACGTCCACGTCAACCGCGCGCCCCTGCCGGGCACGGTAACGTCGGTCGAGCACGTCGCGGGCGGCTTCGTCCCCGCGTTCAACAAGGACAGCGACCAGAACGAGCGGGTCGTCTGGCACTTCGACACCGAGCTCGGCGACATCGAGATGGTCCAGATCGCGGGGGCCGTGGCCCGCCGCATCGTGCCGTACGTGGACGCCGGAACCAAGGTCGAGCAGGGCGACCGGATCGGTCTGATCCGGTTCGGGTCCCGGGTCGACACCTACCTGCCGGCCGGCGTCGAGGTCGGCGTCGAGGTCGGCCAGAAGACCACAGCCGGGGTGACGCGCCTTGACCGTGACTGATCCTGAGACAATCGTCGGCCTGGACGACGAGGAGACGGCCCTGCGCCGCCGCCGCTGGGCGCGCGACCGCGAGCTGCGCGCCCCGCGCTCTCCCCAGCACCTGTCCACCGCCGACTTCCTGACCCTGGGGAACGCCGTCTGCGGCTTCCTGGCGATCTACTCGATCACCACCGGGGTCCTGGTCCCGCACATCACCAACCCGGACGCCGCTCCGGACCGGCACAGCGCCGCCACCGCGGTCACGCTGCTGCTGATCGGCTCGATGTGCGACCTCTTCGACGGCCTGGTGGCGCGCAAGCTGCGCTCCTCCGCCCTCGGAGCCGAACTGGACAACCTGGCGGACCTGATCAGCTTCGGCATCGCGCCGGCCTACTTCGTCGCGGTCTGGGGCATGGTCTCCCAGGGTTCCAACAGCAAGCTGTCGGCGCTCATCGCCATCACGGTGCTGCTCGCGGTGGTGCTGCGGCTGGCCCGCTTCTCGGCCGTCAAGATGCGGCCCGGGGTGTTCCAGGGCATGCCCTGCCCGATGGGTGCGATGACGGTGATCGCCATCGTGCTGCTCGACCCGCCGTTCCTGCCCGGTCTGCTCGCCATCTTCGGTGCCGCGTACCTGATGGTCAGCCGGATCGAGTACCCGAAGCCGCAGGGGCTGCTGGCCACCGCCACGCTCTGCTGGGTCGTCGTGGCCATCGGCTGCCTGGCCGCCTGGGCCACCGGGCTGCCCGGCGGCGACACCCTGATGCACGTCGGCGCTTTCGCCCAGATCACGCTCGCCGCGATGGCGCCGCTGCTGGTCATCCGCCGCAAGGTGGGGCAGAAGGTCGGCGACGTCCGCGCCCGGCGGGCGGAGTCGCGGCTCGGCTGAGTCCCGCAATTGTCATAAGAGTCAGGGCCCGGAACCTGTTGGTTCCGGGCCCTTCTCATGTGTCATAACAGTCGAGCGCCGCGGGTGCGGGCTCAGGGACCGCCGGTGCGGACGCCGACACGGACGTCGGATCCGCCGGATCCGCCGTCGCTGCGGACTCCGAACTCTTCCGCAATTGTCATAAAAGTCAGGCACCACCGGTGTGCACGCTGAACGCCGAGCGGCGGGCCGCCCGGGCCACGCCCGGGTCCGGGTGCACGCCCGAGACCGCCGTCAGCACCGAGGCCGCCCGCGGGTGCCCGGACTGCCGGGCCCGGGCGAACAGCCGGACCGGGTCGCCCGCCGAGGCACCCTCGACGTGGCCCACCAGCAGCTCGGTCTCGCCGTGGTCGAGCACCGCGGCCGCGGTGTCCACCCAGAGCCAGGCCGCGTCCTCCGCGCCCAGCACGTCCGCCGGGGAGACGCCCTCGTCCGCGCGCTCCGCCAGCCAGAGCAGTGCGTAGGGGCGCAGCACCGGCTCGTCCACCGCGGCGCGCACCGCCTGCTCGGCCGGACCGCCGGCCACCCGCAGCGCCTCGAAGGCCAGCCCGCGCACCAGCGCGTCGTCGCCCTGCGCGGCCT
>NZ_JAHSQD010000148.1 GCF_020103755.1 Streptomyces sp. LS1784
GGCCGCCCGTCGCCCGCCGCCGGGCTCCCCGGCTCTGCCCCGCGCCACGGCGCCTGCGCCCCGCCGGTGCGCCGGACCGCCCGGACCACCAGCCCGACCAGCGTCAGCACCAGCACGCCCGCGACCAGGACGCCCGTCCGGCGCACCGGGTCGCTCTCCCCGTACGGCACCGAGACGAACTGGTAGACCGACGGCGAGTTGAGCGTGAGGTCCTGGTACGTGCCGGTCTGCCGGGCGTAGACCGTCAGCAGCTGCCAGGGGTCGGCGCCGAGCAGCAGGGCGGGGACGTCGAGCACCAGGTAGGCCGCCGGGACGGCGAGCAGGCACCGCCACGGCATCCGCCGGGTCAGGACGGCGACGAGCAGCAGCGGGAACAGGAAGACCGCCTGGAGCTTGAAGGCCAGGGCGATCCCGAACAACGCGCAGGCCCACCAGGGGCGGCCGCGCAGGAGGTGGAGGACGCTGCCGACCAGGAAGGCGGTGAAGATCGCGTCCGCCTGGGCCCACCAGCCGCTGTTGATCACGACCGTGGGCAGGAACAGCACGACCACCGCCGCGGCGAGCGCCCGCCGGGGCCGGTGCGGCGCCCCGAGCGAGACGATGCGGTACGCGCAGGCCGCCAGCGCCAGGTCGAAGAGGATCGAGAGGCACTTGACGCCCGCCAGGGCCGGCACCGGCAGGTAGGTCAGGGCGGCCATCAGGTACAGGTAGGGGACGTTGTAGTCCGAGAAGCGGGCGTTGCCGAGGGCCCGGAACCCGCCCTGCTCCGTGATGTACCGGTACCAGGGGCCGAGGAAGTAGAACCAGTCCGAGGACACGCGGTCCAGCAGCAGGAACCGGACCAGCAGCGCGGACGCCACCGCCGCCACCGCGGTCAGGGCCAGGGCCGTCCGGTCGGCCGCGACTGCGGGCGGGGCGCCCCGGTCCGGCCCGGTGCCCCGGTGGTCGTCGCGGACGTCGTGCCGTGGTGCGGCTGGTTGGCGGTTCATAACCCCAGGACGTCCCACCCGCCGGAAACGGATGACAACGGCCCGGCGCCGCTTCCGCGGACCGCCGGAGCCCCGGGTCGGCCCCCTGCCGCCCCGGCCGGCGCCTCAGCCGGTGGCGACGGCGGTGAACTCGGCGGTGCGGACCAGGTCGCCGTGCTTGAAGTCGAGGCAGAGCCGGTACGGGCCGGAGATCGGGGCGACGGCGTGGAAGGTGATGTCCGGGCCGGGCACGCTGCTGCCGTTGCCGGGCTCGCCGTCGGGGTGGACGTGCAGGTCGGCTCGGGTGAGGTCGCTGTCGGCGGGCAGGGACCGGTGGGCGTGCATGTCGGTGCGCAGGATGTTCGCGAGCGCGAGGGCGTCGCCGGGGTCGGACTTCTTGCCGGAGACGGCGTGCCGGTCGCGGTACCGGGCGGCGGCCATCGGGTTGATCGCGAACACATGGTGTTTGCCGGTCCGAGGAGGCCGACCGGTCGCGGGCAGCAGGTCGACTGCACGGCGGGTCTCGATATCGACGAGGACGGTGGCATGGAGGTGGCCCTTGCGAAGGGCGAACTCGTCGATGCCCAGCACGCGCGGTACCGCGGGCGCCGGATCGGGCAGGCGCGTATCAGCCGCAGGAGCGTGGATCGGCTCACCGGGACCGCGAAGGTCTCGGCCAGGCGGGAGCCGGCCCGGCCTGCCAGAGCCAGAGCGAGCCGTTGCAGTGTGGTCGCCTGCTGGTCGCACTCGGCCAGGGCGGAGCGCATCCTCACGTACCGGCCTTCGGGCCCCGGGGGTTGGCTGTCGAAGAGCTGGGCGAGGTCGTGGAGGGTGTACCGGTCGAACAGACTGCTCGCTTCCCCGGATGCCGGGCACCAGGCCGGCCAACCTGGCATGGAGTCCGTTACAACGCGGTGGGTTCGTGATCACGGACTGGTATGCCGAAGCGCCGTCCGGTCCGTGCCGCCAGGCCGCAAGCCCCGGTCCGTACCGCTGTCGCGACGGAGGTCGTCTGCCTGCTCGGCGTGCTCAATGCGGTGCCTCCTGCCGGTGGTTGACATCGTGTGGTCGGCTCAGTGTGTGATGGCGGCGTCGCTACTGCCACACCCCGAGCCGAAGCAGCCCGGGCGTCGATGTGCCCGGGGCGCCGGTCGGAGAGTGTCGATCCCGACACCGCGGGGAGCGCTGCCGGTTGCCGTGGTGCAGCCGGCACCCGAGACGCAGGGAGGGAGGGGAGGGACGCCGGCAATCCGGGCGCCGGGCTCGTCCCTTTCCAGCAGTCCGTCAACCTTCGCCCTGGCAGGCCTCGGCAGCAGGGGCCCTTCGGATGGGCAGTCCGTGCCCCGTCCGGCGTGTCGCCAGGGCGATGGCAGTGGCGGTGGAAGCGGCCGGGAAATCCGATGGGTGCTCGTTCGGCCGGGACCTATCCTCACACCCATGACGACTCATCACGAGATACTCGACGCCGCGCTCGCCCGGATCACCGCCGGTTACGTGTTCCCCGAACGGACGGCTGCCATCGACGCGGCGATCCGGTGCCGGCTGGCAGAAGGCGCGTACCAGGGCCTGGAAGAACGGGAGTTGTGCGAGCAGGTCACGCTGGACCTCCAGCAGGTCTGCCCCGACAAGCATCTGCGGCTGCTGTGGAGCGAGGAGGCGCAGCCGATGGACGAGGAGCCGCAGGAGGTCGCCCGCGCCCGTTTCGCGCAGTACGCCCGGGAGAGCAACTACGGCGTGCGGCGGGTGGAACAGCTCGACGGCAACATCGGCTACCTCGATCTGCGCATGATCGCCCCGGCCGGGCCTGGGGGTCCCGCGATTGCCGCGGCGATGCAACTGCTCGCTCCCACCGAGGCGTTGGTCATTGACCTGCGGCAGTGCCGGGGCGGTTCACCGGAGGGTGTGCAGCTGTGGTGCAGCTACTTCTTCCCGGACGCGGAGGTGCACCTGAACGACATCTATCAGCGGGCCACCGACTCCATCCGCCAGTACTGGACCCTGGGGGACCTCGCCGCCCCCCGTTACCTGGACCGTCCGGTCGCGGTGCTGACCAGCGACTTCACCTTCTCCGGGGGAGAGGAGCTGACGTACAACCTGAAGGTGCTGGGGCGTGCCACCGTGGTGGGCCAAACCACCCGGGGCGGTGCCCACCCCACGGATCGTATTCCGGTCGCCCCGCACGTCGCCGTGACCGTCCCCGCCGCCCGCTCGATCAACCCGGTCACCGGCACCAACTGGGAGGGCGTCGGCGTCGAGCCCGACCTGCCCGTCGCGGCCGAGGACGCGCTGGAGGCGGCACTGGGACACCTGCGCACTCGGCTCGGCTGAGCGCACCCAGGAGAGAGCCGGCCGGTCAGGCGGGGTTCGGCGGGCGATGAGGGAGCCGTCGCCCGCCACCTCGCCGGGCGGCAGAGCAGGCGGCGGTTCACCGCAGCGGCGCGCGTGGAGGCGTCCGTTCTCCCGGCTGTCACCGGGGCGCGGCTGCGGTCCACGGCGTGCGACGCGCACCACCTGCCGGCCGGGCCTCGGCCCTCTCCTTGACGGGAAGGCTCCGAGGCCATTGCCGGCGCGGTGGGAGGCCGGCACGGCGGCAGCGCGGTGTGGGACCAGGTCGGTCGGACCGATGCAGTTCATCCCCTCGGCCTGGGCCGCCTGGCGCGTGGACGGCACGGGTGACGGCCGGGCGGACCCCGGCAACATCTGGGACGCGACGCCGGCCGCCGGCCGCTGCCTCCGCGCGGGCGGCCGGAACCTGGCCGTCCTGGAGCACTTCGACCGCGCCGTCCTCGGCCCCGACGTCCGGGCCATGGACGCCGCGGCCCCGAGTTGTAGGCGGGCGCACATCGGGAAGGGGTCGGCCTTCGGCATCACCGCCTCCGAGCAGTCGGTGCAACGGCCACTTGCACAAGAGGGCTTATGCGTCCGCGAGAGGCTCACAGATTGAGTAACGATCCTGAGTGATCTTATGGTGCATGTGTGGAACTTCTCCGGCTGTCAAAAGCCGCCGAGCGCCTGGGTGTTCACCCGGTGACGCTTCGTCTGTTGGCGAATTCGGGGAATATCCCGGTGACTTGGGTTGGTCGTGAGCGCCGGTTCTCCTCTGTTGATGTGGAGGCGATGAAGGTCTCCGCGGGTGGCGGTGGCCGGATCCGCCTTGAGGGCCTGTACGTTCGCGTGTCTGGCTCGACCGGTCAGGAGTCCTCTCTGGAGGCGCAGGAGGCCGAACTGCGCGCCACCGCCACCGGCGAGGTCGTGAAGGTGTTCCGGGACCGGGCTTCCGGTCTGCGTGAGGACCGGCCCGGCCTGAACAAGCTCCTCGCTGCGGTTGCCAATGGGGCGGTGACGGTGGTTCGGGTGACACATGAAGATCGGCTGGCCCGGTTCGGTGTCGGCCAGGGCCAGCAGCAGGCGGCCGGCCAGGCGTATGGCAGACGTGGGCAAGGTGGACCCCCAAAGTTTCGGAACACTGTTTCAAAACGACGTTATCAGAGGGGGTAGGCTTCTGGTCGTGGGTAGGCCAAGAACAAACGACGAGGCCGTCAAAGAGCGGCTTGTGGTGTGCGCGACCGAGATGCTCGCCACCCGTCCGCGGGAGTCGGTCACGGTCCGCGCCGTGGCCGCTGCCGCCGAGACGTCGACAACGGCGGTGTACTCCCTGTTCGGTGGCAAGGACGGGTTGATCGGTGCGGTGCGCGATGAAGCCGTCACCAGCCTGTTCAAGGCCGTGACGGCGGTGCCGACCTCCGAGGACCCCCTCGCCGACATCTACGCACTGGCCGTGGCATACCGGCGATGGGGACGCGAACACAACAACCTGTACTCAGTGCTGTTCGGTGGAGTGCAGTCCTTCAAACCGTCAGGAGCGGTCGGTACGAGTGACCCCATTCGGCCGCTCACCGCGGCGATCGACCGGGCCGTGACAGAGTCCGTCCTCGACGGCCCAGCAACGTCGATCGCCCTCTCACTCTGGGTGACCCTGCACGGGCTTGTGACACTTGAACTCGCCGGGGCCTTCGACGCCCCCACAGCACAGGCGGCGTTCCGATCGACGATCCACGCCACGCTGCGCGGATGGACGACTCCGGCGGTATTCCGCAGACTTCGCCAAACCGAACTCGCTCCTTGACAGAGTCAGGGCTGGTATCCGGGTTCTCCCGGTCCTGGCTGGGGCGGCGGTACCCGCCTCCGTGCGCCCCTGTCAGACGACGGAAGGTCCTTCTGCGGCGAGCGTCACAAGGTCCGCTCCGCTCCTCGTCCCTCGCACGCTCGAACCAACACAGCTCGCGCGCCGCTACCCCCCGCTTGTGCGGACCCCGCTGGTTAGGAAGCCGCCGCCGTCCAACGCCAGGATGGCTTTGTAGGCCTGAGGCCCATCACGGTCAAGCTCTGCCGCTCGCACCCGCATGGCAACCACCCGGCCTGCCCCGGCTCGGGGCAGGCCGGGTGGTTGCCATGCGCAGGTGTCAAGCGGGTCACGTCCCTGACAGGCGTGGTGTGTAGGGCCCGGCCCCGTTGGTGAGGGCGAGGGTCGGGCCGGTGGCTTGATCGGTCCGCGCGTCTTGATCGTTTCCGGGCCTGCTGGCTAGGTTGGCTGGCATGGCTGACCCCAGACCCCTCGCCTGGCCACCTGCCCCGATCAAGACCGAGCGGCTCGTACTCCGCGAGTCCGAGGCCCGGGACCGCGCGGCGGTCATCGAGCTGAACGCCTCGCCGGAGGTGAACACCTACCTTGGTGGCCCTCGACCGCGCGCCGAGCTCGAACGCGCGGTGCCCGAGGTGCCCGGGCAGCGCCGTGGCTGGTTCGTGGTCGAGCTCGACGGAGCGATGATCGGCACGGTCCAGCTCAAACCGCACGCCCCCGAGAGTGCGAGTAGTCGCCGTCTGGAGGCTGGGGAGACGGAGCTCGGCTACCTGTTCCTACCGCAGGCGTGGGGCCACGGGTACGCCACCGAGGCGTGTACGGCGGCACTCGACTGGTTTGCCGGCACGCTGCCCGGTGAGCCGGTGGTGCTCTACACCCAGACCGCCAACGCCGGCTCGATGCGCCTCGCGGCGAAGCTGGGGTTCACCGAGCTGGAACGGTTCGAGGCGTGGGGCGCCGAGCAGTGGTTCGGCGTGTGGTCTTCGCTCACGCCGTCCGATTGATCCGCTCCGCGGTCGACGACCGCGCAGGTTTTTCCGACCGCCGGTCAGGCGCCCTGCTTGGCGTGTTCGGCGGCGATGGCTTGGTAGCGGTAGGACTCGGTGCCGGTCCTCCTCCTGGCCTGCGCCTCTCAGACCCCGATTCCGATGAGGAGAGTGCTGTGGTGGGCCGACCAATTCGGCCTGGTGGAGCACTCCGTCGAGTCCGCCGACAGCTGCGGCCGAGTCCGCCCCGAATTGTCCGGAGCCCGGTGGGCGGGGGAGACCGGACAGGGCGGCTCCCTGCACACTCCCGGCATGTGGGACCACTACCGGCCGGCCGGCGATCTGACGGTAGCGATCGAGAAGCCCGTCGGTGGGGGCGGGCCGCAAGTCCGCCGTTCCTGTCGGGGAGGGGCCCTCGCCCCCGATGTCGTCCGAGTCGGCCCCGTCGCCGTTCGCCTCCTCCTCCACCGCGTCTCCGCCATCCGCATGCAACCACCTGCAGGTGGTTGCGGCGATGACCGGCGCGAGGGAGTAGGAGGCGATGTCGATCTGAGACGTCGCTTCCAGGACCGGAACCACGGACGGGGAGAGTCGTACGACGGCATCGCCGCCGCTACAGCTGAGTGCTTCGGCCAGTTCCGGCGCCCGGGCGCCGGCCCAGGCGCCGCCGACTCTGCACACCGGCCCCTTGTCCGCCGTCTGACCGAACCCCTTGTCCTGCCCCTTGACCAGCACGTTGTCCCGCCCGGATTTCCCCGGTGAAGGCCCTTGTCCTCCCGATATGTCCGTGGTAGGGAGACGGGGCGGCGAAGAGCGCTCCGCCACCCTGGTCCATGGATCTGCGGGACCCCGGGCCCGCGGGGTACGGGCCGGTCACCGGATACGCGCAAGGACCGGCGCGAACGGGATCCCGGCGTCGATCGCGCGCTGCAGCATCCAGCGGAAGTGCTCGTTCTTCGTCGCGACGGTACTTCGCCCCCGATGCCGGCGCCTGGGCGCGGCACGAAGGCCGCACCCGGGGCGAACCGGCGTCCCGGTCGACGAGCGCTGCCGGTCTCAGCCCTGGAGGAACTCCAGGAGGTCCTGGTTGAACCTCTCCTTCTCACCGGGGACGAGGGCGATGCCGTGGGAGCCGCCCTCGTAGACCTTGAGCACGGCGTTCGGGATGAGCTGCGCGGCCTTGCGGCCGGTGGTGTCGATCGGCACGATCTGGTCGTCGTCGCCGTGGACGACGAGGGTGGGGATGTCGAACTTCTTCAGGTCCTCGGTGAAGTCCGTTTCGGCGAAGGCGGTCACGCAGTCCACGCCGGCCTTGATGCTCTGGTGCATGGCCATCAGCCAGTAGGCGTCACGGTTGCCCTGCGTGACCTGGCTGCCCGGGCGGTTGGCGCCGAAGAACGCCGGTGCGAGGTCCTTCCAGAACTGCGAGCGTTCCTTGAGGACGCCCGCCCTGATGCCCTCGAACACCTCGGCGGGCACGCCGTCGGGGTTGCTGTCCGTCCTGATCATCAGCGGCGGGATCGCCGAGAGCAGGACGGCTCTGCTGATCCGGGCGGTGCCGTGGCGTCCGATGTAGCGGGCGAGCTCGCCGCCGCCCATGGAGTGGGCGACCAGGGTCGCGTCCCGCAGGTCGAGCGCGGTGAACAGGTCGTTCAGATCGTCGGCGAAGGTGTCGAAGTCGTAGCCGTCCCAGGGCTGGCCGGAGCGGCCGTGGCCCCGGCGGTCGTGGGCGATGCCGCGAAAGCCGTGGTCCGCGACCAGCTTCATCTGGTCCTCCCAGGCGTCCGCGTTCAGCGGCCAGCCGTGGATGAAGACGACCGGTCGTCCGGCGCCCCAGTCCTTGTAGAAGATCTCGACACCGTCACGCGTGGTCACAGTAGGCATGGCGTTCTTTCTTGTCGGGTCCACCGGCCGCCCGGGTCCGCTCGGTCTGTCGCACGGAGCGAGGAGAGCCGTAGGACGGGCGACGGTCCGGCGCTCCCCAGAGCCAATCCTGCGAGCGCGGACCGGGCCCGCAAGCCGGACTACGCGGCTGCTCCTGTCCGTCACCCGATCGGCGCCGGCCGCACCGGGGAGGCCTTCACCGGTCCGGGCAGCGGCTGATCAGTCGATCAGCACCCGCAAGGCCTACACCGTGCTCCAGCTCGACGCGCCGACCGCCGACCTGGTCGACCTCGCCAAGTCCGACGGGCCGTTCCACTCCCTGCCCACTGCGCTGGACCGTCCGCTGCTGTTCATCGTCGGAGGCGTCCCCGTACGCGGCGACGGCCGGCTGGTCGCCGCCCTCGGCATCGGCGGCGGCGCCCCCGAGCAGGACCACGCCTTCGCCACCGCCGCGCCGGACGAACTTGCCCGCTGACCCGCACCCCGCAGGAAACGGCACCGGACCTGCGTCGCCTGCGGCCGCCCGGCACCGAAGTGTGCCGGGTGCCCCGGTGCCGGGCGGTCCCGGCAGCGGGACGTTGGCGGTCTCAGCGGCAGAGCGCCGCTTCCACGAGGCCCTCGACGTGCGTCATGGCGGTCGGGTCGGACGGCTGCGTCGTCACCGCGATGTCCGCCGCAGCGCTGCCGTCCTCCGTGACGCCGCCCCGGGTCTCGTAGCCCGGGAAACTGCCGCCGTGGCCCCAGTAGCGGCCCCCGCCGCAGGGCAGGGGCCTGCTCACGAGCCCGAGCCCGTAAGCGGCGCTGGGGCCGAGGTTCTCGGCGGGGACGGTCTTCTTCATCTCGGCGAGCTGGGCGGGCCGGAGCAGGTCGCCGTGGAGGAGTTCGGAGAAGAACTGGTTGAGGTCGGAGTTGGTGGAGATCATCTGACCGGCCGCCCAGCCGAAGGACGGGTCCGTTTCCGTGACGTCGCGCAGCGGCGCGTCCGGGGTGTCCCGGTAGTAGCCCTTGGGGTGCGGCTCGCGGATGGTCGTGTCACCAGGGGCGGGGAAGTAGGTGTGGCGCAGGCCGATGTGCTTGATGATGCGGCGGTCGATCTCCGCCGCGATCGGGCGGCCGGAGACCCGTTGGATGATCAGGCCGGCCACGATGTAGTTCGTGTTGCTGTACTTGAACCGGTCGCCCGGGGCGAAGTCGGCCTTGAACCGCAGCGCGGTGTCGAGGAGTTCGCGCGGCTCGTAGTAGCGGGGCGGGACATCGCCCTTGAGGTAGTCCGGGAGCCCGCTGGTGTGCTGGAGGACCTGACGGACGGTGATGTTCCGCCTGTCGATGCCGTTCCCGCGGACGAGGCCCGGCAGGTAGGTCTCGACGGGCGCGTCGAGGCCCAGCCGCAGTGACCGGTGACCGACCAGCCCGAACAGCAGCAGGCACCGGCGCCATTGCACGTTTACTCCGACGCCGCCGAACAGGCGCCTGAGCTACTCCTCCAAGAGTGACGCCGCGATCAAGGCGATCGAGGAGCTTGCCGGGGAGTACCGATTGGTCCTGTGGGATCCGCAGTCCCACGACGCCTACCCGCCCAGCGCCTGAGCCTCTGGGGGGCACCGTCACCGGCTAACTTCCCTTCTCGGAAGGGTTCTTGGG
The DNA here is from genome assembly GCF_020103755.1 of Streptomyces sp. LS1784. Lineage (GTDB taxonomy): Bacteria > Actinomycetota > Actinomycetes > Streptomycetales > Streptomycetaceae > Kitasatospora. The sequence goes on from NZ_JAHSQD010000148.1 coordinate 9,621, forward strand.
GCGCTTGTTCGGCCGGCAGCTGGGGCCGTTCATGATCACCTGGCGGCTGGTGTTGATCAGCCGGTCCAGCAGTGACTCGGCGGCGACAGGGCTGGGGAAGAGCGGATACCAGTCGCTGGGCGCCCGGTTGCTGGTGATGAGCAGAGAACGGCCCTGGCGTTCGCTGACCAGCTCGTAGAGGTCGTCGGCCTGGGCCGCGCTCAGCTGGCGCATCGCGAAGTCGTCCAGGATCAGGACGTCGGGGCGGATCAGCTCGCGCATCCGCTTGTCCCAGGTGCGGTCCGCATGGCCGCCGGCCAGCTCGGCCAGGACGCGGCTGGTCTTGGCGAAGCGGACGTTGGCTCCCAGACGGATGGCGAGGTGCCCGAGGGCCCGGGCGACGTGGGTCTTGCCCACCCCGGTCGTTGTCAACGGTTCGCGTTCGGATTCCGCATACTTCCGCTGGTTGAGACGTTCATGAGATCGATGCGACGTGACTTCGATGTCGGTGGGTCACCGTATGTTGGCCCGATGGATCGGAATGTGGTCGACGAGCGTGCCGTCGAGGCGGCGGTCATCGATGCCCGGCGGGCGGTGGCCGAGTTTGACGGGGCCCGCCAGTGGCTGGCCGCTGCCAGGCAAGGGCCGATGGAGCCTCTTGGAGCCGAGGTCTGGGTGTTCGATGAGGACCTTGCTCGGGTGGTGTTGGTGAAGCACCAGTGGCGGGGGTGGGTTCCGCCCGGCGGGAAGGTCGAGGCCGGGGAGACGCCGCGCGAGGGCGCGATCCGGGAGCTCTTCGAAGAGACGGGCCTTCGGGCGGAACTGCTGCCCGAGCCGGCAGCCGTTGCGGTTCGCTCCTATCACCCCGACCTTCCCGTCACTCTCGGGTTGTCGTATGCCGCGGTCCATGATGCAGCAACCCCATTGGTCGCAGAGGCCGGACAGCCGGTGGCATGGATGCGTCTGGACGAGGGCTGGGAAAGCTGCTTTCCCGACGATCTCTCCCGCATCCGTCAGCACGCGGCATGGATGGCTGATCGGGTCGGCATTCACTGAGCGACTGCTGTGACTCCGCCGCGGCGGGCGCGTTCGCGTCGGAGGTCGAGGTTCTCGCCGTGGGCTTGCTCAAGTGTGTCCCGCAGGGCCTGTACATCTTCTCGGTGCTACTTCGTCAAGCTTCGTCAAGCGGGTGATCTGGCCGGTCAGTGCGCGAACGAGCTTGCTCTGTTCGTCCGCCGGAGGTGGCGGTGCGGGAGCGGAGCGGGCTTGGGCCCGGAGTCGTTCGATGCGTCCTCGCAGGTCTGGGTGGTTGTAGAGGAAGGCGTGGGAGACGGCGGCCTCGCGCTGGACAGCCTGGAAGGTGATCGGCTCACCGCGTTTGACCAGGATGCGGATCGCCTTCTCTGCTGCGGCAGTCCTGGCCGGGGACTCGGCCTTCGCTGCGGTGGCAAGTTTCCGGGCGCGCTTGGCGCGGGCGTCGTCGGTCATGGCCGGGTCCTTCGGTGACGGTTCAGGTCGAGGGTGAGCGGGACGGGGCCGGTGGGGGCGGCGCCGCAGCCGGCGCCCTGGACGGCGCGTCCGGGCTTGGCGCGGAGGGTGTCCAGCAACTTGGTGAGGGCCGCGTGCTCGGCCCGCCGCTGGAGGAGTCAGACGTTGTCTTCGGGCATCGGATGTCCGTGCCGCCACCGTCGCCGTCACCGCGAACGTCGCGCCCGCGCCGAAGGGCGTCGAGCACTTCGAGGCCGTGCTCGACACGGCGCTCTGCGCCCGGCGACGGCCGCTTCCGCTGCTCTCTAGAGCACCCCTCCTCCGGCCCGGTCGCCGTTCCCCGTACGGGCGGTGACCAGGCCGGATTCGTAGGCCGCGATGACCGCCTGGGCGCGGTCCCGGACCTCGAGCTTGCCGAAGATGCTGGTGATGTAGTTCTTCACGGTCGACACGCTGATGTCCAGGGCCAGCGAGATGGCCGTGTTGTCGAGGCCGGTGGCGATCAGCCGCCACACCTCGACCTCCCGGGGTGTGAGCTCGCCCGTTCCGACGGCGGCCGGCGGCGGGGAGGCGGCCGCCGGGGTCCGGACGTAGGCGGAGATCAGCCGGGTGAGCAGGCGCGGAGCGACCACCGCCTCCCCGGCGTGCACCGTCCGGATCGCCGCGCCCAGGTCCTCCGGGGAGACGTCCTTGGGCAGGAACCCGTGGGCACCGGCGCGCAGCGCGGCCACCACGTACTCGTCCATGTCGAAGGTGCTGAGGGCGAGCACGCGGCAGCCGGGCAGGACGCGGGCCAGCTCCTCCGTCGCGCCGACGCCGTCCAGGACGGGCATCCGGATGTCCATCACCACGACGTCGGGGTGCAGCCGCAGGGCGGCGGCCACGGCCCGCTCCCCGTCCTCGGCCTCGCCGACCACCGCGAGGGTGGGGTCGGGGGAGAGGATCAGCGACAGGCCGCGGCGGACCAGCGGCTGGTCGTCCACGATGAGCACCTTGATCGCCGGGGCGGGCCCGGCGCCGCCTGCCGGCACGGGCCCGGCGCCGCTCGCCGTGCCGGTCACCGGAGGGCCCCGCCGTGCTGGAGGGCGGCCTCGGCCGATTCGGTGGGGGACAGCGGCAGTTCGGCCACCACGGCGAAGCCGCCGCCCGGCTGGGGACCGGTCTCCAGGGTGCCGCCGTGCAGGGCGACGCGTTCGCGCATGCCGATCAGGCCGTACCCCGCCGGGCCTGCGCCCGGGGCGCCCTCCGGTACGGGGACGCCGCCGCCGTCGTCCCGCACTTCGACGGTGACCCGGTCGGGGTGGTACGCCAGGCGGACGGACGCCCGGGCCGGGCCGGCGTACTTGCGGGCGTTGGTGAGGGCTTCCTGGACGATCCGGAAGACGGTCAGGCCGACGGTCGGCGGTAGCGGGCGCCGGGGCCCGTCGACGGTGTACGCGGTCGGCAGCCCGGCCAGGCAGGACTCGTCCACCAGCCGGTCGACCTCCTCCGCCGAGGGCTGGGGCAGCGGCGGGGCGGCGTCAGGCTCGTCACCGGCGCGCAGGACGTTCAGCAACTGGCGCATCTCGCGCAGGGCCAGCCGTCCCGAGGACTCCAGGGTCACCAGCGCGTCCCGGACCACCTCAGGGTTGCCGAGGTTGGCACGGGCGCCGCCGGCCATCAGCTGCATGGTGGTGATGTGGTGGGCCACGATGTCGTGCAGTTCCCTCGCGATGCGGCGGCGCTCCTCGGCGACCGCGCGGTCGGCCAGCAGCCGGCGGTTGGCGGCCACCTCCCGCTGCCAGCGGGAGACCGCCAGGCCGGTGCCGCCCACCAGGGCGGCGGACAGGGGCGCGGCGAGGACCCCCTCCCAGGTCAGGTTGTGGAAGTGGCCCTGGCCGAGCGGAGTCACCACCGCCGTCGCCGCGACGGCGGCCGCGGTCACCGGGAGGGTGCAGGTGCGGCCGACGGCGAACAGGGCCACGGTCAGTACGGCGCCGAAGTGGGTGCCGAGCGGGGTGCTGGAGAGGTCGATGGCCGTCTGGAGGAGCAGGACGGCGGCGAGCGCGGGCAGCGGGCGGCTGCGCCGGGCGAGCAGCGGCAGGCCCGACAGGACGACCAGGGCGAAGACCGGCACGGTGATGCCCCGGCCGCCGGCCACCTGGCCGAGGAGCAGGTGCCCGAGCAGGTCGAGCGTGCCGGCGCAGACGGCCACCAGGGCGTCGGCCTGGGTCCACGGCAGCCCGTCCGTCCACCGTCCCGGCAGTCCGTCCGTCCGCGGTCCCGGCAGTCCGCCGGGGTCGTTCCCCGTACGCCCCCTCGGCGGCCCGTCCGTGTCCACGGCCGCCCCGGAGCGCTGACGCCCGTCCATCTGGTCCTCCTGGTTGATCACTGACGCAGCCATTCTGGCACCGGCCCGGCGGCCCGGACGTGGTCCCCTCGGCCGACGCCGGGAGGACGGACCAGGACCACGGTCCCGGTCCCGCCCCGGGCGGAGGACCTCAGGCCCCGGCGCGGATCGTCCGCTGCCAGGACGCCCGGCACCCCCTCGTCCTGATGGTCTGGGGGTACGCCGGGAACCCCCGGCGCCGACACCGACGTTCGCGTCCATCAGCCGGAGGAATCGTGATCCGCGCACTGACCGGGTTCTCCACCAGACACGCATGGAAGGTCATCGCCGTCTGGGCGGTACTGGGCATGGGGCTGGCCGTTCTGGCACCGATGCTGATGGCCCGGGTGACCGGGTCCCAGAGCGGGGACTTCCTGCCGCGCAGCTACGACTCGGCGGCCGCGCTGCGGATCGCCGAGGAGAACTTCGGCGTGAACCCGGACGCCACCACGGTCACGGTGCTGGTCGCCCGGACCGACGGCTCGCCGCTGACCGTCGCCGACCAGCAGCAGGTCGAGGCCGAGGCGGCGAAGCTCGCCAAGCGCCGGGTCGTCATGCCGAGGAAGGAGGAGGAGCCGGAGCTCCTGGTGCCCGACCGCTCCCAGACGCCCCGGATCGCGCCCGCCGCGGTGGCGCCCGACCGGACCTTCGAACTGCTCGCGGTCGAGCTGACCGGCAACGCGATGGAGGAGGGGGTGCGGGGCGTCTACAAGGCCTTCCGGGACGACGCCCGCGCGCGGTTCGCCGACCTCGGGATGCGCACCGGGTTCACCGGGGGCCTGGCCCAGGCCTCCGACAGCGCCGACGCCAACCGGACCGCCGCCCTGGTCGGCAGCTCCCTCGTCACGGTGCTGATCGTGCTGCTCAACGTGCTGGTGTTCCGCAGCGTGCTCGCGGCCGTGCTGCCGCTGCTCGCGGTCGCCGTGATCGGCGGCGTGGCCGGCGGGGCCGTGGCCGGCGCCGCGGCGCTCACCGGACTGAAGCTGGACGCTTCCACCCCGAGCCTGATCTCCGTGGTCTTGCTCGGCATCGGCGTCGACTACCTGCTGTTCCTGCTCTTCCGGTTCCGCGAGCACCTGCGGGCACGGCCCGACCAGCCCGCCCGGGAGGCCGCCGCCGAGGTGTCGGCCCGGGTGGGCACCGCGATCACCTCCGCCGCGCTGACCATCGTCGCGGCCTTCGCCACCCTGGGCGTGGCGACCTTCGGCCAGTTCCGGTCGCTCGGCCCGGCGATCGCCGTCGCGGTGCTGGTCATGCTGCTGGGCAGCCTCACCCTGATGCCCGCCCTGCTGGCCGCCTGCGGCCGCCGGATGTTCTGGCCCTCGCGCGGTCTGCAGCGGGTTCCGCGGGACGGCGTCGCCGGCCGCTTCGGCGGCCTCGTCGCCCGCCGGCCGCTGGCGCTGCTGGCGGCCTCCGTCGCCCTGCTCGGTGCACTGGCCGCCGGTGCGGTCGGGGTCCGGATGGACTACAGCCTGGCGGACGGCACCACGACGGCGGCCACGGCCACCGCCGCCGAGATCTCCCGCGCCCTGCCGGCCGGCGTGTCCGACCCGACGAGCGTCTACCTCGTCGCCGCAGACGGCGGCACCCTCGACGCCGGCCGGTTCGACGGCCTCTCCCGCGCCCTGACGGGGGTCGAGGGGGTCGGCCAGGTGGGCCGGACCGTCCTCAGCGAGGACCGCCGCGCCGCCCGGATCGACCTCTACCTGAACGCCGACCCGCAGAGTCAGCGGGCCCGCGACCTGGCCTCCGGACCGGTCCGTGCCGCGGTCGCCGCGCACACCCCGGCCGGGACGAGCGCCCACGTCGGCGGCACGGCGGCGGTCTTCGCCGACATCTCCACCGCCGTCGACCACGACCTGCGGGTGGTCTTCCCGGTCGCGGCCGCCCTGATCGCCCTGATCCTGCTGCTGCTCCTGCGCAGCCTGCTCGCCCCGGTGGTCCTGATGCTCGCCGTCGGCCTCGGCTTCGCCGCCACCCTCGGTGCCGCCGCGCTGCTGTTCCAGCACGGCCTGGGCAAGCCCGGCGTCGCCTTCACGCTCCCGCTGGTGCTGTTCCTGTTCGTCGTGGCCCTGGGCACCGACTACAACATCCTCATCACCGACCGGATCCGCGAGGAGATGCACCGACCGGGCCCTCCCCGCGCCGCCGTGGCCCGCGCCGTCCGGCACACCGCGCCCGCCGTCGCCACGGCCGGCATCGTCCTGGCCGGCTCGTTCGCCACCCTGGCCACCACCCCGGGCAGCGAGCAGATCGCCTTCTCGCTGACCCTCGGCATCCTGCTCTCCGCCCTGGTCCTCTCCCTGGCGGTGGTTCCGGCCCTGGCCGCTCTCCTCGGCCGCTCCCTGTGGTGGCCGGCACGGCCGGCCCCGGCCCCGACGGCGGATGCCGCCCCG
>NZ_JAHSQD010000149.1 GCF_020103755.1 Streptomyces sp. LS1784
GCCGCCGAGCGGGTCCGGTCGCTGGGCAGCTGGGGCCGGATCGCGGCCCAGGGCGAGCGGGTCGAGCCGGACCTGGCGGTCGGCCTGCGGGCCGCGCGCCGGGCGCTCAGGGTGGTCCGGTCGCCGGGCTTGGTGGTGCCGCCGGTGAGCGAGCGCCCGTACGTGGCCTCGTTCTCGGACGAGCCGAACATCGCGGTCGGCGACGTCACCCCGTGGGGCGTGGCCGGCATGCTGGCCGACCGCTTCCCCGGCACCCGTACCCGCGAGGTGTCGGCGGCCGAGGCCGCGCCGGAGCTGCTGGACGCCCTGGTCGACGAGCTGGTGGCCGGGGCCGAGGGGCGCCGTCTGGTGCTGGTGGTCCGGGACGTGCACCGGCACGCGTGGATGTCCGCCGCGCTGGGCCGCCTGGTGGCGGCCCGGCCGGACGCCGCCGTGGTCGAGATGGGCCTGCCCCAGTCCGAGCCGGTCGGCGCGCTCCACATCGCCACCCACGGCGCCGCCCGGGTCTGCGGGCTGGCGGCCGTGGAGGTCCTCACCGGGCAGCCGGGAGCGGTCGGCTGAACCGATCGACGAGACGTCACCGGTCGTGTCCGGCAGGCGTCGGCCGACAGGCCCGTCATGCGCATGTCGCATGGCGGGCCCGTTCCGTTTCCACGGGGTTGACCTGCGGGTTCGTCGAGTGACCGTGCTCCCTCAAGCAGGCCTTAAATCCACCTTAAGATCCACCGAGGGTGACGGAACGGCGACTGGCCGCCATGCGGTACAACAGCTCTGCAACGGCCCACCCGACTAAGGCTTTTGGTCGTTGACACCACCTATGGTCTAGGCCAGAGTCCAGTCATCCGGTTCGAGATTCAACCTCGCCGGATGTGGTATCGGCCCTCCCTGAAGCTCTTCGCCGCCCCCTGTCCGGACTCTCCGCCGCGGGCGCCAATCACGCTGCCGGCGGGCAACACGGCTCTACACCCCTCGGAGGATGGCGTGCAGAAGCGTCAGCTCGTGTCGACGCTCGGGACCATGGCACTGGCGGTCGGTCTGACGGCCTGTTCCTCGTCCGCGAAGCCCGCGGGCGACGGCGGCGCGAGCGGCTCCGCGGACCCGAAGGCCGCCGGCGGCACCGTCACCGTCTGGCTGATGGACGACGCCCAGAAGAACTGGCCGGACCTGGTCCAGCGGGTCAACGACGAGTTCGCGGCGAAGTACCCGAACGTCAGCCTCAAGCTCTCCTACCAGGGGTGGGCCGACAAGGTGAGCAGGCTCGACAAGGCCATCGCCGACGGCAACGCACCCGACGTGGTCGAGCTGGGCAACACCGAGACCATGAAGTACGTGCTCTCCGGCGCGCTGGCCCCGGTGGACCGCAGCACCTTCGACAACTCCGACAGCTGGATCAAGGCGCTCGCCAACACCTGCACGTACCAGGACAAGCTCTGGTGCGTGCCCTACTACGCCGGCTCCCGCGTCGCCATCTACAACTCCACCGCCTTCCAGCAGGCCACCGGCAGCGCCGACTTCCCGAAGACCGAGGCGGACCTGCTGGCCGCGCTGGACAGGATCGCGGACCGGAACAAGGCCGACAAGACCTTCTCCCCGCTCTACCTGCCCGGCCCGTACTGGTACGCCGCGATGAGCTACGTGGCCGGGTACGGCGGCAGCATCGCCAAGTTCGACAGCTCCGGCAACTGGCACGGCACCCTGCGCGACCCCAAGTCCCAGCAGGGCATCAGCCACTTCGTCGACCTGGTGCGCAAGTACAACAAGGGCGACCTGACGGTGAACGAGCAGAACCAGTTCGAGTCGATGGCCCGCGGGCACGCCGCGTCCTTCTACGGCAACGGCTACGAGGCGGCCAGCGTGACCGCGCCGGTCACCGGCGACCCGAGCATCAAGGACGCCGTCAAGGTGGCCACCATGCCCGGTCCGGACGGCAAGCCACTGCCGACCTTCATCGGCGGCTCCGACCTCGCCGTCACCGCCAAGTCCCCGCAGGTGGCGCCGGCCACCGACTGGATCCGGATGTTCACCAGCACCAAGTCGGAGCAGGCGCTGGCCGACAAGGACATCCTGCCGAACAACCTGACCCAGCTGAACCCGCTGAAGAACAAGCCGACCACCGCCGCCGCGGCCAACGCCGTTCCGGACGCCTGGTTCACCCCGCTGGCCCCCGGCTGGGGCGCGGTCGAGAAGCAGAAGATCATCCCGGACATGCTGACCGCGATCCTCAAGGGCAAGTCGGTGGACCAGGCCACCAAGGAGGCCGACGCCGCGATCGACCAGCTGATCAACAAGCCGTCCTGACCTTCCGTCGCGCCCGTCGCGGTACGCCCCTGCCGCCTCCGGAGGGGCGTACCGGAGGGGCGTGACGGGGAGCGCACGAGCGTGCGGACGGAGGTGCCCGGCGGCAGGTGCGCCCGTAGGATTGCGGGACGAAGAACCGCAGCGAGTGTGCGGACTCGCCGCCGTGGAGGTTCCCGCCGGGCAGCCGCCCGAGCGGGGTCGAACCGTCTCATCGGAGGCAGACCCAGATGTCCGACCCGCAGACCGTTCCCGTCCCCGGCCGGATCATGGCGGCGGAGATGGCCGAGCAGCCGGCCGTCCTCCAGCGCATCCTCGACGAGGGTGCCCCGCAGATCCGCGAGGTCGCCGCGCAGATCGCCGCCCGCAACCCGCGCTTCGTCCTGCTCACCGCGCGCGGTACGTCCGACAACGCCGCGCTGTACGCCAAGTACCTGACCGAGATCCTGCTCGGCAAGCCGGCCGGCCTGACCTCGATGTCCACCACCACCGCGTACGGCGCCAAGCCGGACCTCACCGACGTCCTGGCCGTCACCGTCAGCCAGTCCGGCGGCTCGCCCGACCTGGTGGCCTCCACCAAGGCCGCCCGCGAGGCCGGCGCCATCACCCTCGCGGTGACCAACAACGCCGCCTCGCCGCTGGCCGAGGTCTCCGAGTTCCACATCGACGTGCTGGCAGGCCCGGAGAAGGCGCTGCCGGCCACCAAGACGTACACCGCCGAGCTGCTGGCGCTCTACCTGCTGGTCGAGGGCCTCGCGGAGGCATGGGGCTACCCCCGGCCGAAGGCCGGGGGTAGCCCGGCCGTCAGGGAGCTGCCCGGCCTGGCCGCCGGGGTGCTGGCCCGCAAGGCCGAGGTGAAGGCGCTGGCCGAGCGCTACCGCTTCGCCCAGCGCCTGGTCATCACCTCGCGCGGCTACGGCTACCCGACCGCCCGCGAGGCGGCGCTCAAGCTGATGGAGACCACCTACATCCCGGCCACCCCGTTCTCCGGCGCCGACCTGCTGCACGGCCCGCTGGCCATGGTGGACAACGTCTCGCCGGTCATTGCGATCGTCCCGGACGGCAAGGGCGGAGAGGCCCTCCAGCCGGTGCTGGACCGCCTGCGCGGTCGCGGCGCGGACCTCATGGTGGTCGGCCGGCAGGAGCAGGTGGAGGCCGCCTCGGCGGGCTTCGCGCTGCCGGCCGGCGTGCCCGAGGAGGTGCAGCCGATCCTGGAGATCCTGCCGCTGCAGATGCTGGCCTACGAGGTCACCATCGCCCGCGGCCAGGACCCGGACGCCCCGCGCGCCCTGGCCAAGGTCACCGAGACGAGGTAGCCCGTTGCGCATGCGAGCAGGCCCCCGGTCCACGGCCGGTGGACCGGGGGCCTGCTCCGTGAGCGGCGGAACATGGCTCCGGGGGCCGAAAGCACTACGGGCCACGGCGCCGACACGGGACCCTCAACCCATGCGGCACCGCAGCCCGGAGCTGTCGTCGGGCGCCGGGCCCGATCGAGAACTGTGCGGGGTCCTCGATCTGCGGCGTCCGACCGAGGAGGGGTCGCGCGCGGTCAGGGCAGTTGCGCGAGAGCCTCTCCTTGGTGCCCTTTCATTGTGGACTAGACCAATCTCGGTTGTCCAGGCCTCTCGGAAAATTGGTCTAAACAACTCCCGGGAGTGGGCAGGCCCCGCCGGGTCTCCCGCAAGCCCCCCGCGAGTCCGTCCGCGGGTCCGCCGCGCCCCGCCCGGACCGGCGGCGCTACGCTCGCCATGTGCCCTCGCTGAACGAACTCGTCCGCCGCCACACCACCCTCACCGGGGCCGACGTGGAATGGCTCCACCACCTGGTCTCGGAGTGGCAGCTGCTCTCCGACCTCTCCTTCGCCGACCTGGTGCTGTGGATCCCCACCTGGGACGGCATCCGCTACGTATCGGTGGCGCAGATGCGGCCCAACACCGGGCCCACCTCCTACCAGGACGACATGGTCGGCCACCTCGTCCCGCGCGGCCGCCGCCCGCTGCTGGACGCCGCCTTCGACGAGGGGCGGATCGTGCGCGAGGGCGACCCGGAGTGGCGCGAGGAGGTGCCGGTCCGGGTCGAGTCGATCCCGGTCCGGCGCGAGGGCAAGGTGCTGGGCGTGATCGCCCGCAACACCAACCTGCTGACCGTCCGCACCCCGAGCCGACTGGAGCTCACCTACCTCCAGAGCGCCTCCGACCTGGCCCAGATGATCGCGGCCGGCTCCTTCCCCTACCCCGGCGTCGAGCAGGCCGACATGGACGCCGCCCCCCGGGTCGGCGACGGCCTGATCCGGCTGGACGCGGACGGCATCGTCACCTACGCCAGCCCCAACGCCCTCTCCGCCTACCACCGCCTCGGCCTCACCACCGACCTGGTCGGCAGCCACCTCGGCCGGGCCACCGCCGACCTCGCCCCGCCCTCCCGCTCGGCCGTCCACGAGGCGCTGGTGAAGCTGGCGAGTGGCTGGGCGCCCCGGCAGACCGAGGTGGAGGCGCAGGGGGGAGTGGTGACCCTGCGGGCGATCCCGCTCAAGCCCAAGGGCACCCTGACCGGTTCGCTGGTGCTCTGCCGGGACGTCACCGAGCTGCGCCGCCGCGACCGCGAGCTGATGACCAAGGACGCCACCATCCGGGAGATCCACCACCGGGTGAAGAACAACCTCCAGACCGTCGCGGCCCTGCTGCGGCTGCAGTCCCGCCGGATGGAGTCGGAGTCCGGCCGGGCCGCGCTGGACGAGGCGGTGCGCCGGGTCGGTTCGATCGCGATCGTGCACGAGACGCTCTCCCAGGCGCTGGACGAGCAGGTGGCCTTCGACGAGATCGCCGACCGGGTGCTGGCGATGGTGATGGAGCTGTCCCAGGACGGCCGGGTGGCGACCCGCCGCACCGGCAGCTTCGGCATCCTGTCCGCCGAGGTGGCCACCCCGCTGTCGATGGTGCTGACCGAACTGCTCCAGAACGCCCTGGAGCACGCGTTCGGCCCGACCGCCTCCGGGAACCTGGAGGTCAGCGCGCTGCGCGGGCGGGCCCCGGCGACCGGGAAGGGCTGGTCGGACAGCTGGAACGGCGGCGCCCGGCCGGAGGAGTACCTGCTGATCACTGTGCAGGACGACGGCCGTGGAATGCCGGAGGGGTTCGACCCGAAGACGGCGGGCAACCTCGGGCTGCAGATCGTCCGGACGCTGGCGACCGGTGAACTGGGCGGCACCTTCGACATGGTGGCCGGCCCGAACGGCGGGACGAAGGTGGTCCTGGAGATCCCGGTCCGCTGAGGCCCCGGTCCGCTGAAAAGCTGCTGAGAATCCGTTGCGCGAAGGCGCACGGCGGGGGCGTGCGCTCGGCGGAAGCGCCGGGTGCACGCTCCACGCGCCGGAGTGCGGAAGCCGAAGTGCGGAAACAGAAACGAGGCCCTGTCGACCGGGGGGGGTGGGTCGACAGGGCCTCTCAACCCGTTCCGGCCGTCGGGGGGAGTCGGCCGGAACGGGGGCTCTGGGTGGTGCGACACCTCGCCGGTGCGTTGCACACGGTGAGCGCCACAGCTCCACGATATTGCTCTAAGTGAACAGTATCAAGTGTCTGGGCGGGCTCGGTGTCGCGGGACCCGGCTGGGCAAGGTCCTTTGTGCGGAAGGCTTCACCAGGAGGTGCAGGGAAGCCTTTGATCATGTGTCGATCGGTACTGCGGTTCTGCCGGTGCTACGGCGTGTGATCGCTGGGCGATCAGGCGGTGCGGGCGCGGTTGCGGGCGGCGCGGCGCTTCATCGCGCGACGCTCGTCCTCGCTCATGCCGCCCCAGACGCCGGCGTCCTGGCCGGTCTCGAGCGCCCACTGGAGGCACTGCTCCATCACCGGACAGCGGCGGCACACGGCCTTGGCTTCCTCGATCTGCAGCAGAGCAGGACCGGTGTTCCCGATCGGGAAGAACAGCTCCGGGTCCTCTTCGCGGCAGACAGCGCGGTGGCGCCAGTCCATGGTCGTCCAACTCCTCCTGCCGCGGGGGGTGGCCCGATCGGCATAATCGAATGGCTTGTGAATGTGAACGCTTTCACGAATCCCGCAACAGCAAAAGAGACCAAAGGCCCACCGGGCCCGGGTGGTCTGTGCTGGGGGGGATTCGGCGATTCGAGGGGCACTCCGCGGTCGGCGCTCCTGTGGTTCCGGAGTTGCCGTCGCTGCGATGTGTCCCGATCGCCATGTAGAGGTTCGCAAACCTCGGGCTCGGATACAACCCCCTTCGGGGAGGAATTTTGGATTCTTCGGTGTCGCCTAGCTCACAGCCAGTACTTCTATGGAGTGAAGGGGGCTTGTGCGTTCGAGAAGAAGGGGGAAGCCCTCTTCCAGTCACACAATCACACGCAGTGCCCGCCGTACGCCTGTGAAACTGACGCGACTCCTGTCTCCAAGATGGTCCCCGTCGACTTGGAACGGGGCCGGTTCCTCTGAAACCAAGGTGAAGTGTCTGACGTCGTGATAGGAGACGACGTGCTTCCCGGAAGGCCCGGCCGGAGGGGCGCCGCCGCTCGAAGACGTGTACGACCGCAGGATCTGACGGACCGTTCGAGCCGTGCCGAACGCCGTCATCCGGGTGATGCCGAAGACGTCCAGATCCGTGTCGAAGGAGGCGAGCGGTGAGGGGTAGACCGGACGGTTGCCGAGGAAGGTCCAGGGCGAGGTGTTGCTGACTATCGACAGGACCAGGCCCGGAACCCGTTCGCGGCCCGGCAGCTCCAGGGAGATCGGGCCGGAGCGGCGCTGCTCACGCTGGGTGAAGTAGTGCCGGAGCGCCTGGCCGACGTACAGGGCGTGGGTGGACTTGCGCCCGGCCCGGCGCTGCTCCTCGACCCGGCCGACCACCCCGGCGTCGAAGCCGAGGCCGGCGGTGAAGGTGAACCAGCGGTCCGGCAGCCCGTCGGTCATCGCCTTGCCCAGCCCGATCGGCCGCTCCCGGCCGTGCTCCAGCGCGTCCAGCAGGGCGCCGGTGGCCTCCACCGGGTCGTTGGGCAGACCCAGCGCGCGGGCGAACACGTTGGTCGAACCGCCCGGCACCACGGCCAGTCGCGGGACCTTCTCGCCCGGGCCGTGCGCCAGCAGCCCGTTCACCACCTCGTTGACGGTGCCGTCCCCGCCCAGCGCCACCACCAGGTCGACCGTGCCGTCCTCCGACGCCTCGCGGGCCAGGTCGCGCGCGTGGCCCCGGTACTGGGTCTCGGCGACCTCCAGCTTGAGATCGCTGCGCAGCGCGTGGATCAGGACGTCCCTGGTCCGGCCACTGGTGGTGGTGGCCTTGTGGTTCACGACCAGGAGAGCGCGCATGGGGAAAGCCTACGGGTCGGTACGGACCAACCGGCGGCTACCCTGCTGGAGTGACCGCAGAAACCTCCGCACCCGCACCCTCGGCCGGCTCCGGCCGCCCGGCCTCCCTGACCCTGGGCGCCGCCATCACGGCTCTGGAGGGCGCCGCGCTGGCCGTCGTCGGCGTCTGGGACATGGTGGCCGCGCTGTCCGGCCAGGCCAAGCAGCTGGCCCTGAACGAGTTCGGCGGAGCGGTCATCGTGCTGCTCGGCGTGCTGCCGGTCCTGGCCGCCCTCGCGCTGCTCAAGGAGCGCCGCTGGGGCCGCAGTCCGGCGGTGCTGACCAACTCGATCTGCCTGCCGGTCGCCTACTACATGGTCCAGAGCGGCGGGGCGATGGTCGCGGTCGGCGCGCTGGTCGGCGTGCTCGGCCTGGCGGGCATCGGCTGCCTGCTGAACCCGAAGTCGACGGCGGCCCTGTACGCCCCGTCCGAGGACTAGGGGCGCACAGGGCCGCCGGGTGACCGCACGGCCGCCGAGCCGGAGCTGGGCGGCCGTCAGTCCTACTCCTCCACCAGGAGCTTCTCCCGCAGCTGGGCCAAGGTCCGGGCGAGCAGCCGGGACACGTGCATCTGGGAGATCCCCACCTCGGCGGCGATCTGCGACTGGGTCATGTTCCGGAAGAACCGCAGCACCAGGATCTTCTGCTCCCGGGGCGGCAGTTGGGCCAGCAGCGGCTTGAGCGACTCGCGGTACTCGACGCCCTCCAGCGCCTCGTCGGTCGCGCCCAGGGTGTCCGCGACGGCCGGCGACTCGTCGTCGCTGTCCGGAACGTCCAGGGACAGCGTGGAGTACGCGTTGGCGGACTCCAGGCCCTCCAGGACGTCCTCCTCGGAGATCCCCAGGTGCTCGGCCAGCTCGTGCACCGTGGGGGAGCGGCCGTGCCGCTGGGAGAGCTCGCTGGTCGCCGTGGTGAGCGACAGCCGCAGCTCCTGGAGCCGGCGCGGGACGCGCACCGCCCAGCCCTTGTCGCGGAAGTGCCGCTTGATCTCCCCGACGATGGTCGGCGTCGCGTAGGTGGAGAACTCGACGCCGCGCTCGTGGTCGAAGCGGTCCACCGACTTGATCAGGCCGATGGTGGCGACCTGGGTGAGGTCGTCCAGCGGCTCGCCCCGGTTCCGGAAGCGCCGGGCCAGGTGCTCGACCAGCGGGATGTGCATCCGCACCAGCTGGTTGCGCAGCTCGACCCGCTCCGGGGAGCCCTCGGGCAGTGCGGACAGCCGGACGAACAGCGCGCGGGCGGCCTCCCGGTCCGGGGCGCCGGTGCGGTGCGAGCTCTGGGCGGGCACGGCGCCGTGCAGCTCGGCCTCGACCTCCTGGTCCGCCCCGTCCACCGGGTCCGGCGGTGGCACGGAGGCAGGCGTCGGCTCGGACGTCGGCTCGGTGGGGTGGCTCATCCGGTGGGCGTCCTTCGGGTGCGCTTCGTCGTTGGCGGCGAGACCGGGAACGCTCGCCTGGGTCGGTACGGCAGGTCCCGCCGTCGCGAGGCCGGTACGGTCCAGATCACTCACGGCCATTCCCCCGTTCCGTTCCGGGAGCACCGGGGCCGGTGGCCCCGGAATCGTCTCGTTGGTCGTACCGCCTGGGGGCGGTACCGGGAGCCGTCCGTCGGGCCCCGGGTCGGGGGAGCGGCGGACGGCCCTTGCGCGGGTGCTGCTCGGTCGTGCGGTTCGGTCCGGCGCCCGACTAGTGGGCGGGGGACCCTCCGCGCTTCTTGTGCAGGCTGATCGACACGGTGTTGTCCTCGCCGACCGAGGAGTCGACCTCGCCGGCCAGGGCGGAGAGCACCGTCCAGGCGAAGGTGTCCCGTTCGGGCGCCTTGCCGTCGGTGGTCGGGGCGGAGACGGTGACCTTCAACGAGTCGCCGACCAGCCGGAACTCGCAGGACAGTACGGAACCGGGCACCGCCTGCTGGAGCAGGATGGCGCAGGCCTCGTCGACCGCGATCCGCAGGTCCTCGATCTCGTCGAGCGTGAAGTCCAGCCGGGCCGCCAGCCCGGCCGTCGCTGTTCGCAGCACGGAGAGGTAGGCCCCCGCTGCGGGCAGCCGGACCTCCACGAAGTCCTGAACACCGAGATCGCCGTCGATCTGGGACACCCTTGCCTCCTGGGTGGCGCGCTGTGCTTTCTTGGTACCCCGCTTGTTACCGCTTGCTACCCCCGGAGGGGGCCCGGCGTCGCGGATCCGCCATCGCTCTGCCTTCCGCACCCCGGTTCGGGAGTTACTCATGGTAAGGCATTGCGACGCAGGGTGGCAGACCCTTTCACCGGACTCCGGACGGCCGTTCAGCGCCGTCCGGCGGAGGCCAGCGCCTCGTCGGTGAGCCGGTACACCGTCCACTCGTCCATCGACACCGCGCCGATCGACTTGTAGAAGTCGATCGAGGGCTGGTTCCAGTCCAGGACCGACCACTCGACCCGAGAGTAGCCGCGTTCGACGGCGATCCGGGCGAGTTCCAGCAGCAGCGCCTTGCCGTGGCCGCCGCCGCGCGACTCCGGGCGGACGTAGAGGTCCTCCAGGTAGATCCCGTGAGTGCCGCGCCAGGTCGAGAAGTTGCGGAACCAGAGCGCGAAGCCGACCGGCTCGCCGGTGGCGTCGTCCTCGGCGATCAGCCCGAACAGGGCCGGGTTCTCGCCGAACAGGGCCTCGCGCAGCTGCTCCTCGGTGGCCTTCGCCTCGTGCAGGGCCTTCTCGTACTCCGCGAGTTCGCGGATCATGGCGTGGATGACGGGGACGTCGGTGGCGACGGCGGTGCGGATCATGCCTGTGAGCCTACTGCTCGGGACCGGTCTCGTCCCAGGCCTGGACGGAGGTCTGGTCGACGATCCGGCCGTCCCGCAGCCCGGCCATCGAGGACATCAGCACCCGGACGCCGTCCGGGTACCGGCAGGACTCCAGGAAGGCGACGTGGTCGCCCTGGACCACCACCTGTTCCAGCTTGTGGGTCATCTCGCGGCCGTAGATGTCGTCCAGCATGGCGCCGATCTCCTCCCGCCCGTGCATCACCAGGGGGTGGCTGGGCTGGGTCCTGCGGTCGACCATGCGCAGTTCGGCGTCCTCCGCGTAGAGCGACAGGAGGACCTCGGCGTCGCAGCGTTCGATGCCCTCGCGCAGTGCGCGGGTGTCGAAGGCGGTGGGTGCCGCCATGGTGGTCATGATCTCGCTCCTCCGGTCGGTTCCGTCGGCTCGTACCTTGAGCGTACGCCCGGCCGCCCGTACCGGAGGGGCGGGATCCGGGCCGGTCAGCGGGCCGGCACGGTGCGCAGGTACTCGGCCAGCGCGCTGATCGCGGCCGGGTTGCGCGGGCTCTCCACCAGGTCGACGTAGTCCATGACGAAGATCCGGTCGTTCCTGATCGCGGAGACGTTCGCCAGCGCCGGGAAGGTCTTGAGGAACTTCCGCTTCTCCTCGGCCCCGGGCGTCGCGTAGTCGTTGATCACGATCACCTCGGGGTCGCGCTGCACCACGCTCTCCCAGCCGGCCGTGACCCAGCTGTCGGTGAGGTCGCCCATCACGTTGGTCCCGCCGGCCTTGGCGATGATCTCGTTCGCGGCGGCGAACTTCCCGGCGGTGTACGGCTTGTCCTGCCCGCTGTCGTACAGGAAGACGGACGGGCGGCGCCCGGGCTGCGGGACGGCGGCGATCTGCGCCTTGAAGTCGGCGATCAGCTTGTCGGCGCGGTCCTTGACGTCGAAGATCTCACCGAGGTTGGCCAGGTCGGTGTAGAGCGCCTCCAGCGGGTCCATCACGCCGCGTTCGGTGCCCTTGCCGCTGCGACAGGACTCGCTGAGCACGTACGAGTCGATGCCGAGCGCCTTGAAGGCCTGCGGGGTGACGCCCCGGCCCTCGTCGAAGCCGTAGTGCCAGCCGGCGAAGACCAGGTCGGCCCTGGCGTCCAGTGCGATCTCCTTGGTGATCTGCTGCTTGGAGAGCCACGCCGTCTGCTGGTAGCCGTCCTTCCAGGCGACCTTGTCGATCCGCCCCTTGTCGTCGGGCATCACGTAGCCGGCCATCCGGTCGGCGAGGCCGAGCGAGAGCATCAGCTCGGTGATGCCGACGTCGTTGGTCACCACCCGGGCGGGCTTCCGGTCGAAGGTGAGCTCGTCGCCGCAGTTGCGCACGGTCACCGGGTAGTGGGCGGAGGCGGTGGCGGCCTCCTGCGGGGCGATCTCGGCGCCGCAGGCGGTGAGTCCGAGGGCGAGCAGGGCGGTGGTGGCAACGGCCTTGGTGCGCACGGTGGTTCCTCTGGAGGGGGTGGGATCAGGCGGAGTGGTCGAGGCGGTCGAACAGCAGCTGGAGGGTGCCCGTCCCCGGGTGTCGCACCGGGGTGCCGCGGACGCCGAACACCTCGGCCAGCAGGGCGGGTCGGAGCACCTCGCCGGGCGGACCGGAGGCGACGATCCGGCCGGCCCGCAGCATGTACAGCAGGTCGCAGTGGCTCGCCGCCAGATTGAGGTCGTGCAGCGCGGTGAGCACCGTCGGACCGGCCTCGCGGGCGAGCGCCAGCACCTCCAACTGGTGCGCGATGTCGAGGTGGTTGGTGGGTTCGTCCAGCACCAGCAGGCGCGGCTCCTGGACCAGCGCGCGGGCGAACAGCACCCGCTGCTTCTCGCCCCCGGACAGGCTCAGGAAGCCCCGCTCGGCGAGGTGCCCGGCCCGGACCTTGCGCAGCGCCTCGGCGCAGCGCTCCCCGTCCCCCTCGGCCGGGGCGCCGAGGCGGCGGCGGTGCGGCAGCCGGCCCATGGCGACCACCTCGGCCACCGTGAAGTCGAACTCGGCGGAGTGCTCCTGGGTCAGCGCGGCCACCCGGCGGGCCGTCTCGCGGGCGGTGAGGGCGTGCAGGTCGTCGCCGGCCAGCCGGACCACGCCGCCGGCCGGCTTCAGCACCCGGTAGACGCAGCGCAGCAGGGTCGACTTGCCGCTGCCGTTCGGGCCGACCAGCCCGACCACCTGCCCGGCGGCGGCCGCCAGGCTCACCTCGTGGACCAGCCGGGTGCCGGCCAGCTCCACCGATACGGCGTCGACGGCGAGGTCCTCGGCCCGCACCGGTCCGGTCACGCCGGCCGTCTCGGTCAGGTCGGTCATCGGGTGCCTCCGAAGGCCTGGCCGCGGCGGCGCATCATCACCAGGAAGGCGGGCACGCCGAGCACCGCGGTGAACACCCCGACGGGCAGTTCGGCGGGCGCCAGCAGGGTGCGCGAGGCGATGTCCACCCAGACCAGCAGCAGCGCCCCGGCGAGCGGCGCGATCACCAGCACCCGGCGGTGCCCCGCGCCGACCAGCATCCGCGCCAGGTGCGGCATCAGCAGCCCGACGAAGCCGATCGCCCCGCTGACCGCGACCACGGTGCCGGTGACGGCGGCGGTCACCACGAACAGCTCACGGCGCAGCCGGTCCGGGTCCACGCCGAGCGAGGCGGAGGTCTCGTCGCCCATGGCGAGCGCGTCCAGCCGCCCGGCGGCGCAGGCCAGGTAGGCGAGGCCGGCCAGCACCGTGACGGCGGCGATCGGCACCTTGCCCCAGGTGGCGCCGCCGAGGCTGCCGAGCAGCCACATCATGGCGTCCCGGGCGGCCTCGCCGCGGTCGGCGGCGAAGACCATCAGGGTGGTGGCGGCGGAGAAGCCGTAGGACAGGGCGGTGCCGGTGAGCACCAGGCGCAGTGGGGTGAGCCCGTACGCGGTGCGGGCGGCGAGGTAGACCAGCGTCATGGCGGCCAGTGCGGAGCCGAAGGCGGAGGCGGAGACCGCCCACACCCCGAGCGAGGCGAAGGCGCCGAACAACAGCACGGCGTTGGCGCCGACGGCCGCGCCGGAGGAGATGCCGAGCACGAAGGGGTCGGCCAGCGCGTTGCGCACCAGTGCCTGGACGGCGACCCCGCAGGCGGCCAGCCCGGCGCCGACCACGGCGGCCAGCACGGTGCGCGGCAGCCGGATCTCCCAGACGATCGCGTACGCGGCCGCCTCGCCGGCGTCCAGCCGGCCGCCCGTCAGCCCGGCGCCCAGCAGCCGCAGTACGCGGGGCAGGCCGAGTCCGGAGGAGCCGAGGGCGACCCCGCAGACCAGCGAGAGCAGCAGTGCGGCGGCGAGGCCGGCGGCGAGCGGGACGACGGGTATTCGACGAGCGGGCGGGCCGACTGCACGGTTGACGGGTGCGCGGTTCACGGGTGCGCCTTGCCTCGGGCCGCGGGTGCGCCGGGGCGGGCGCCGGCCGGAGGCGTGCCGGGGCGCCGTTCCCCTCGCAGTCCGCGGCGAGTTGTCGGGAGGTCGGCGGCCGAGGGCGATCGGGCTGGCGCGGTCGTACGGGCTGGTACGGGCCGTGCTCACCGTTGCGGGTCAGCGCCGGATTCACACCGGACTTCCCCCTCGGACGCCCTGGCAGCATAACAGCCACTCAGGGCAGGCAACCCTTACTTCGCCGGATCGGACGTGAACGCACGACCGCCCCCGTCCGGCGGTGCGGACGGGGGCGGTCGGGTGGCGACGCGTCAGGCTCAGGCCTGCTTGGTCTCCCAGAAGATCTTGTCGACCTCGGCGATCAGGTCCAGCAGGGCCTGGCCGGTGGCCGGGTCGGTGGACGCCTTGGCGGCCGAGGCGGCCTTCAGGGTGTCGTTGATCAGCTGGTGCAGCTGCGGGTACTTCTCGAAGTGCGGGGCCTTGAAGTAGTCGCTCCACAGCACCGAGATGTGGTGCTTGACGGCCTCGGCGCGCTGCTCCTTGATGATGATGGCGCGGGCGCGGAAGTGCGGGTCCTCGTTGGCCTGGTACTTCTCCTGGGTGGCCTTGACCGACTCGGCCTCGATCCGGGCCTGCGCCGGGTCGTACACGCCGCAGGGCAGGTCGCAGTGGGCGTGGGCGGTGGCGCGCGGTGCAAACAGACGAGAGAACATGGGAGTCCTTCCTTAGATCGTCTTCCCGCGCCCGAGATTACCCTTCCGCCCTCCCGGTTTCGCGATCGGGCGGTGGGCCTAGGGCAAAAGGCGGACCTGGAAACGGGGCATTCGGGACATCGAACGGGTGACGGTCCGTGCGGCAGACTGGGGGCGGGCGGATCGGGAGGAGGAGTCGTGGCGCGGAGCACGCGGCCGGAGGGTGCCGGAGCCGGGAGGCAGGGCCGGGACGGTGGCGCGCTGCCGTTCGGGCTGGTCGACGTGGCGGGGCCGTCGATGGTCCCGACCCTGCGCGAGGGCGACCAGCTGCTGGTCCGCTACGGCGCGCCGATCCGGCCGGGCGCGGTGGTGGTCTTCCGCCACCCGTTCCAGCAGGACCTGCTGGTGGTGAAGCGGGCCGCCGAGCGCCGGGCCAAGGGCTGGTGGCTGCTCTCCGACAACCGCCCGGTGGACAGCGACAGCCGCAGCTACGGCGCGGTCCCGGACGAGTTGGTGCTCGGCCGGGCGCTGCTGCGGCTGCGTCCGAGCCCGGCCTGGCTGGCGCCGGGGCGACGCCTGGAGCGGCTGCTGCTCGCCCCGCGGCTGGCCCGGGTGCCGGGCCTGGCCCGCCGGCTCGGCGTCTGGGTGGAAGAGGTCTAGGACCCGCTAGGCGCGGGCCGCGGCCTCCGCCTCCTGGCGCTTGCGGGCCCGGTAGGCGGCCACGTTGGCGCGGGTCGCGCAGCGGTCCGAGCAGTAGCGGCGGGAGCGGTTGGTCGAGGTGTCCAGGTAGGCGTTGCGGCAGGGCGCGGCCTGGCAGATGCCCAGCCGGTCGGCGCCCAGTTCGGTCAGGTGGACGGCCAGGCCCATGCACGCGACCGCGCTGAAGTGCGCGGTGGCGGTCGGCGAGTTGTCGGCCAGGTGCAGGTGCCAGCGCGGCCGTCCGGCGTCGTCCAGGTAGTCGTGCCCGGAGATCAGCGGGCTGACGGGGTACTCCATCAGCAGGCTGTTCAGCAGGTCGACCCCCCGGGTCTCGTCCCCTTCGGCGGCGGCCTCGAAGACCCCGCGCAGCCGGGTCCGCACCGCCCGCAGCCGGGGCAGGTCGGACTCGTCGGCGAGGGCGGCGGCCCGCGAGGAGTCGGAGAACAGGGCACGCACCGCCTCCACGGAGGTCAGTGTGTCGGTGCCGCGCTCGGGCTCCTCGGTGTTCACCAGCCGAACGGCGAGATCGGCGTAGGCGGCGAGCTCCACAGGGGTCCTTCCAGAATTCGGTAACGGGCTGACTGCCTCCAGCCTATTACCCGTGCGGGGAAAACGTCGGCGCCCGGCAGGACGGGCC